>JAIPFI010000090.1 GCA_021736705.1 Methylococcaceae bacterium | reverse complement strand
TTGCTTTAAGGAATGGGCTACGCATTTAAAGCGGGACAAATCACTGGAGTGACACGCTTTAGCTATTTCCGAAACAGCAATAGCTAAAGCTATTGCACTCCTGACTTCTGTTTTCATAATTTCTGTCCCACCTTAAGTTGGTAGCTGAAATTCTAAAGTCGCCTCGTTTAATAATCTCGCCAACGAACTTACGCAATTCACCATATTCGACATAACTATAGTTTTGCTCTATTTCTGTATAGTGAGTATTTGAATTAGAGCGTAATGAGGCTTGGCTAGAACTACTATTCCAACTATCCCGATCTCGATAACGCGCACTATCTGATGATTGCTAAGCCCGCTAATGCCGGCGTTAATTGATTTTGCTCAACTAATTTAATGGTGTCAGTTATCTCATCATTATAGCTACGCATAACTAAGCAGCCAGACAAAATCATAGCGACATAAACAATTGCTATTTTCTTAAAATGCTTATTTCCTGCAAGCATATATTCACCTTTTTGTCTAAAAAATATACGAAAAATCCTATTTCCTGTATCCGTTAACTCATCATCTAGTTGGGTCAGCGCATTTTCTAAGTCTGAGTCCGATTTATTCCCAAGGCAAATCGCTACTGGCTGGGCGCGAGCTATTTTGTGAGGTTTGTCTTTATCGCCTAGTTGCAGTAGGTCATGGTTGCTTAATTTCATGAGCAATAATGTACAGCAATGTACGGCATTTTTTAGTCGCTTGGGGCGTTTTTTATTGTAGGGGTCTGAATGCTTACAAAGAGAAATGGTCTTAGTTGCCTCCTGTCAAGTGGGTATCTGCATTTAATAATAGGTCATACATAAATAATCAAGTATTGTTCTGCAAACTTATTTACAATCATTCCGTTGAGTTATTCATTTTTCGAGATAAATATGGCGCAGTTCGCAGTAATAGGTCTTGGTACATTTGGTGCTGCGGCATCAATTGAATTAATTGGTTTTGGTCATTCGGTTATTGGTGTGGATATTAACCCCATTTTAGTCAATAAACTGGCAGATACCCTCACTTATGCGGCGATTACTGATGCATCGGATGAACAAGCTTTACAAGAATTAAACCTCCAATCTTGTGATGCCGTACTCGTTGGCATAGGCAGTAATTTAGAAGCTAGCATTTTATGTGTCTTGCACTTGAAAAATATGGGTATCAAAGACATTTGGGCCAAAGCTACCTCAAAATCTCATCATGCCATTCTGACTAGGTTGGGGGTCAGCCGAATTATTCACCCGGAAGAAGAAATGGGTGTAAAGGTCGCCCAAACACTGAATTACCCCATGATAAAAGAATTCATGCATATAGGCGGTAATGTCTACATTGTTGATATCGAAATTATAAGTAAGACGAGTGGCCTATCTGTCGGTGAGTTACTAGGAGACAGAGAAGAGAAAGGCTTAGTCAGCGTGTTGTTGCTTAGGCGAAAAAAAGAGCTGATCTATTCAGTTAATGCTGATTTTACTTTAGAAACAGGGGATACATTAATTTTGGCAGGTTCGTTAGGTGCTTTGAAAAACATTGCACCTAGATTTTAATTACTGATGAAAAAATGGGATCCTCATCTTTTTTTCTATAGAAATATAGCAGAGCAAAGAGATAAGCTAATCAATTTTAGCCCGCCGGCGGTTTTATCACTGGGTTTTTTGATACTTATTTGCTTAGGAACTCTATTATTAAAACTACCCATCGCATCACATACGGAAACAGGCTGGCAGCAAGCCCTTTTTACGGCAACATCAGCGGTCACGGTGACAGGACTGGTGGTTTTAGATACCGGCGCGCACTTTACTTTATTTGGACAAATCGTTATTGCTTTGCTCATACAAACTGGAGGACTGGGCTTTATCACTTTCGCGGTAGTTGCTGCTATGAGCCTAGGTACCAAAATTGGCATTGGACAACAGTTAGTGGCTATGGAGGCTTTTAATCAAACTAGCCTAAAGAAAACCTTACAAATCGCCAAATATGTATTGTTTTACTCTTTAGGCTTTGAACTTTTGGGGATTTTACTGTTAACCCCGCTATGGCTAGAAACTGCAGGATTTTCTCAAGCACTGCATGAAGCCGCTTTTCATTCAATTTCAGCGTTTAATAATGCAGGGTTTTCACTGTATAGCAATAACTTAATGCAATATTCAGACGATATACAGGTTAATCTTATTATTACAGCACTACTCATTATTGGCGGTATAGGTTTTGCCGTACTACTTGATCTGCGTCAACATAAAAAATGGTCTAAGTTAAGTGCTAATACCAAAATGGTGCTCTTGGCTACCTTGCTATTAAATGTCATCAGTTTTTTACTGATTTGGGCATTGGAAACCAATAACCCTAATACGCTGGGTTCATTACCTTTGTCGCAACAAGCCATTGCCGCCTGGTTTCAAGCAGTCACTCCGAGAACGGCTGGATTTAATACTTTGGCCATAGAGCAACTGACTGATGCATCAACGCTGTTAATGATTATGTTAATGTTTATTGGCGGCGGATCGTTAAGTACGGCTGGCGGTATTAAAGTAGGTACCTTTGTCGTGTTAATAATGGCTACTTATTCTTTTTTAAATCGTAGCGATGAAGTTATTTTTATGCGCCGAACGATTCCTGCCAAGCAGGTAATGAAAGCGTTAGCTCTAACCATTATTTCTATGATTTTAATATTTTTAGGAACCTTTATACTGACGGTGACTGAACAAGCTGAATTTATTGATATTGTTTTTGAAGTCGTTTCGGCGCTTAGTACGGTTGGTTTATCGCGTGGTCTGACAAATGAATTAAGTTCCTCAGGCGAGTTAGTGGTTATTTTTCTTATGATTGTCGGTCGTCTTGGGCCCTTAACTTTGGCGTATATATTGGCCACTCCGTATCTTAAAAATGTCCGCTATGCGAATGCTGATATTCAAGTGGGGTAAAAGAATCCTGATTGTTCATCTCGAACTCATATATGGAACTCCTTAATAGAACCTACTTGCCGTTACTTATTTGACATCAATGTTGGCATTTCTTATATATCCAGTCATTATCTTTAGCGGACGTATGGCAACTTTTTTACCGCAGGTTTTAAGGGCGCTGATCAAAATAATCTGACAATAGGGAATTTACAATACGGCTCGCGTATTTCAGCATATTTGGCTGGATATTGAAGGGCAGGGGTTGTTCGGCTATGCTTAATACTGTAGGGGTTACTACGCGAAATAAGGAGGAGGCATAATTTTAATGCGTTTACCCTGAATCAGATTCTGAGTTATTCACACAATCCGTCTTTATTCGTTATAATGCTTCGCTATATCCTATATTTTCGGTAGACCCGCTGCGTGAATGAATAATATTTTTGATTTTGCCGAAGCCTGTTTATATCGAACAGATATTGATGAAAAGTTACAATTAACAGCACAAGCGTGGCAATTACATCAACAAGGCGCACTGCAATTTTCTGCTATTTCCGAACCCCATAATATAAGTCAGGTTCGTTTTCCTGAAAAACCCGAGTTACTTGCCCCTAAGTTTATGATTCGTCGTAAATTAGGTTCACCTGAAGGTGTACAAGCTTTTTATCATGCTTTAGCTCATATTGAATTCATTGCCATTTATCTGGCGTGGGATATGTTGTATCGCTTTCGCGGCATGCCGTTAAAGTTCTATCACGACTGGTTGCAAGTTGCACAAGAAGAGGCCTTACATTTTACTTTAATACGTGAACATCTACGTAAGCATGGCATTGATTATGGTGACTTACCTGCGCATCAAGGTTTATGGGAGCATGCACAAGATACCGCTAGTGACCTTTTAGCGCGCCTAGCGATCATTCCGCGCTGTATGGAAGCAAGAGGTTTAGACGTTACGCCCGCTATGATAGAAAAATTCTGCAATATCAATGATCAACAAGGAGTGAAAATCCTTGAGCGTATTTTCCACGACGAGCAGCAACATGTGCAATTTGGTTCAGATTGGTTTCATTACCAATGCCAAGAACAACAACTTAATTCTGATCAAGCATTTCAAGAATTAATTTTAAAATACTATAAAAGCAAGCCTAAAGGCCCGTTCAATAAACAAGTCCGCTTAAAAGTAGGCTTTAGTGAAAATGAACTCGCTTGGCTAGAGAGTCAATAAAAAATGAATAATAACTTTAATATCCCGTTTTTTGCCCTGGGTTTTAGAACCTTTTTTGCTTTATCTGGCTTATCCGCTTTAGTGTTAATGGTGTTATGGCGATCTGTCTATGATGGCAGTTTAGTGATGGATAATTATTTTTCCAACACCTATTGGCATGCGCATGAAATGCTTCTCGGTTATACCGTGGCTGTTATTGCCGGCTTCTTATTAACCGCAGTGGGTAATTGGACAGGCGAAGCCACAGCAACCGGCGCTAACTTAGCAGGTTTAGCGTTGTTATGGGTTTATGGGCGTGTCTTACCTTTTTACTCCGAACTCCTTCCCGATGAACTGATTGCTTTGGTTGATTTTGCCTTTTTACCCGTTTTAGCCTTTTCTATTAGTTTGCCCATTATCAAAACCAATTACACGCGTGGTTATGTATTTATTGCCATGTTAAGCCTAATGGCACTAGGCAACGGCCTTATTCATGCAAATATTTTGGGCTGGACAGAAGCAACCGCCTGGATAGGCTTTCAACTGGTTATAGGGCTTATTATTACGATGATATTAGTGATAGCAGGGCGCGTATTTCCCTTTTTTACTGAGCGAGGATTAAAAGGTGTCATGCCTCTCCGCAATCCATTACTAGATGTATTATCAATTGGCTTTGCCTTGCTTGTATTTGCTTTATCTATGATGCAAATTTCGGGAATTTATTTGGCACTCGCAGCCAGTGCAGCGGTTATTGCCAATAGCTTACGCGTGAATAACTGGTTTGTGTTCAGAATTTGGTTTGTACCTTTATTATGGGTGCTCTATCTCGGTTACGCATGGATTATTTTAGGTTTTATACTCACCGCGCTCAGCGCCTATAATATTGTTTTGCCGACGTTAGCATTACATGCCTTTACCATGGGCGGAATCGGTGTCATTACTCTAGGTATGATGGCGCGAGTAGCATTAGGCCATACAGGGCGAGCATTAAAAGCATCACAAGCCATGGCGATTGCTTTTGCTTTAATTAACCTCGCCGCTTTAGCCAGGGTATTTTTACCGATGTTATTACCCAACTGGTATGCCGATGTGATTTATGCGGCGACTATCTTATGGCTAGCAGCCTTTTCATTATTTGCTTTCGTTTATGCACCCATTTTAACTAGCCCAAGAATTGACGGTAAAGCAGGCTAAGGAATCGTCATTAAATAACTTGTGTGACTCCTTGATGTAGGAGACGTCAAGTCGCGATATTCAAGCCTAAAAGCACTTATACAGAAAATAAGATACGCATATTATTTCATTTTCATCCCTAAACACTTTTTACCCGGCTCAATTAAGCTAATTGAGCCAACTTAACTTTATTAATCAAGAGAAATTATGGCACTTTATTGTGGAATTGTCGGCTTACCTAACGTAGGTAAATCAACCCTATTTAATGCATTAACCAATGCAAAAATTGCAGCTGAAAACTATCCATTTTGCACCATTGACCCCAATGTAGGGGTTGTTCCAGTGCCTGATGCACGTATGGATGCTTTGGCAGTATTTGTCAAACCACAGCGCATTTTACCAACGACTATTGAGTTTGTTGATATTGCCGGTCTAGTGGCGGGTGCTTCAAAAGGTGAAGGCTTAGGCAATAAATTTTTAGGTAATATTCGCGAAACAGATGCCATTGTGCATGTTGTGCGTTGTTTTGAAGATGATAATGTCGTCCATGTAGCCGGAAAAGTAGACCCTCTGGGTGATATAGAGGTCATTAATACTGAATTAGCACTTGCCGATATGGCAAGTATTGAAAAAGCCCTATTAAAAACCAGCAAAGCAGCAAGAACAGGCAACAAGGAAGAGCTTGCTAAAAAAGTGTTATATGAAAAATTAATAAAACATTTAGATGACGGCGGACAATTACGCTCTTTAGAACTAACAGAAGACGAACTGGCGATTATTAAAGAGCTGTTTTTATTGACCATTAAGCCAGCAATGTATGTTGCCAATGTGCAAGAAGACGGTTTTGAGAACAATCCTTTACTAGAGGCCGTTCAAACTTTTGCTAATCAAGAAGGATCGGCTGTTGTTGCTGTCTGCGCGGCTATAGAAGCTGAAATCATCCAACTTGATGAAGATGAAAAAAAGGAATTTATGGATGATTTAGGCATAGAAGAGCCTGGATTAAATCGAGTTATTCGTGCCGCCTATAAACTACTTAATTTATCCACTTATTTTACTGCCGGAGTATTAGAAGTCAGAGCGTGGACCATTCCTACTGGTGCAACAGCCCCTAAAGCGGCTGGCGTTATCCATTCAGATTTTGAGAAAGGCTTTATCCGTGCAGAAATTATTGCTTATGAAGATTATGTACAATACAAAGGCGAGCAGGGTGCAAAAGATGCCGGAAAATGGCGTTTGGAAGGTAAAGACTATATCGTAAAAGATGGTGATGTCGTACATTTTCGATTTAATGTCTAAAAACGTTTGACGAACCTATAAAGAGCGGATATAATTTCCGCTCTTTATCAGGGTTGGTTAGTCAATCAATTCATCTAGATACGGCGATATAGCTCAGTTGGTTAGAGCACGGGATTCATAACCCCGGGGTCGGTGGTTCAAATCCACCTATCGCCACCATATTTTTCAGTGACTTAGCGTATTTTTAACTTTCGTACATTATCGGGTGCAACCGATTTTGCAACGATTCCCTCAAGATTGTTAGCGTAGCTACTTAAATGATCTGGTGCTAAATGCGCATAGCGCAATACCATTTTATAACTGCTCCAGCCCCTAGTTCTTGAAGTACATTGAGCGGCGTACCATTCTGTACATGCCAACTCACCCCAAGCTACAAAGTCGTATTTTCAGCAAAATTATTGAATACTTGCACCGCGCCTAAAGCTATTGCACGCCTAATTATTTGTCCCGCCTTAAAATGGAAGCCTATTTGTGTGACGCCTTATTTGCAGGAATAAAGTGCTGTGAGTTCCATCATAACCTCCAACGGTGTAAACTTAATCTTAGGGAGGTGGTGTATACAAAACTGAAGCTGCCAAAGGCAGTTAACTGTCTTTGGCCTTATTACCATGCGATTTCTAACGATTCATTCCGAGGTACGAGTCAGTTTTGTTGGTCATGTTGAATTTCAGGATCTAGGTCTCTAAAGAGTTGATCGACCTCAATTTACCATCTCCCGCACAGTATCTTTCATTTTCGGAGGTGATGGCAATATCCTTCATGATCGTTGATTTAATTCAATAGGGTGTATCGCTAAACCTTTGCTTACAGAGCTTATGCACTTATTATACGAATTCAGATCCCCATAATTCGCTCCGTATATGAATGAATCTTGGCGACAAGAACCCCAATATTTTATGAGCTAGGATGGCTGGCCCATCCGTCTTAAATAACAGTTTATCACGAGTAATAGAATGAATAGAACACGTAAGTTTAAATTAACCCCTTGTTTTATCTGTATGTTATTGGCCTATTCTGCAATAACTCATGCTGAGAAAAATTTATCTTCAGTCTATGTCTTGGCTGAACAACAGGATCCTAGGTTCGCACAGGCAAATGTCAATCGTAATATTGCCAATGAAATATGGTATGAAAGTTTAGGACAATTATTGCCTGACTTATCAATGTCTGCTAAAACCAGTGGTGAAACCTTGGATAATCGAAAAAATACCTTTCAAAACATTGGTAAACAGAAATTTTGGAAGAGTACTATTGATATTAATTTGACACAACCTCTATTTCGTTGGGATGCATGGGTTCAATTAACTCAAGCAGATAATGAAGTAGCTAAAAGTGAGGTGGATTTTTTCTCAGCCAAACAAAATTTAATGCTACGTGTTGCAGAAGCCTATTTTAATGTTTTGGCTAGTCAAGATCAGTGGGAATTAACGCGTTCGGAAATTACTGCTATTCAAGAACAGCTCAATCAAGCTAAGGCTGCGTTATCTGTAGGTGTCGGTAAGCGTACCGATGTTTATGAAGCTGAGGCCGCTTATGCAAAGGCGATGGCACGAGAAATCGAGACATTAAATCTATTAGGCGATAGCAAAGAGGTCTTAAAAGAGATTGTGGGTGATGTTGATATCGAGCTGCACAAAATTGGTGATGACATTCCATTGGTGCGGCCGCAGCCAGAAAATATCCAAGAGTGGGCTGATGTTGCGATACAGAATAATTTAGATATTATTTCTAGTTTTAATCAATTGGAGATTAGCCGTAAAGAAGTATCTAGGCAGTGGGCAGGGCATTTGCCTAGTTTAGATTTGGTGGGGCATTATGGCGTTGCAGATGATAGCAGTTCATTTGGTTTGCGAGGCGATACGGGAAGTTTTGGCATGCAATTATCAATGCCGATATTTCAAGGTGGTTCAACCCAAGCGCGTATTAATAAAGCTGAGTACCAAGTAACAATAGCCGAGCAAGATTTTGAGAGCATACAACGCCAAGTAAGAAAAGAAGTGCGCAATGCATTCCGTGGCGTTATGTCTGAGCTTAGTCGAGTTCAAGCACTAGCAACAGCGGTTGAGGCGTCAGAGCAAGCCGTTGAAGGTGTAAAAGCAGGGCTAAAGGAGGGAACGCGTACTATGGTAGATGTTCTCAGTGAGCAGCGATTTCTTTATTTAAATAAAGTGGACTACGCTCAAGCCCGTTATACTTATTTATTAAATGGCTTGCGCTTAAAAAAGTGGACAAGTACTTTAGATGCAGAGGATTTACAGTCAATTGATAAATTATAAAGTTTTCAGGTAAATATTTACAGACTTAGCTGAAAATACCAGCAATTCTCAATTTAGGATTCAATGGTAAAATGCATAACCTTACACACAAGTCTGTAACTTACTGATTTAAAAGAAATGCATAAAATTAAAATCCATTTAAAAATCAGTTTCTTATAAATTTATGTGTAAGGCGATAGGTAAAATGATCTCAATTTCTCATTCAAAAAAACCTCTTTTTCTTATTTAAACTCAGTCAAATTTAGAGGGGGTAGGTGAGCGGTTACTCTTCAAGTGCTCTTACCTGACAAGGTTAAAATTTAGCTGATTTTTAATTTTAGATTACGCGTGGCATTCGCCAGTAAGCGGTACAAAACTGACATTTAAAATTGATTGTGTTTCGATGTCGTTGTTCGTTTTTTTCTCGACAACCATGAGTTCTTGATAACTATAAGGAAAGCCGATGGAAATGACCATTCGAGCCCCTGCTTTTAGTTGATCTATCAATGGCTGAGGAATGTAAGGAGCGGCAGCTGTGACGATAATGCCATCAAAAGGGGCTTGTTCTGGCCAACCAAAGAAGCCATCGCCTGTGCGCAGACTAATGTTATCGTAACCTAATGTGTTGAGCAATTTGCGTACTTTGGTCGCTAGAGTGCTTATGATTTCAATGCTATATACTTGCTGCACTAGATGCGATAACACCGCCGATTGATAACCGGAGCCCGTGCCAATTTCCAAAATTCTGTCGGTAGCTTTAGTATTTAATAAGTCACTCATCAGGGCGACAATATAGGGTTGAGAGATGGTTTGTCCTGCGCCTATAGGCACTGGACTATTAGCATAAGCCAGATAATGGAGTGCGCTAGGGATAAATTCATGTCTTGGTACTTGTTGCATCGCTGCCATAACTCTCGCATCGAGTGTGTTTTTTCCGGTGTAACTACGAGTCAGTTCGACTTCCCGCTCAATATCTTTCAGCATCTGTTGTAAATCGCTCATGGGGGTTCCTCGGTGAAATTTGCATGAAATAATATTTTCTTTTAGGAGCACAGGCCAGTTTTCTTGCGAAAGGCAGACGAGTAGCTTAGGCTCCTATAAAAATAAGTTAGGAATGAGCACAAAATAACTTCGACAACTAATTTTTTTGTGGGAGCGCAGACGGCTCGTCTGCTTTTCGCAGGCAAGTTGCCTGCGCTCCTAAGATGAAGACATTATTTCATGCACATTCCTTATCTAAGTTTATTTGATGCATACTCTTTAGTGTTTTTACAATTATAGTCTTTACTAATCTTCTAAAGAAGAGAATGATCACTAGGTAAGAGCATATAAATCTAAGCAATGTGCATCAAATAATTTCTTTCTCTTAAGGGGCGCAGGCCGCTGTCTTGCGCAAGGCAGACGCCCCGTCTTCGTTCCCAAATAAATAAGTGGTTTAAGTTATTTTGGGCATATTCCTCAGCTATAAAAAGGGGGCACAATGAAAGCAATGGTCTTAAATCGTATCTGTAAGCTAAACGAAAATTTTACACCACTTGAACTGATGGAGCTTCCCGTTCCTAGTCCCGCTGCCAATGAAATTTTACTGAAAATATCAGCCTGTGGCGTTTGTCATACCGAGCTGGATGAAATAGAAGGGCGAACTTCTCCCCCCAAATTTCCAGTTATTCTGGGGCATCAGGTGGTCGGTCGAATTGAGGCTATGGGTAGTAAAGTTACTGCATTTAAAATAGCTGACAGAGTGGGTATTGCTTGGATATTTTCTGCTTGTGGAACGTGTAAATTTTGCCTGTCAGATCATGAGAATCTGTGTAGCTCTTTTGAGGCAACAGGTCGTGATGCCAATGGTGGCTATGCGCAATACATGAGCGTTGACGCAAAGTTCGCCTATGCGATACCTGATTTCTTTTCTGATGAAGCGGCGGCACCTTTACTCTGCGCTGGCGCAATCGGCTACCGCTCATTACGATTAACCGGCTTAAAAGATGGGCAACGATTAGGATTAACAGGCTTTGGTGCATCGGGGCATCTGATTTTAAAAATGGTGAAATACAAATATCCGCACACCGAAGTGTCGGTTTTTGCCAGAACTGCGGCTGAACGAGACTTTGCTTTAGAGTTAGGCGCGGTATGGGTCGGAGATACTAAGGATCAGGCACCGAATAAGCTAGACTGTATTATTGATACGACACCAGCATGGGAACCTATTGTCGAAGCTTTGGCTAATCTGGATTCTGGCGGCAGGCTGGTCATTAATGCCATACGCAAAGAGGGGGATCAGCAAAGTTTATTAAAATTAGATTATTCTCGTCATCTTTGGCAAGAAAAAGAGATCAAGAGTGTTGCCAACATTACCCGCCGTGATGTTACTGAGTTTTTGGCGCTGGCCGCTGAAATAGGCTTGCAACCTGAGGTTCAACTATTTACTCTGGAGCAAGCTAATGAAGCTTTACTTGAGCTGAAAACGGGGAAAATTCGTGGTGCCAAGGTTTTGAAGATTGATTAACCGGCCGCGTATAGGCTTCCATTTTAAGGCGAGACACAGGTCAGGCATCAAAATTCAGAGTATCCATTTTTTCTGGCAATCAATAGCAGCGGAATATCCAGGCTTTATTTTATTGTAGGAGTGACTTCTAGCCACGCATATTAAGACTGGAAGCCACTCCTACAATAAGTAAGGCTTAATTTCCTAAAGCAACGCTGACGATATTAAGCGTTTAGGGAGATATTTTATAATCTCTTCTTTGCTCAGCATGGTGATGTTTTTATCCAGTTCAAAACTGACGGTATTCTGAATCTTATCAGGCAATTGTTTACGCAAATTTCCCAGAAATTTAGGCTCGGCAATAATCATAAGCTGCTCAAACTTATAGGCATTAAGCGCTTCCTCAACATAGCTTGCAATGCTTTTGGCAAAATTAATGACTTCTTGTTCTTTTGGTGAAATGTGTTTTTGATAGCTATGTTCACCACTAGCGCTCGCAATTCTCCCCGGTTCGTCGCTAGCCATATCATGTTCATGTAGACGGCCTTCAGGGTGAAGCAATTCTCCAATGTCTTGTAATTCAGTACGGGAATTAGCAACAAAAAAGCGTGCACGACTGCTGTCGGCAACTAATATCCAAGTCGGTTTCATTATGGTTTTTCCTTAATTAATAAGTCACATTAAATGTAGATCAATTCTGCATTGATTTGCTCAATCATTCAATCTGTATGAATACCTAGGTAATATGACCTATACTCGCATCAGGCAAGAATATGATAGCGGTTGATGTGTATTCTAAATTGTTGAAATTTATACTATTATTTGTGATAGTGTCGTGCTTGAAAAGTTTAATGCCATAAGCCATTCAAAGGCCATTTTGGACGCTTTCTGACTTGTCGAGCTTGTAGTAGGTGATGCAAAGTATCGTTACTGAATATTTACGAATATTTTGTTGGCTAAGGTGCTATGGCTCGATTTATTAATATTCGATGTCACAGAGAATTAGCTGAGTTGTTATTTAAAGACGATATTCAGATATAAAAAGAGGCACAATTTATCGCTGTTTTACCTGAGCCTTTAATTGTTCAATTTCCTCAAGTAAATCTAAACCTAAGGCAGCACCAGCCAGATTAATATGCAAATCGATTTGCAAGCGCCTTGCTCTTTGTAAGCGTTTTAAGGCATTGGAATCAAACAACCAATCATTCATTGTGCTGCCTTTGGGCTCAAGAATGCCTTCTTCCACTAATTCTAAAACCCATTCCGCATTGGTTTTCCCTAAACGGCATAGCTCTCCTAAAGTAAAATACAG
>JAIPFI010000089.1 GCA_021736705.1 Methylococcaceae bacterium | reverse complement strand
GCGATGTTTCCAGCTTTGTTCCTGAAATTGTGCGACAACAATTGTTTGAAAAGTTTAATAGAGGATAAGAATGTCACTACTGATTGATGATGAATGTATAAATTGCGATGTTTGTGAGCCAGAGTGCCCTAATGGTGCGATTTCACAAGGTGAAGATATTTATATTATTGACCCAAACCTTTGTACTGAATGTGTCGGGCATCACGATGTACCCCAGTGTATAGAAGTGTGCCCAGTGGATTGTATTGATAAAGATCCTGCCAAAGTAGAAGACCAGGATTCACTTTATCAAAAATACCTGAAATTAACCGCGTAACTCTTGTAAGGTGATTAATGAAAAAAAGGGGGGGTGCTTATTTGCGCCCCTTTTTTGTTTAATCGGCGAGTAAGGCGTTTAATCTGAGCAATAATGCTTTTGTTTGTTCTTGCTCAGTACTAGCGGTACAGCCAGTAAAAGGGAAACTGAGTAAAGATTTCTCAAAATCCTCAGATATTTTTAACGCGACATCAAGAATTCGGCATTGATTGTCGCGCGCTGTTTTTCTAAGTAACTCAAAGGATTTAGCGTTATCTAATTGATAACGTTCCATAAGAATTCCCAGTGCAACACTGATCTTACGGTTATTTTCTACGGTAATATTTAAATTGTCGGTACGACGTTCTAGTTGTAATCTTTCTGTATGCCAATATAAAGTGGTTTCTACTGCAAACTTAATTTGTTTGTCACTAATAGGCTTGACTAGAAAACTGAGAGCGCCGAGTAGGTGGGGCTTAATGAGATCGTCTATATGCTCGTCGTCACTAAATAGAAGAAAAGGAATGTTATGTTCAATCAGGTGGTTTAGTGTGGACAAGATCGATGCGTGGTTATAAAACGCATCGACAACCACTAAATCAGGCTTTTCTTGATGCATAACTTTTTGAATATCTTTACCTAGAGAAATAGAAAATACGAGGTAACCTTTTTCTGTTAGAGCTTCTGTGAATTGCTGTACAGAAGGCGCGTCATCTATGACTAATATTTTTTTTGGCATGAAATTCCTTAGTAACCCTGTCAATTGCTAGGTGTAAGTTGCTTATGTGTAAAGGCAGATAGGCTAGTCATTTGGCAGGATGTAGGCCAACCAAAGATTTTAATGATAATTATTCTTATTGTAAAGCAATAGCCATAAAATAGTTTTTCTTGTTAGCGGTTTTGTTGGGAATTACTGAAATCAATATATATTTAATTAATTTACCCCATAAATCCTAATCTTGCCCTAAAATAGCAGCAATTTGAATGAAATAGTAACGGAACAAAATTAAATGGCATTATTACGCTTAAAAAAAGTCTCAATCGCGTTTGGTACTCACGCCTTACTTAATAAGGCAGAGTTTCAGTTAGAAGAAGGCGAACGAGTTGGTTTGTTAGGGAGAAATGGCGAGGGAAAATCAACCTTGATGAAGGTTGTTATGAAGCAAATTCAAGCAGATGAGGGTGAAATCTGGTACAAGCCAGAGCTACGCATCGCGGTATTAGAGCAAATGCCACATTTGCCTGACGAAGAAACTATTTATGATGTAGTCGCTGGTGGACTAGGTGAGGTCGGATTATGGATTAAGCGCTATCATGAGTTGACCATGCACATGACGGAAATGACCGATGCGGTTATGACTGAAATGGGTGATTTGCAACATAAATTAGATGTTCATAATGGCTGGCAAATACAGCAGCGCGTAGAAAATATTTTAACCCGCTTGAATTTACCGGCAGAGACGAAAGTTGAAGGTTTATCAGGTGGCTGGAAGCGTCGTGTTTCATTAGCAAAAGCCTTGGTTATCGAACCAGAAGTGCTATTGCTTGATGAGCCAACCAACCATTTGGATCTTGAAAGTATTACCTGGTTAGAAGAGCAATTACTTAATTTTAAAGGTGCTATTTTATTCGTCACCCATGACCGTTCTTTTTTACAAAAACTGGCAACACGTATTATTGATCTGGATCGAGGTAATCTGGTTTCATGGCCGGGTGATTATGCAGATTACTTGGTGAAGAAAGCCGCTTCTCTCGAAGAGGAATCAACACAGAATGCGCTGTTTGATAAAAAACTGGCTGAAGAAGAAGTCTGGATACGTCAAGGCGTTAAAGCGCGTAGAACACGCAATGAAGGCCGTGTGCGCGCCTTAATGGCATTGCGTAAAGAGCGTTCACAGCGGCGTAATTTACAAGGTACGACCAAGATTGCTATGGATAGAGGCGATGCTTCAGGTAAAAAAGTGGTCGAATTGATTGATGTCACCTTTAATTATCCAACAAAACCAATAGTCAGCCACTTTTCCACCGTGATTCAGCGGGGTGATAAAATCGGTTTGATTGGACCCAATGGTGCAGGAAAGACTACGTTCTTAAAATTATTACTGAAAGATATTGAGCCTGATTCGGGTGTAGTTGAACAAGGCACAAAACTACAAGTTGCGTATTTTGATCAGTTAAGAGAAATGCTAGATCCAGAAATGAGTGTTTCTGATGCCATCGCTGGAGGTAATGACCATGTCATTATTAATGGTGAGCCGCGTCACGTTATTTCTTATTTAAGTGATTTCCTCTTTGCGCCCGCTAGAGCGCGTTCACCGATTAAAACTTTATCCGGTGGCGAGAAAAATAGACTCTTATTGGCTAAATTATTTACCAAGCCAGCCAACTTGATCATTATGGATGAGCCAACCAATGATTTGGATATGGAGACCTTAGAGTTGCTGGAGGAGCGCTTAGTAGAATATGAGGGAACCTTGCTTATCGTAAGTCATGATAGAGCTTTCTTAGATAATGTAGTGACCAGTGTTATCGTTTTTGAAGGTGAGGGCGTGGTTAATGAATATGTTGGCGGCTATTCTGATTGGCTGGAATACAGTAATGAGCAAAAAGCTGTCGAAAAAATACGTAATAAGAAGGCGCCTCAGCCAACTGCAAGCCCGGCTGTAGTCATTAAAAAAAAGAAGTTGAGCTATAAAGAGCAAAAAGAACTGGAAGACCTGCCGGTGAAAATTGATGCATTGGAAGCTAAACAAGTCGAAATGAATAATAAAATATCGGATGCTAACTTTTATCAGCAAGAGAAAAGTGCAATAAATGTCGTGCTAGAGGATTTAGCAAAAGTGGAAAAGGATTTAGCTCAAGCATATAAGCGCTGGGATGAGCTAGAGGCAATGAAAGATTAATTTATTGCAATAAAATCTAAGCTGCATTATTATACACGGCTGTTCAACGTTCGTTGAGCAGTCTATCTGTGGAGAGTTGGCCGAGCGGTCGAAGGCGCACGCCTGGAAAGCGTGTATACGGTAACGTATCAAGGGTTCAAATCCCTTACTCTCCGCCATTTATGGCTGTACCACTATGTTTTATAGGGTGTTTTTTATAATATAAAATATTAGCCCACGTTTTAGCCCATGTTCAAGAAATTATAAAAAATCATCCTAGCTTCTGATTTTTTATTCCCATTCTGCAATAAATTCCTAAAAATTTGGTTCAACTAAAGTCATTAGTTTTTCTAAACTACTCTTAACTGACAATGATTTTATAAATACCAGAGTTATAGATCCTCTGTTTTATTTATAATAGGGGTATTGTGCATAAACGGCATATTATTCACTTAATGCTCTACAGCCCTTTAATATCATAGTATACAGAGCTCCCTTGTTTTTCCAAAAGAAAATTTATTAAGCTCAACCATTTCGTCAGAAAAATCATCTTCGGCCTGAATACCAATGTTTACAAGGGTTTTACCTAGTTACCTGCCGGCAAAGTACCGACTGTGTTAAGGCTTCGGATCTTCTTGCTTGTAAATATTTAGAGACCCCCTAGAAAACCTCGTCATTCCTGCATGCTGTTAGCAGGAATCTATACTCAGCATGGATTCCCGATTAAACACTTCGGGAATGACGATATTTTTATAAGGGGTCTGTGAATATTTACCTGTACTCTGCCCGACATCAATTTGTAGCTAATGCTAAGCAGGGTGGGTTGTCTTTGGAGGTTATAGCGGCATTAATGGGACATGCAAGTACAGAGACTGCAACACAACATTACGGGCGACGAGTCTCTGGAAAGCCCAATGGCATAAGTGTCAGAGCTAGTGACGAGGATATTGAACAAGTTAGGGTATTAAATCAGCATCGAAAAAGCTCGTTTTCAGCTAAAGTTAAAAGTCGTATGTAATAGCAATATTGCTATGTGTTCGATTAGCAGATTAGCAGAATTAGCAGGGGGCTTGGTAATAAAAAATTCCTGAAAATCCCTTTAAGCCTCATAGTGAGTTTTATTAAAACAAACTGATCTCCAAGTAATCCCACTAAACCCGACCAAAACAAGACAATGCTATTGAAACTATCTTAAAATAGCATAGAATCACTGCTTAGTCGGATGAAGGGTTGTAGCATGTCAGAACGTTGGTTATCAGTTGCAGAAATAGCGGAGCACTTGGGTGTGTCTAAAGATACGATCTATACTTGGATTACTAAGCGCCAGCTACCTGCCCATAAAATGGGTAAATTATGGAAGTTTAAAACCGAAGAAGTCGATGCTTGGGTGCGGAATGGCAGTGCGAGAGATAAGGACGAGGAATAATAGGGATGGAAAGCAACTACCAAGAAACATTGGTTAAATTTGGCTTCAAATTCGGCAGAAATGGAGCGCACTCTAGCCGAACAATGATGCTGGCCGAGTTGCAGAGCTTATTTTTAGTAACGCCTATTACGGCTTCACTGGAAGAGTACCAGACCGAAATTATTACTTATAACGGTTTAAATAAATCCACAGAAAACACCCGTAAACTCACCTATCGCCATCTAAAAGACCTCTACAGCTTAGATATTCAATTTCCATTGTTTCGAGTATTCAGACAGCTATGGGATATAGAGCCCGCAGCTCAAGCTATTCTTGCTCTTCAGCTCGCTTATGCGCGCGATCCTTTATTTCGTATGAGTAGTGACTGTATTCTGACGCATAAGCCAGGTGAACTAATACATCGTGAAGAAATAGAAGCGCTCTTAAAAAAAGATGACCCTGAACGATTTTCGCCTGCCTCACTGAGATCTTTTGCACAAAATATTAATAGTAGTTGGACACAAGCGGGCTATTTGACAGGGAGAGGTCGGAAAATAAGACAAATCCCAACGATTTCTCCGGTTAATGTGAGCTACGCTTTATTTCAAGGCTATCTGCATGGACTGAGTGGCGAACGGCTTTTTAATAGCGTATGGATGAAATTATTAAATCTACCATTGCAACGATTACAAGAAATGGCTGCCGCCGCCTCGTATCGTGGTCTTATCGATTATAAAGAATCCGGTGGCGTGGTCGAAGTGCGTTGTCATGATTTTCTCAATCCAGAAGAACGGCAACTACTGCAAAACATTAATATCTAAAATGGGAACCACCAATGCACACAAAATAACACAAATAGTAAATGTTTTTATTTGAGTACATTTGTGTTTATTCGTGGTTCAAATAAGGAATAATAAAAAATGAGTAATCGCCTCAATCGTTTATTACATAACTACCAAAATCATATTAGCGTACCCTGGCAAACAGGTTTAGCGGGTGTGCAAAAAGTTATTTTTGCGGTTTACGATAAAACAGATGAGCTTCGATTCCGCGCTCAGTTAACGGAATTTGAAATAGCCACAACGAATGCACAGCACGACTGGCATGCCATTGATATTACCCATGCATTTCCTGAATGGATGGCCACATTGGACTACAAAGAAAGCTATTTTGCATCCCCTGAAGATATAGAAACCACTTTAGATGATTTTATGCAGGAGCTGGTCGATAAAATCCGCCTGCAAATAGAAACGGCAGATAATAATACTGTGATTGCCATTATCGGCGTAGGGACTTTATTTGGTTATGCAAAAGCCTCTGACCTCGTTAATAAGATAGCTGCTTATGTGCCAGGACGACTATTAATTTTCTTTCCTGGCGAATTTGAGAACAATAATTACCGTTTACTCGATGCGCGAGACGGATGGAATTACCAAGCTGTACCCATTACAGCGGGTTAAATTAAGAGCAAATAGAGGACCTTAATGAAAAATCGTGACATATATCTGAAAGACCCCATCAAAAACCAATTAGCCAATAACGGTGTCGCTGAAGTCAAAGATGACTTATCCGAGCAAGCCTTAAATACTTTACGTTATGAATTAGACACCTTTGTCTGTGATGGCGAATATGCAAAAGGGCTAGATAAGATTTTAAGTACCTTCTTACAAAAGGTGGATCAAGGTAAGGAACAGCCAGGGGTTTGGATTAGCGGTTTCTATGGCTCAGGAAAGTCTCATCTTGCTAAAATGTTACGTACGCTATGGGTTGATTATTTATTTGCTGATGGCCAATCAGCGCGACATATTGCTAAATTACCCACCGCTATTAGTGATCACTTTATAGAACTAAGTCATCAAGGTAAACGCTACGGTGGCTTACATGCCGCTTCTGGCACGATAGGTGCGGGTACTGAAAATGTGCGCTTAGCCCTGTTGGGTATCGTCTTTAAGTCAGCCGGCTTACCTGAACAATATCATTTAGCGCGCTTTGTTATGTGGCTTAAATCCGAAGGCCATTATGAACAAGTCAAACAAACAATAGAAAGTAAAGGGAAGGCGTTTCATAAAGAATTATCACACCTTTACATGTCGCCGATTATTGCCAATGCGCTGTTAGAAGTCTTGCCAACTTTAGCGGCTAACGACCAAGAGGTACGACAATTACTTAAAGCGGAATATCCCAAAGTCAATGATGTCACCAATGATCAAATGATCGAGGCGATTACCGATGCTTTAACGATGGAGGGCAAATTTCCACTCACTTTAATTGTCTTAGATGAAGTTCAGCAATATATAGATAAAGACTCCACCAAAGCCTATCAGGTGCAAGAAGTCACCGAAACCTGTAGCAAACACTTCGGCGGTAAATTATTGTTTGTTGCGACCGGACAAAACGCCTTATCTGGCACGACCTCCTTAAGTAAATTAATGGGGCGTTTTCAAGTGCCGGTACAACTGTCAGATGTCGATGTTGAATCGGTTATTCGTAAAATTATTTTACAGAAAAAAGAAACTGCCAAGCCTGATATACAAGTGGTTATAAGCAACAATTTGGGCGAAATATCCCGACATTTAAGTGGCTCAAAGATTGAGCATCATAAAAATGATGAAGCCATTATGCTCGCAGATTACCCCATATTACCGGTCAGACGCCGTTTTTGGGAAAAGGTACTACGTATTATTGATAGCACTGGCACCGTATCGCAGCTAAGGAATCAACTTAAAGTGATTCACGAAGCGACGCAAAAAAGTGCAAACGAATCTTTAGGCTATGTGATTGGCGCCGATTTTATCTATGAACAAATAGCCTCTAATTTATTACAAACCGGCATGATCTCAAAAGAGATCAGTGAAATGATAGGCAAATTATCAGCCGGTAACGAAGATGAACAACTGCAATCACGCCTGTTAGCCCTGATTTATCTGATAGGAAAACTACCCACTGATGCGATTGCCGATATAGGTGTGCGCGCTACTGAATCAATGCTGGCAGATCTTTTATTAGAAGATCTCAACGCAGGCAGCAGTGAACTGCGTAAGAAAATACCCGAACTTTTACAGCGTTTGCAAGAGCAAGGCACCTTAATGGCATTAGATACGTCTAGTGGTGTTGAATATCGTTTGCAGACTCAGGAAAGCAGCCAATGGCATGATACGTATCGCCAACAAGAAGCGGAATTTTCTGGCAATATGCAGCGCATTGAAAATAAGCGTGAAGACTTATTTCATCATCAAATCCAATCGCTGGCCAATACGGTTAGAATCACACAAGGCAAAAGCAAAGAACAACGCAGTTTGTTACTCAATTTTGATGCCGAAGTTCCCAAAGAAGCCAATAAGAAAATTTATCTATGGGTACAAGATGGCTGGCAGACCGATGAAAAATCACTGATAGCCGAAGCGCAGTGTGCCAGTCAGGACATGCCCACGATTTACCTGTATATCCCCGCAAGGAATAAATCTGAGTTGCATAAAGCCATCATTACCCAAGAAGCCGCACAAGCGACTTTAGATATTCGAGGGATACCGACGACCAATGAAGGCAAAGACGCACGTACTGCAATGGAAACGCGTTGTAATGAGGCGAAAAAGCATGTCACTATCATGCTCAAAGAAATCATAGAAGGCATTCGCATCTTTCAGGCAGGCGGCACAGAAATATTTGCTAATGATTTACATGCTCAGCTAGAACAAGCGGCAAAAGCCTCAATGATTCGCTTATATCGTGATTTTGACAAAGCGGATCACAGCGGTTGGGGTAAAGTTTATGACCGAGCGCGTCAGGACGGTGCTGAAAATGCCCTGGAAGCGCTTGATTACAAGGGTGACACAGAAAAACATCCGGTGTGTGCCGATATTTTAAAATACATCGGTGTCAGTAAAAAAGGCGCAGAAATCAGAGAACATTTTAAAGCGGCCCCTTATGGCTGGTCGCAAGATGCAATTGATGGCGGGCTATTCGCTTTATTAGCGGCGGGCATACTTAGGGCGAAAGATGCCGCTCATAAAGCCGTCACGAATAGAACCCTAGAACGCAGTAAATTAACTCAAGCCTCGTTTGAAGTGGAATCCATCACTATCAAACCGGTGCAACTCATTAAAGTCAGAAAGCTTATCACCGACTCAGGGATTAACTGCAAGCCCAAAGAAGAACAAGATAAAATTCCTGAATTTATTGTTAAAGCCCGACAAATAGCCGAAAGTGCAGGCGGAGAAGCCCCTAAACCCGCAAAAGCAGATAGCACATTATTAGATCGCATTGTTCAAGAATCCGGAAATGCTCAATTGCTCGCCCTGTACGATCATAGAGAAGAATTAACGTCTAAATTACAACAATGGCAACAAACCGCTGACAAAATTGCTCAACGCAGTGGTCAGTGGAGCACCCTCAAGCAACTGTTGCAATGCAGTAAAGGACTGGCTTTTCATGCCGAGTTAGAAGCGCAACATGATGCTATTATAGCCAACCGCAGCTTATTAGATGAGCCAGATCCTGTCGCGACACAAATACAAACCGTGACCGAAAAACTACGTCTAGCCATTAGCCAAAAAAGCGAACAATACCATGCCGATTACCTGCACTTAAAAGATCAGTTAGACGACAATAATAACTGGCAAAAACTCAGTGAAAGTCAGCAACAGGGGTTACTGGCTAAACATGATATTAATGAGCCAGAATCATCTAGCGTCAATACCGTAGATGAAGTGATTGATAGCTTAGAGGAATGCTCGATACAACGCTGGAATGATCGCCTCCAAGCACAAGGTAGTAAGTTTGACGCCGCAGCACTTGAAGCCGCACAATTATTAGAGCCTAAAGTACAGCAAATAAAATTGCCGCGTAGAACTCTAAAATCAGAAGCGGATATTAAAGCCTGGTTAGCAGAGGTTGAACAGCAAATGCTGAATGATATTCAGAATGGGCCCTTAGTTGTTTGATACTCTAAAAATAGTAAAGGCGAACCACGAATGAACACGAATAGACACAAATATAAGTTTGCAAAGCTGGCTAAAATCTCTTTTATTCGAGTTAATTAGTGTCTATTTGCAGTTGAAATTAAAGGAGGGTAATGATGGAACAGAAGCTAGTTTTGAAAAATGAGGTATTTGAAGTAGTGGGTTGTGCGATGGAAGTACTCAATTCATTAGGGCATGGGTTATTGGAAAAACCCTATGAAAATGCTCTAGTGGTTGAGTTTGGTTTAAGAAATATTCCTTATCAGCAGCAACCTAGTTTCGATGTCATCTACAAACAGGTAAAAGTTGGGCAATATATACCTGATTTAATTGTATTCAATCAAGTCGTTGTTGATACTAAAGTAATAGAAAAAATAACCAACCATGAACAGGGACAAATTCTTAATTATCTGAAAATTACAGGTATGAGAGTTGGTGTAATACTCAACTTTAAACACAGTAAATTGGAATGGCAAAGGTTTGTGTTATAAACCTGTAACCACGAATGCACACGAATAGACACCAATTTAAATCAGCCCCGCTGATTAAAAAGCTTTTTTATTCGAGTTCATTTGTGTTTATTCGTGGTTCAAGAAAATATTAAAATTGACAATAAACTATAATTTACTTAAGGTGTCATTATGTCACCATTAAGAAGAGAAAGAGTATGGCTATTGTCAACAATGAACGAATTACCGCTAGAGTCAGTGAGCATATCAAAGAAACCTTAGTTGCCGCTGCTGATCTAACAGGGGCAACGCTGAATCAATTTTTAGTACAAGCGGCACTAGAAAAAGCAGAAACGATTATCGAGAAAGATAAAGTGATTCACCTGAGTCAGCAAGATGCACACTGCTTTTTTGATCTCTTAGATAATCCGCCAGAGCCTAATGCTAAACTCAATAATGCGGTTCAACAGTACCGAGCGCGTATTAAGTGAGTTCGGTATTAACGATTGAAGCACTCACTAAAGTCCATGATCGCAACGCGTTTGATTGTGGTGATGTCGCGTTAAATCATTTTTTACAAAAAATAGCGCGTCAACATATGGATAAAGGCTTATCTAAAACCTTTGTTCTCATCGATACAGAACAGCCGACAGCGATTATTGCCTATATGAGTTTAGTGGTGTGCGAAGTGCTTGCTGATGAGATTCCACATCAATGGACAAAGAAATACCCCAATAGAATCCCAGCGGCCAAATTAGCAAAATTAGCTGTTGCACAAGATCAGCAACGAAAAGGCTATGGCAAACTATTACTGATTGATGCCATGCAAAAAACATTCAGTGTCAGCCAAACAATGGGGCTTGCTGGGTTATTTGTCGATGCCAAGCATCAGCAAGCAAAAGTCTATTACCAGCAATTTGGGTTTTTATCTTTACCCGAACAGCTGGATAACCTATTTATGCCTTTATCGACCCTTGCTAAAAGCTTTTCAACCACGAATGAACACCAATAGACACCAATGTAAATCAGCTACGCTGATTAAAACGCTCTTTATTCGAGTTCATTCGTGTCTATTCGTGGTTCAAAATAGAGAAAAATATGAGTCTACAACCCTTAGATAAAAAACTGCGCAAACAACTAGAAAGCACCATTATCAAAGCGCGTAATATTGCAGAAATAGCAGCACGAACGGCCTTAGAGCGATTAAGTGTCAGCGAGAGTAAGCCGGGCGAACATTTATCCGAAGCCATGCGTTTACAGCGTAATAAACTGCGCGCGCATGGTCGGCAAATAGGGGACATAAGACAGGACAACGCCCAGCAAAGCATTACGCATTTAGCGCAAGAAACGGCTTATGAACACTGGCACCGAATGTTATTCGCACGTTTTTTAGCCGAAAACAGCCTGCTGATTTATGAAGACGGTGAAACGCCGCTGTCGATACAAGAATGTTTTGAATTAGCGGCAGAGGAAGACGGCGTGAATGGCTGGGAGCTGGCGGGGCGTTATGCCGCTGCGATGTTACCGCAAATTTTTCGCAGCGAAAATCCGGTCTTAAGTGTCAGTTTCTCGCCTGAACATCAGCGCGAATTAGAACGCTTACTCGAAGCCTTGCCTATAGACACCTTTCTAGCCTCTGATAGCTTGGGCTGGGTGTATCAATACTGGCAAACGCAACGTAAAGAAGACGTGAATAAATCGGGTAATAAAATCGGTGCCGATGAATTACCAGCGGTCACGCAGTTATTTACCGAGCCGTATATGGTCAGTTTTTTACTGGATAATAGCTTAGGGGCTTGGTGGGTGAGTAACTACCCCGAACACAAAGACCTATTACCATTCAAATACCTGCGTTATGTAGAGACTGAACCACGAATAGACACGAATGGACGCGAATTAAAAGAAGAAAATATTCGTGAAAATTCGTGTCCATTAGTGGTTCAAGGTTCTAGCTCGACAGGCGAGATGGAAAAGCGGGAACCACGAATAGACACGAATAAACACGAAATAAAAGAAGAAAATATTCGTGAAAATTCGTGTTCATTAGTGGTTCAAGGTTCTAGCTCGACAGGCGAGATGGAAAAGCGGGAACCACGAATAGACACGAATGGACGCGAATTAAAAGAAGAAGCAATTAGTGTTGATTCGTGTTCATTAGTGGTTCCAAAAGTTCCCGCAGCGGGCACGTTTGAACAGTGGCCTAAACAGTTAAGTAACTTAAAAATGCTGGATCCCTGTTGTGGGTCGGGGCATTTTTTAGTGGCGACTTTGTTGATGTTAGTCCCCATGCGGATGACAGCGGAGGACTTAACAGCTGATGCAGCGATTGATAAAGTCTTGGCTGAAAATATTCATGGCTTGGAATTAGATCAGCGTTGTGTGGAAATTGCGGCTTTTGCCGTGGCATTAGAAGCCTGGCGTTATCCTGAAGCCAGTGGTTATCGGGAATTACCTGCTTTAAATATCGCTTGGGTCGGGCAATCCATTAAAGCTAAAAAAGAAGATTGGTTATCTTTAGCAGGCGATGATGATAATTTATATTTAGGCATGGAGGCTTTATATAACACCTTTAAAGATGCACCGCTGTTAGGCAGTTTAATTGATCCGAATAAATCCATTAAAAAGGACTTACTCAATGAGGGCTTTGCTGAATTACAACCCTTGTTAAATCAA
>JAIPFI010000088.1 GCA_021736705.1 Methylococcaceae bacterium | reverse complement strand
CTGAAAATCCAGCAATAACAGGGCCTATAGTCATTGCGACACCAAAGGAAACCCCAATGCTTGCACCAATCGTCGCCATCGCTTTAGTACGATGGACTTCATGCGTTAAATCAGCAACCAATGCCATAATAACAGCCGCAATCGCTCCACTCCCCTGTAAAGCACGCCCCATTAAGACACCATAAATCGTCGTTGACAAAGCGGCAACGATACTGCCTGAGGCAAATAACAATAGGCCGATAATAATAATTTTTTTACGTCCGAAGCGATCCGATAGTAAACCAAAAGGAATCTGCAAGATTGCCTGCGTTAAGCCATAAACACTAATTGCCAAACCAATGAGTAAAGGTGTTGATCCTTCCAAGGTTTCAGCGAATAAAGATAAAACCGGTAAAATCATGAACAACCCCAGCATACGCAAAGCGTAAATACTCGATAAAGATAGGGTTGCGCGTCGCTCCAATGACGACATTGGGCTCGTTATATCCTGAACGTGTGTCAAAACCGTATACTCCTTTAAATAAAAATTATTCTCACATTTACAATTGTCTATGTAGGGCGCGGCTTTAGTCCGCCATTTATATAAAAAGCGGGCTAAAGCCGCGCCCTACAAACCTTAATCTTAAATATTTTACCAGTTTTAAATTTACAGTTTATGTTTATTCAATGCCAACCACTGAATGGCAATAATGGGAATAGCTGATTCAATTCGTCCGTCTTCAATCATGGCATAAGCCTCTGCAAAGCTTACGGTGTAAACTAAGATATCTTCGTGCTCATGATCTAAACCATGAATCCCACCCACCTCAGACGCATCAATACGCCCATAAAATAAAGAGATTTTTTCCGAAGTACCGCCTGGCGAGGTATAAAACTCATTAATTAAGCGCATTTCTTGCACCACGCAACCCGCCTCTTCTGCTGATTCCCTGTAAGCAACCTCTTCTGCCGTTTCTCCGACCTCTATCGCTCCAGCCACAATTTCCAGCAACCAGGCTCGCTCACGCACCTCTGCTTGCCCCATCGGCCCCATACGAAATTGTTCAATAATCACAACTTTATCGGCATCAGGGTCATACAGCAGTACGGCTACGCAATTACCCCGCTGAAATAATTCCCGCGTCAAAATATCGCTCCAGCCACCGGCAAATAAACTATGCTGCACTTGATAGCGATTTAAACTAAAAAACCCCTGATACATTGCCTCTTGAGCAATCACTTTAAATTCTTTTTTCATAACACCTTACTTAATTGTTGTAATTTAGTTTTCATAGCACCACTATAGAGTGGATTATTATTTCATTTTTCGGAGTATAAAAACCATGATGCGAATTTTTCTTTTCTTAGCCACTAACATCGCCATTATGGTCGTCGTTAGTCTTATCTTTAGTGTTTTCGGATTAAGCGGCACTTTAGCTGCTAACGGTGTAGATCTTGACCTTAATTCCTTGCTGCTTATATCCGGCGTTATCGGTATGACAGGCTCCTTCATTTCTTTAGCCATGTCCAAATGGTCAGCGAAGAGAGGTATGGGCGTACAAGTTATCGAACACCCACAAAATCAAACAGAACAATGGCTCATTGATGTCGTTAGCCGCCAGGCACGCATCGTCGGTATAGATATGCCGGAAGTAGGTATATTTCAGACCGCAGATGCTAACGCCTTTGCTACAGGCATGACCAAAAACAGCTCATTAGTTGCGGTCAGTACAGGCTTATTACACAACATGTCGCAAGATGAAGTTGAAGCCGTTATCGGCCATGAAATGTCCCACGTTGCCAATGGCGATATGGTGACGATGGCGCTAATGCAAGGCGTAGTGAATACCTTTGTCTATTTCTTTGCCACTATTATTGGTCATACCGTTGACCGTGTGATATTTAAAAATGAAGAAGGCCATGGCATGGCGTATTATGTCACGCAAATGATCGCGCAAATTGCCCTTTCCTTTTTGGCTTCCATGTTGGTTATGTGGTTCTCACGTTACCGCGAATTCAAAGCGGATGCAGGTGGCGCAAAATTAGCGGGCAGAGAAAAAATGATTGGTGCTTTACGTGCTTTACAGCGTGCGCATGAGCCTCAGGAATTACCTGAGCAATTCGCTGCATTAGCCATTAATGGTGGCGCTGTGCAAAAATTATTTATGAGTCATCCGCCTTTAGAAGAGCGTATCGCTGCATTACAAAACCAACGTTAATAACTTTTTTGTGAGAGGGGCTGCTAGTTGCGACTAAAGCCCCTCCTACATATAAGCTCATAAACCACCATGACCGCGCATCAATATATTCGCTTCCGGCTAAATCTCTCCGCCGATCAATACCTAAAAGTTTATCAAGGCATTGCTAAAAATATTAACGTCCAAGCAGATGATGGCCGGCGTATTGCTTTTCCTGCACAAAATATCAAAGCTTTTCTAACTCATAAGGGTATTTATGGTCATTTTGAAATGGAACTGACGGCGGAGAATAAATTTGTAGGAATTAAAAAATTAGACCGTGGTTTTGGTTCGGCTTAACACGCCTGAAAGGCACACTTTATTAAGACAAGAAAATTCTCAAATTATGTCGCACACCCACCTAACCCTCTTAAAAAGTCTTTAAGTTCATTTAGCTCAGGAATATCTTGATCATAATCATAAATGGATTTGTTTTTTAACGAAACTTCATTACTACATTTTCGCCCTGCTTGCTTTTGCTCTTGATTTGTACAACAATCATAACGCTGATAAACCTGTATCCAGAATTTATCAAAATCTTTTTGTTTAAGTGCCTTATTTTTTGTAGCAAAACATGCTTGCCAAGCCTCTAAGCAGTCAGCCATTGGTGATGCTTGTGACTTTATGGCTTTTAATAATGTTTCTAGTTCACCTTGCCCATCTTTGTTTAAAATAAAAATAGAAAACTTTAACTCAGGACTTTCACCAAAAACCAAATCAATTTTTTCCTGAATTTGTTGCGTTCGCTGCTCTACTCCCGCTTCATCTGCATCAAAAATAATCCCTATTTTGTCAATGCCTTCTTTCAACACCTGGCTTTTCAGTGCATTTAATTTATTTTCCAGCTTACTGATGCCACCTAAACATTCATACTCATCAATCAAACATACGGGACTATCTATTTTAATATGGACATTGATACGAGCGACTAAGGCTTCAATAAAATATTGATCATTTTCACTTTCAACAATTAAAAGATTACTCACCGCGATATTTTCCTTGATGAGTCAATTCATACGCGAGCTGCTCACTATCTAAATCACGCATAAAAATAGCATTGGTTTTGATATTTTTTGCCATTTCAAAATAGAAACTTTGCTCATCTTTTAAATCTTGCTGCACTCGATTAAATGATTCGATACATTCTTTAGAATGGGTTGTAGCGAAAACCTGAGCATTAAGCTGCTCAGATAAGACAAAAATAGTATGCCACAGCTCATCTAGCACACTATAGTGAACACCATTATCCATTTCATCTATAAATAAATAACCATTTTCTGCCGCATACAGCGAGGTAACGATAGACACTAAATGCCTAACGCCATCACCCAACTCAGTGAGCTCTAAATACTTGCCATTAATTTTGCATTGTGGCTTTTCATCAATAATTTTAAAGACTTCGATGCTGGGATCAAATTCATTTAAGATGGCATTAAGCGAAGCTTCTTTGTCTTTTTTTTGTACTGCTGAATAGTTACTAATAATTTCATTATTGGTAAGGCCAAAGTTATCAATAAATTTAATATACGATAAATAGCCTAGTTCAAATGAAAATTCATTAACATTTATTTCTATAGTGTAATTATTTATCTCTAAAATATATTTTTTTACCCCGTCTTTATCTTCTATATTAAATGAAGATAAATTAATATTAGATTTCACAAAAATATGATTACTTTGCTCAATAAATTGCTGTGTATTATTTTCAATCTCAAATAATAAATTCAAATTTTCACGCATATATTTAATATTAGAAAGAGCTCCTGCAAAATTTTTAATATCTTGCGCATACACATTAACAAAACAAGCCTCCATAAAAGCCGTTTTACCCACATTATTCTTACCACCTATAAGATTAACCCGCGCAAAACCTTCTGCTTTAAAATCAGCAAAACACTTAAAGTCTTTAATATGTATATTTTGTATAAAATGCTCGGTCATTATTCTCTCTCGGTACAAGCTATTGTTGCATCAAACTCGACATTCCCCGCGCCATTCAAAACCATAAAGTGCTTCCCCCGCGAGCGGGAAATCAAGGTCACACCTGATAGTTGCGCCATTTCCAAACCCATTTGTGTTGCCCCAGAACGTGACAATAAAACGGGAATACCCATTTGCGAAACTTTTATCACCATTTCCGAGGTTAAACGCCCCGTGGTATAAAAAATCTTATTCTCCCCGGAAATATCATTGAGCCACATATGCCCGGCAATGGCATCAACGGCATTATGTCGGCCGACATCTTCGACAAATAACTCCAATTGGTCGCCACTATATAAAGCACAACCATGTACCGCACCAGCTTTTTTGTACACTTCATTATGCGATCGCACAGAATCCAGCAAAGCATATAACGTCGATTGACGTACACGGTTTTTCGGCACACGGATTTCCTGCAACTTATCCATTAAACGACCAAAAACCGTTCCTTGCCCACAACCGGTAGTGACCGTCCGCCGTTGCATTTGCTGCGAAAAATCACTACTCTCGCCAGCGGTAACTACAGCGACCGACTCGGTTTGCCAATCAACCTGCACCACTTTAATCTCATCAATGCGCTCAAAAAACCCCTGATTTTTTAAGTAGCCTAAAGTTAATAATTCAGGGTGCGAGCCGATAGTCATCAAGGTGACAATTTCTTGTTTATCGACATAAATGGTCATCGCACGCTCACCGACTAACTGCAATTCGCGCTCTTGCCCTGTTTCATCAACGCCGATTACCGCGGTAGAAACACTTAATCCAGCATCGGTCATTTGCGGCTTCATAATTCACCCTTGGCAGATAATTCATGCAATTGTTCCAGCGTATTAATATTCTCAAAGAATTCAGGCGAAGCACTGAAATCAACTTTCACCCAGTTATGCTGTTCAATCCAGCGATCAATTTTACGTTCGCCTTGTGCCAAATAAGTTTGCAAACTGTCTTTTAATGACTTTTTAAGTGCCAGAAAAACCGGATGCAAACGCTCACCATCAAATGCCACGGCAATATCTGCATCTAAACGCTCACGCTCATTAAGCAATGCACGCAAACCTTCAGCAGTTATAAAAGGCGAATCACACGGCATCACTAATAAAACTTCATTTTGACAAGCATTTAAAGCGGCATAAATACCTGCTAAAGGCCCATCGAATTCACTTGTTGCATCACTAATAACGGGATAAGCAAAGGCCTGATATTGTTCAATATTACGATTGGCATTAATCAGTAATTCATCAACAACAGAAGCCATTGCTTGCACAGCATAACAAATCATTGGCTGACCATTAAAATCCACCAAACCTTTATCTTGTTTATTCATGCGCCGCGCCAAACCACCTGCTAAAATTACGCCTGATACTTTCGATTGCTTATTCATTCTCTAATTCTGCTACTATGTCACCAACGAAAACCCATAAAAACATTAATATGTCATTTAAGCAATTAGATTTATGCGCACCCTTGCTCCAAGCCATTGCCGAGCAAGGCTATGAGCAAGCAACACCCGTACAAGAACAAGCCATTCCCGTTATTTTGCAAGGCCTCGATATTCTTGCTGGTGCGCAAACAGGCACAGGTAAAACAGCGGGCTTTGCATTGCCCATATTACAGCTTTTACACAATCAAGAACGCCCCGCAAAGCCACACCCCATTAGGGCTTTAATTCTAACGCCCACGCGTGAATTGGCGATGCAGGTGTATGAAAGTTTTAAAATATATGGCAAACATTTGCCCTTATTTTCCGAGGTTGTCTTCGGTGGCGTCAGTACGCATGCGCAAATTCAACGTCTACAGCAAGGCACTGATATTCTAGTCGCTACGCCAGGCCGCTTATTAGACTTACTTAATCAAAAGAAAGTTGATTTATCTCAGGTGCAATTTTTTGTTTTAGATGAAGCCGATCGTATGCTGGATATGGGCTTTATTTTAGACATACGCAAACTAATGAGTGTATTGCCTAAAAAACGTCAGAATTTACTGTTTTCCGCAACCTATTCTCAAGAAATAAAAACCCTAGCAGGGCAATTATTAAATGATCCTGTTAAAGTAGCTATCGCCCGAGAAAATGTGGCAGCCGATACGGTCACACAATCGGTTTATGCAATTAAAAAAGAAAATAAACGCGAATTAATCTCTTGGTTAATCGGTCATAACAACTGGCATCAAGTATTAATTTTTGTCCGGACTAAGCACGGAGCCGATCGTTTATGCAAACAACTGATCAAAGATGGCTTGCGTTGCGATGCCTTACATGGCGATAAAAGCCAAGGCGCGAGAAGTCGTGCGCTGGAAAACTTTAAGTCAGGTAAAGTTGGTGTGTTAATTGCCACTGATATTGCAGCACGCGGCTTAGATATAGACCAATTACCGCATGTTATTAATTTTGACCTACCCGCACAGGCAGAAGATTATGTGCATCGCATAGGCCGAACTGGCAGAGCAGGCATGAGCGGTGAAGCTATTTCTTTAGTCGACGCTGAAGAGGCGTATTTATTAGAAGCCGTAGAAAAATTATTAGGTACGAAAATTCCTAGAGTCGCCGATACTGGCTATGAAACGGTGTCGCTTGAGGTCATCAATAAACCCAAAGCTCAGCCGCGACAAAATCAGCGTCAGCACAGAGATCAAAATGGGCAGAAAAAACAAACGACTAACTCTAGCGCTAGAACGCCTAGACCTAGAAATAACAAACAATCTAAAGTATAAGTATTAAGCAATAGCTAGCCCGTATGCAGTTCACGACGCGTAAAACAGGACATAAAATACGAGTAACTAAAGCGCACCCTCTCCTCATGTTAATCATCACCGCAAACATATAGAAATGAACGACGCACAAAGAAATCACTACGATGTATTAGTCATAGGCGGTGGTCCAGCGGGAACAACGATTGCCAGTTTACTAGCCGAAAAAGGGCGTAGCGTTTGTTTATTAGAAAAAGCGCATCATCCACGTTTTCATATTGGCGAGTCTTTATTGCCAATGAATTTACCGATTTTAGAAAAGCTTGGCGTACTTGATCAAGTTGATGCTATCGGCATGAAAAAATACGCGGCGGAATTCAACTCTACCGATACATTACTGGCACAAGATACGTTCTATTTTGCTAAAGCGGCCAACCCCAATCATCCTTTTGCTTATCAAGTCAGACGCTCTGAATTTGATGAGCTCTTATTTAAAAATTGCCAACAAAAAGGCGTCACAGCCATCGAAGGCATGACCGTAACTGATACTGAACTTGAAGGCTCAGTAAAAAAGATTCAAGCAAGAGATGATCAAGGCGAACCGCATGAATTTAGCGCTCGCTACCTGATTGACGCCTCAGGGCGTGATACCGTTCTGGCGCAACAACTCAACAGTAAACAAAAAAATCCAAAACATAAAATGGCCGCTATTTACGGTCACTTCAATAGTGTTGAACGCAGAACCGGCAATGATACAGGTAATATCAGTATTTATTGGTTTCAACACGGCTGGATTTGGTTAATCCCGCTAAAAGATGGCGCAACCAGTATCGGCTGTGTTTGTTGGCCAGACTATTTAAAAACACGTAACACCCCTTTGGCTGAATTTTTACAACACACTTTAGAACTTGTTCCTGAAATACGCGAACGCATGAAGTACGCTCAATTAGACGGTGAAGCACAGGCAACGGGTAATTATTCTTATCAGTCCAATATTATGTCGGGCGATGGTTTTTTATTGATCGGTGATGCTTACGCCTTTGTTGATCCCGTGTTTTCCAGCGGAGTTTATCTCGCTATGCAAAGTGCAATGCGAGGCGCTGATCTAGTTGACCAATTACTCGAAAACAATACGCCGCATAAATATTTGATTAGCCAATTTGAAAACTCCGTCTCAGCAGAAATCAAAGCCTTTTGCTGGTTTATTTATCGCTTTAATAGCCCTGCTTTACATAAATTACTAATGTCATCCGATGAAGCAGCTCAACACCCAGTTAAGCAAAAACTCAAATCCGCAGTGATTTCCGTATTAGCAGGCGATGCTTACAATAACCCTGAAATTCGCCTGCCCCTGCGTGCTTTTAAATTTTTGTATCTGATCAATAAACTGGCTGAATTCAAAAAGAACCACGCATTTAATCGATTTAGAAAGCAGCAGAACCAGGCGCAATAAAATTCAGCTACTGACAAAAATGCCTCTCCTGTGAACAGAATTGGCTTATAGAAATTATCGAGTACCCACGATAGAATATTTAATTCAAACTATTGAAGCATGACTTGATATAAACAGAACAATATAAAGGAATCCAGATGCAGGAAATATTGATTGGCGGCAACGAAGAGACACAAATCCTAATGAATGCCGCCATGGGTAACCGCCACGGCATGATTTCAGGTGCCACGGGGACAGGTAAAACAGTTACCTTACAAATCTTAGCAGAAGGCTACTCGCGCTTAGGTGTGCCGGTTTTTATGGCGGATATCAAAGGTGATTTATCCGGCATAGCTAAACCAGGACAAGCCCATGAAAAAATCACCGAGCGCATAGAATCCATTAAAATTACTGATTTTCAATTTCGCGCCAATCCTACTGTTTTTTGGGATATTTTTGCTCAAAACGGCCATCCAGTACGCACTACTATTTCTGACATGGGGCCTTTATTACTTAGTCATCTACTGGAATTAAACGACACGCAATCAGGCGTTCTGTACAGTTGCTTTAAAATAGCAGATGAACAAGGCATGCTTTTGCTGGATCTCAAAGATTTACGCTCTATGCTGAGCTGGATGGCGGACAATGCCAAAGAACTTAGTTCTGACTATGGCAATATTTCATCAGCCAGTGTCGGCGCTATGCAGCGTCGCTTATTAGTATTAGAAGAACAAGGCGCTAGTCACTTCTTTGGTGAGCCGGCGATACAAATTGACGATTTTTGTCGTACTGATTTTTCAGGCAATGGCGTAATTAGCATTCTCGATGCAACGGATTTAACTTCAAAATCTCCACGTTTATATGCTGCCTTTTTATTATGGTTGCTCTCTGATTTATTTGAAACCTTACCTGAAGTGGGTGATGCTGATCGACCCAAATTGGTGCTGTTTTTTGATGAAGCGCATTTACTGTTTGATCGCGCACCGCGCGTGCTGATTGATAAAATCGAACAAATTGTGCGCCTGATACGTTCCAAAGGTGTAGGTGTTTATTTTATTAGCCAAAGCCCCTTAGATATACCGGAAGATATATTGGGACAGCTAGGACTCAAAATCCAACATGCTCTAAGAGCTTACACGCCCAAAGATCGCAAAACGATTAAAGCGGTTGCAGAAACCTTTCGCAGCAATCCTAAACTCGATACGGAAACCGTCATAAAAGAACTAAAAACCGGTGAAGCCTTAGTCTCTGTTTTAAATACAGATGGCAGTCCGACGCCTGTTGAAAGAATTTTTATTCGTCCACCCGAATCACGTATCGGTGCGTTAAGTGCATCTGAACGTACCGAAGCGATAACGAGATCACCGTATAAAGACCGCTACGATCAGAGCATAGATAGAGAATCGGCTTATGAAATGCTCAAACAAAAAGCGGAACACATGGCGGAACAAGCAGCACAGCAAAAGCCAGAGGTTCGCCGCAGTAGTGGTCGTCAATCAGCAGGCGAAGCCTTATTAAAAAGTGCCGCACGCAGCATAGGCAGTCAAATCGGTAGACAGATTATTCGCGGCATTATGGGATCATTATTTGGCGGGAAACGCTAAGCTAAACTCAATAAGGACAATACCTACAGCCATTACCACAACAGGTGCCACGCTTTAAGTGGTACCATTGGCTATAAACGAATTCCCCATATTCTAGGGTGTAATCAATATACTCAATTAAGCCATTTTTATTGTCGTATTGACTAGCAAGCTCCAGCATTTGTTCAGGCGTATTGGTTTGAATCGCTAGCGCAATTTTATCGGCTATCGCTTTACTGAGACAGGTTTTACAACGGCAATCTTGATCATATTCGGCTGGCATAATAGCTGGAAAACCGACACACCAACAGGACTCGCCTTCTTGCACCGCGCCACAACTAATCGCTGTGCCACAGACTGAGCATTTTTTATTCACTAGCGATATTCCCTATTGACTGTACTTGTTTCCTATTCAGCAATTCAAAAACACCCCCTAAATACCTCGAACTACTTACTGAAATTTCAGGCACATAAGCCTTTAATTCAGGAAATCCGGCACACGCCTCTGCAACAATTTCACCCGCCAACGCTCGAATCAAGTTAATATTCTGCACCAGCTGTTGCTGTAATGCTTGATCATCCTGCTCTACCAGCAAGTCTTTATTTAATTGCTGCAAAAATTCAATCTGGCTGTAGTTGATAAAAATATCGCTTTTCTCAGCGCTGGATAAATCTATTTCAGCCCACTGACGAAAAAAACCCTGCATCTGCAAATTCAGCTGATAAATTTACTGTAAAGAAGTCACGGCGATGTCCATAAACGCTAGGTCACAAAATTTATCTCTAAAAAATAATAAGGCTGCGCCACTCCAATAGAGCGTGTAATCCCAGATGATTTTTATGCTCATCACTTTGGCATTTGCCATAATGGGGTACTGATCTTCATAGACAGGACAGAATGCCAAGAATAAAGTGCGAAACAATTTTTCATATTGCTCAGTTCTGGCATCAATATCCTCACCCCTATATTGCTTAATAATCAGGTCACTAATAAAACCATTATTGAGGGCAATAAAATCGCTGCCCGGCGAATAAAAGGGATCAAGAAAAACACCGGCATCACCAGTAATTGCCCAGCCGTCAGCCGAATACATTTTTTTGCAATTATGCGAATAATGTTTCAGCGTTAGGAAGTCCTGAAACTTATCTAAATGTTGATCAATGATCTGCGCGCATTGAGGTTCGTATTTTTTCAGCCACACTTTTGCACGCTCAAAGGTGTTAATTTCTGCATACGGATGAATTTTGGCATCGGCAACAATACCGATACTGGTTGCACCAGATGACAAGGGAATTAACCAGACCCAATAACCTTTACCTAATAAATGATTGGTGCTGAGTCGTCGTGGTGCTTTGACACGACCTTGCCAGTCTGGCGTCTCGCTCCAGTTATCAATATTGATGTCATGATTGATACGAAACCAGGAAGCGTTGATATCGTGATAAGCGGGTTTTGCTAATTTCAATTTTCGTTTCAACAAACTCATTCGACCCGTTGCATCTACTAACCAGTTAGTTTGCACCGAGCGCTCTTGGTCGTTATGCACCAGAGTCACTTGATGCTTATTTTTACCAAGCGTAATATCTTTAACTTTGCAATTATCTTGAAAATCTATGCCTAACTGCAAACATTGTTCAGCTAATGCATTTTCAAAGCGACCTCGATCTAATTGATAGCTTTTAGCTGTAGGAAAATCATTGGGCCCTAACTCTATGCGCTTGCTTATATCTAAATTATCACCCAAGGTATAAAAAAAACGCAGGCCTAATTTTGGCAGCTCATTATCTAATTGTGGCTTCAAGCCTAAGATATTTTCAAAATAGTGACTGGCAATTTCGACCGAAGATTCACCCACTTTATGCGCTGCTTCGGGTGCTGGATGCACGGCTTTCTCAGCGATTAAAATACGCAGGCGGGTAACTTTCCGTTTAAGCTGTATGGCTAAGGTTAATCCAGATAAACCACCGCCCATAATAAGCACATCATACTGTTGGTGCATTAAAACCTTCTTACTTTAAAGTACCTGAGTACGATTAATTAACAAAAAAATGGCAAAATGTAGAGCAAATTGAAGCCCGTGCTACCCCACTATAAAGCACACAAATCCCATAGTTCTTTTTGTTGGCTCAAACCTAAAACTTTTTGTGCCGTTTGCACGCCTGAATAACTAACACCATACACACCACCACCTGGAGTGGTCCAATGCCCTGCAAAATAAAGCCCCTCAATCGGGGCTTTATTGGCTATTCGGTTTGCACCCACTTGTTCGGGGATAACATCCCAACCATAAGCTGCACCTTTATGATTTAAGGTATAGCGCTGCATAGTTTTAGGAGAGCCGGACTCTATAAAGAGCACATGCTCTTTTAAACCTGAAATTTTTTTATCGGCAAATTTGAGCATTTTTTCGGCATATGCTGCTTTTTCCTGCACCCAATGTCCCGTTTGTTCAAAGTTTGCAAAAGTCGTCAACATCACTAAATGCTCACCTTTCGGCGCTAAACTCGCATCAACCAGAGTAGGAATAGTGATACTCAACCAAGATAAATCTCCGTGCTGAGAGTTATTGTAATTAATGTCGTGATTCAGTTCATCATAATAGAAGGCTTCGTGATGTGCGTCTGCTTTGATCATATCTAAGTCAGTCACAATATAAACGACAAAAATAGACAAAGATTCCTGCATATTTTTTAATCGCGTTAAATAGCGCTTAGGAAAGTAGCTTTCTCCAATCAAATTTTGCACAGTCAAACGCATATCTGCATTAGAAATGACCGTATTTGCCTCAAT
>JAIPFI010000087.1 GCA_021736705.1 Methylococcaceae bacterium | reverse complement strand
GATCTTTGAGCCATTTTTGCGCGGGTTGATAACCGCCGATATAAAATTCCCAGACGATCACCGGCACTTGGGCAAAATATTGCTGGTCATTAATCCACACTTGACCTTGCGTGTTGTCTTCGGGATTCAACACAAAATCGGTTTTATTGATTTTACGGGTAATGAGATTATCGCCGGATTCGGGATAGGTACTGATAAATTCCTCGACAATCGGGCTTTCCAGTAAATGAATCTGCCGCAATTCACCGCCTAGTTTCACCAGTTGCCAGAAGGTGTTTTTATCAGGATACGGTACGCGCGGGAAGTCGATTTTTAGGAATTCCTGATAAGTTTCACGGTAAGTAGGCGAATGCAACACGGCGTAGATATAGTCAAGCAGGTCAATCGGGGCAAAGGTGTTTTCGGTGTTTTGTTTTTCGTCGGTGAAGCTTAAATCCAGTTGCGTGGCGATTTGCTGGATGATGTCGGGGTTTAGGTTGGGGGTGCGTTTTTGGGTTGATTCGGTAGTTTGCAGAAACGAGTCTAAATATAGATACAGAGGGAAAACATATGATTGAACTGTTCTTTCACCACACTTTAGTTCAGTTAATAGGTTTGTGAGAAAAAAACTATCAATTGTTGCTGATTTATTTTGTCGTCCAGCTATAAGCCCAATATTTTCACCATTAAGAAAATGTTGCATAAATTGCTCACGTCCTCGGTCAACTACACAAGCATCATAATAAATAAACTGCACATCAAAGGGTCTATACAAAATGGGGTTAATTTTTTCTTTCTGAAATTTAAAGTTTTTTCTGGCTGTTGAAAGCTTCCAGCTTGATGTTTCTTTCAAGTTTAAATTTGAACTAATGTCAGTGTCTGAATGATTTTTGTCAGCAAAATATCGTATACGTTCAGCCAAATCACTCGCATCTATATCAATAACAAAAGCATCTCGGTGAGTTTTAATACCACTAGAGTTGACAGGAAATAACTCATTAACCGAAAAACCTTGTTGATAATCTATCTGCACAGCAAAATCTTTAGGCACAAAAAAGTATTCAGGCGCTCGACACTCCAGTTTATTCCAATCTAAAGAAGCTAACGCCCCCTCCTGTAAACGCTGATATTTATCCTGCCGTTTACCGTAAAAATCCAGATGATAAACTTCGGCTAAATCGCGCTTATCAGTGGTTTTAATAAACAGATTAATCGACACGCCTTGCATAATATCAAAGACATTTTCATCTTTGCCGCCATCGGGGGCGCTTTCGTTCTTTTTGCTGTTACCGTGCAAATCCATAATATAAATTTTGTCGAAACTTTCTAATAAGGATTTGCGCATTTGCCGATGAATAATGCCGTCGATAAAGCTGTTATTGCTGATATAGGCGAGTATGCCTTCGCCGTTTTTATCAATCATGTGCTGACCGTAACGGATAAATTTGATGTAGTCATCCGATAGCGGCTGGATATTGCGCTCGTTCAAATCCTTTTTATAATCTTTTAATAAGTCTTGAATCCATTCGCCTTTATTGCTGCTACTGACGGCATACGGTGGATTACCCATCACGACCATCACCGGCGCATCGCGTTTAATGCGGTTGGCTTCGGTCGCTTCGCTGGCTAACCAAGTGGCAAACATGGTGCCGGTATTAGGGTGTTCTTCTTCTAAAGTATTGGTGAGGTAAACATTAAGCCGCTGCGAGATTTGCCCTTGATAACCGGTTTCGGTGAGCAATAAATCCAGTTTTAAATGCGCCATCGCATAGGAGGCCATGAGTAATTCAAAGCCATGCAAACGGGGAATTAAATGTTGTTCTACATAACCCGACCAGATGCCTTGCTGACCGGCAAAATTTTTATAAATATGCTTAATGACTGCGGCTAAAAACGTGCCTGTGCCGGTTGCGGGGTCCAATATCTGAACTTTATGTACGTCTTTGTCGATTTTTTCCAGACGCGTGGCTTTATTTTTACCCTGCCCTTTAATAACGGCTCGCTCGACTTGTATCGTGGTTTTACTGGTATCAGCTAAACCTTTAGGCAGATTGAATTCAGTTTTTAACAGATCATCAACCGCGCGCACGATAAAATTCACTACGGGCTCGGGTGTGTACCAGACACCACGGCTTTTGCGTAGTTTGGGATCGTATGCAGCGAGAAAGGTTTCGTAAAAATGAATAATCGGGTCGTTTTGCTTGGTTTCTTTGCCAAAGTTATTCAATATCGCGGCGACATCGGTGGCGCGAAAGATTTCCGCTAGGGAATCGACAATCCAGACGATCCGGTCATCTAAATCGTAACCGGCAATATATTGAAACAGATTGCGCAAAAACGGATTGCTTTTAGGAATCAGTTCAGCCGCTTCCTGGCGCGAAAACGTGGGTAAAGAGGGATCATGTAAACGCGCGGCGAACATGCCATAAGCAATGGTTTGCGCATAGACATCGGCAAATTCTTTGGCACTAATATCGTGAATCAGAATCGCTTTAAACGCCTCCATTTGCTGCTGCAAAGTGCTGTCGTGCTGGTGTTGTTCGTCACTGTTTAATGCAGCTTCGATAATCGTGGCAAGTAGCTTGGCTTTACCGGCCATCATACCGGCGAGTTTGCTGGGTGATTTTAGCGTTTGGCCGACGTAGGCAGAAAAATCTTGTATCAGATCAATAAAGTTCTGGAAATTTTCGGTGTTGGCGCTGATACCTTCAGTGCTTATATTGGCCAGACTGATATGCGCGACTTTTTCGCCTTCTTTATAAAATTCAAACTGTAAATAATCGGTAATAATGAGATTAGTCAGGGAGTTTTTATAGCGGGTGAATTGTTCTTTGTATTCTTTCCTATTGAGCGGCTTGCCTATGTCTTTGGCTTCGATATAGCCGATGGGGATATGCTTTTTAGTGAGGATATAATCGGGTGCGCCACATTCAATATGTGCGGGTTCGTTGGTGACTAATATCGCAGGAAGAAGTGTTTGCAGAAGATTTTGTAAATCGCCTCGGTAGCTGTGCTCTCTGGATATACCGGTTTTATAGCGCTGATTTAATTTATCGATATAGCTTTGTATTGCTTGCATAGCCTTCCTTGTTTAATGTTTGTAGGGCGCGCCGCGACTTTAGCCCGCCTTTTTATGCGGCTATGGCGGGCTAAAGCCACGCACTACGAGTATTTTCTGGTGTCTGGGGCAATTTATTAGATGATCATTAACCATGCCGATGGCTTGCATATAGGCGTAACAAATCGTTGAGCCGACGAATTTAAAACCGTGTTTTTTTAAGCTACGGCTCATTAATTCAGATTCTGCTGTTACTGCGGGGACTTGCGCCATGCTTTGCCAGGCATTGTTAATAGTTTGGCCGTGGACAAAAGACCAGATATAGCGGTCAAAGCTGCCGTATTCTTGTTGAATTTTTATAAAGGCTTGGGCATTAGTGACGGCAGATTTTATTTTTAATTTGTTTCTGATGATCTCAGGATTACTGATTAATGCTTGTTGTTTTTGCTCGTTGTAGCCTGCTATTTTTTGCACATCAAACTGATCAAAAGCTTGCCTATAGCCTGCGCGTTTTTTTAATATCGTAGCCCAACTCAGTCCGGCTTGAGCGCCTTCTAATATTAGGAATTCAAATAATAAGCGCTCATCATGCACGGGCATGCCCCATTCAGTATCGTGATAATACTCTTCGGCAGGGCTGGATAAAGCCCAAGGGCATTTGCTCATTTTTTCATTAAATCAGCCAGACCTGCAAAGGGGTTATGTGATCCAGCGGAATTGTTTTGGCTGTCTGTTTTCATGCTGCCATGACGCATTTCTTCGTATTTAGAATGCTCATTATCATGACAATAAAGACATAATAATTCCCAGTTACTGCCATCAGCGGGATTGTCGTCATGGTTATGATTTTTGTGATGTACCGTGAGTTCCTGTAAATTTTTATTGGTAAATTCACGCGCACAGCGGCCACAGACCCAAGCGTACATTTTTAAGGCCTGACCACGATAAGTATTTTCACGGTCAGTTTGATGTTTACGTGCATCGGCGACAAGACGTTCGGCCGCGCTCATATTTTGATTATTACTTGCCATAGGATTTTCTGGTGTGAAAGTATAATTGTAGGGCGTGGCTTTTGCCCGCCTTTAGTATCACTATTGAATATTGGCGGGCTAAAGCCACACCCTACAGTTAATCTAATTAAGATGCAGACAAATCAATCTCATTACTCGTTTCAGTCAAGGTAATGCTTTGCTCTACCTGCACTAGAACTTTCTGAATGCCCTTCCGTGTTTTTGTATTAATAACCAATGGCGCTTTTATTGAGCCTTTAATCGTTGGCTTTTCAGTGTTTTCTTCATTTTTATGCAAAATAATCATGATGATAAGATCATCACTGTTACCCTCTGCCTCTAACATTGCCTCTTCTTCATCTGTTAAGGTAAAACTATAATTAATATTAAAATGCGTTGGATGCGCGACTGAAAACAAAACTTCATCGTTGTCTAAAGACTGTAACCAAAAAACAATATCACTGCCTTCTTGGTGAAAGAATTTAAAACGCTTATCGTTTTCAAATCCTGGGATTCCGTGCGGGAAAGTAATAATAGTATCTGGGTCAACAACTTGCTCACCTAGTAATTTTGATTTGATTTCCATGGTCGTCCACTACCCTTATTTGTTTATGAAAATGTAGCTTATCATTATAGAATAGATATGGAAAAATTTTTTAAAAATGGACATTATAAAAAAATATCATCATGCTTAGACACCTAGCTTTCCTCTGTTTTCTGCTCCTTGTACCATTAACTCATGCTAATAATAACCGCCGCTTTAATGCCACCCGTAAAGAAATGCAGCAAGAAGCTAGTTGCAATCAAATTATGAGTCAATATCAGCATTAATTATGCAAATACATTTAATCACTATCGGTCAAAAGATGCCTGGCTGGGTAAAGCAGGGCTATGACGAATATGCCAAACGTATGCCCCGTGAATGCGAGCTGATACTCAAAGAAATCCCCGCGGGTAAGCGAGGTAAAAATAGTGATGTTAATCGGATTGTACGCGATGAAGGCGAAAGAATGCTGGCGGCATTACCTAAAAGCTGTCTTATCGTTACTTTAGATATCCCCGGCAAACCTTGGACCACGCCCAACGTATCCGAAGCTATGCGCGACTGGTTGGACAGCGGACAAGATATTGCTTTATTAATAGGCGGCCCTGAAGGCTTGGCTGATAGCGTTAAGCAGGCCGCCAATCAGTCGTGGAGCTTATCCAAACTGACGCTGCCCCACCCTTTAGTACGCATCGTCGTGGCCGAGCAAATCTATCGTGCCTGGAGTATTATCAACAACCACCCTTATCATCGCTAATGACAGCTACTCTTATTTTGGCCTCCGCCTCTCCTCGTCGCAGTGAACTACTTAAACAACTCGGACTGGCGCATACGATACATATTGCTGATGTCGATGAAACACCCTTAGCCAATGAAAAACCAGCCGACTATGTGTTACGTGTTGCTCATGAGAAGTCATTAGCCGTGCAGCAACAATGCGCCCAAGATAGCGTTATTTTAGCGGCCGATACTTCAGTGGTCTTAGGCGATACCCTTATGGGCAAACCCGATAATCTGGCTCATGCGCAGAGCATGTTAAGCCGTTTATCCGGAACGACGCATCAAGTGTATAGTGCAGTATCGCTACGCGGGCGTAGTATTCAACAGGTTTTAAGTGTCTCCAATGTCACTTTTCGCACACTTTCTGAGCAAGAAATTATTAACTACTGGCATACCGGCGAACCAGCAGACAAAGCCGGCGCTTATGCGGTGCAAGGCTTAGCCAGTATTTTTATCCAATCTATTCAAGGCAGTTTTTCGGGAATTATGGGCTTACCCTTATTTGAAACTGCACAAATTTTATCCAATGAAGGAATAAAGGTTTTCAATGAGTGAAGAAATTCTGATTAACGTCACCCCCTCTGAAACGCGCGTTGCTATCGTCGAAAATGGCGTGCTACAAGAAATTATTATTGAACGAACACGACAATTGGGTTTGGTTGGCAATATCTATAAGGGTGTTGTCTGCCGCGTATTGCCAGGCATGCAAGCGGCTTTCATTGAAATCGGCTTAGAACGTGCGGCTTTTTTACATCTTTCAGACTTATCCAGTCAGGAATTAGAGCAAAAAGGCTCCGGAAATATTGAGCATTATCTGGCGGAAAACCAACACATCATCGTGCAAGTGACAAAAGATCCGATGGGCAGTAAAGGCGCTCGTTTAACTACCGAAATTTCCATCCCTTCGCGTTATCAGGTTTACATGCCTTATTCTACGAAGGGTGGTGTTTCCCAGCGTATCGAGTGCGAAGCGGAAAGAATACGCTTACGTGCTTTTCAGGAAGCGTTTCAGGAAGAGCATAAATCGGGTGCATTTATTGCCCGAACCGCTGCCGAATGTATTGATGAAGCTATTTTAGAATCCGATATGTTGTTTCTCTTGCAACTCTGGACATCGATTCAAGAAAAAATAAGCACAACTAAACCACGGACACTCATTCATTATGATTTGCCACTTAGCATCCGCACTTTACGCGATTTATACACCGATACCATTGAAAAAGTAAAAGTCGATTCACGTAAAACTCATCAACGCCTGATCGAATTTGCCACAGAATTTGTCCCTGATATTGTCCCTATTATTGAGCATTACACGCGCGATAGACCTTTGTTTGATATGTATAATATCGAAGATGAAATCGAAAAAGCACTCGATCGTAAAGTCAGCTTAAAATCAGGCGGTCATCTGGTTTTTGATCAAACCGAAGCCATGACGACGGTCGATGTTAATACCGGCGGTTATGTGGGTGGTAAAAACTTAGAAGAAACTATTTTTAAAACTAATTTAGAAGCGGCTCAAGCGATTTCTCGCCAATTAAGATTACGTAATTTAGGCGGCATTATCATTATCGATTTTATTGATATGAAAAGTGAAGAGCATAAAAGCTTAGTATTAAATGCTTTGGAAAAGACTTTAGAAAAGTGCCATGCTAAAACTAAAATCACCGAAGTCTCTGTTCTAGGTTTAGTGGAAATGACACGCAAACGAACGCGTGAAAGTTTGGCGCATATTTTATGTGAACCTTGCCCAACCTGTCATGGCAAAGGTGAGCTCAAAACAGCGGAAACGATTTGCCTAGAAATATTTCGCGAAATTATCCGCGAAGTTAGACAATATAATGTTAAACAAATTCTCGTTTTAGCATCAAATACCGTGGTGGAAAAGTTACTGGATGAAGAGGCTGATATATTGGCCGAATTAGAGGCATTTTTAAATATCCGGATCAAATTCAGATCCGAAATTGAATACACACAAGAACAATATGATGTTGTCTTAATCTAAGGAGTTAATTTCCGCCAATGATTAAACGCATTAAAGCGGGCTCGATTCGCATTCTTTTTTGGACATTACTCCTCTTTGCTATCAGCATAACGGGCTTGCGCTTTGCTTTGTTTGAATCAAATTTTTTTAAAACAGAATTAGAAAACCAATTAAGCCAGCAACTTGGCGTGCCGGTGACTATCGGAAAAATACGCGGTGTATTAAACGGACAAAAACCCGAGCTTGCCTTACAACAGATTCAAGTGCTTTCGCAGCAAACCAACGACACCGATCTGCATTTACAAGAAATTCATTTAGGCATTGATTTATGGGCAGCTCTGCATAGTCCTGCTATCGAAAGCTTACAAGTCTCATTAATTGGCGCTAAATTGTCCGTTAAACGCTTAAAAACAGGGGGTATTGCGATACAAGGCTTACCTCATAAGGAAGACGATTCACAGCCAACCTGGCTCATGCAAGGCAAGCAATACAAGCTCATTGACAGTGACATCAACTGGCAAGATGAAAAACGTCACGCTTTGCCCATACAACTGAAGCACGTCAATATTTCCATTTATAATAATGCCGAGCAACATAAAATTTTCATAGATACTGAGCTACCAAAATCATTAGGTGACTCACTCAAGCTATCGATGATTTTTAGCGGCGATATTTTCACCCCGGAAACAATAGAGGCAAAACTCTTTGTTCAGGGCAAAAATATTAAATTGAATGACATTATTACCGGTGACTTACCTTTCGACCTTTCTATTATTCAAGGTCGTGGCGATTATTCTCTTTGGAGCGAGTGGCACGCCGCACAAATGACGCAAATGAGTGGCTCATTACAGTTGGCAAATACCTTGATTAAAAGTACGGCCAAATCACCTTTCTCCATCGACCTGCTTGATCTGCATTTTAATTTGCAAAAACAGCAAGAACAATGGCGGTTGGCTGTAGAAAATACCCGCCTAAACTCACAAAATATCAACTTCGACATTCCTCAATTAGCGCTAGCATTAGGGCTCGATTCCGATGGCAAACTGAATCGCATTGCACTCAACTGCCCGAGTTTAAACTTAGGTCATTTAAATAAAATAATCACGCTCAATAAAGCCTTAGCTACGGATCTACAAAAAACCTTACCTACGCTGGATATCACTGGCAAAGTGAAGGACTTGTTATTTTTGGCGAATTTGTCTGAACAAACCTTTTCGATTGATGGTCAACTCAATGAAATTAAATTCAATGCGTTGGATAAACTCCCCGGCATGAAAGGTTTATCCTTGCATATCAACGGCAACGAGCAACAAGGAAAAATACAATTAGGTTCAAAAAACCTGACTCTTAACGCTCCCACTTTATTTAGAGCGCCGTTAAATTTCACACACGCCTTAGGTGAATTGCATTGGCAACAATTCGCAGAACAGTGGGTTATTAATAGCTCTCTGCTAGAATTAAAAAACCCACATTTAGCGCTTAAAAATAAACTACAACTGACCTTAGCTAAGAATGAGCAACAAGCGCCGTTTATGAGTTTGCAAAGCGCTTTTGATATTTATGATGCCACTAAAACGCCCGATTATTTACCCGCGGGTATCTTGGAAAAAGACCTTGTTAGTTGGTTAGACAGTGCATTTTTAGCGGGGCATGTTAAACAAGGTGGTATTTTATTCCGCGGTGCTTTGCCTGATTATCCGTTTATTAAGCAAGAGGGTGCTTTTGAAGTTTTATATGAGGCACAGGATGTCGCTTTAAACTATGCACCCGACTGGCCTAATGTCATCGGCTTAGCAGCTCAAGTGCATTTCTTTGCTGAAAGCATGGACGTTAATATTCATAAGGGTCAAGCAAATGGGGCAAATATTAAACAGGCCACAGTATCTATAGATTCATTTACCAATAGCGACTATGTTGACATTAAAGGAGCGGTCACGGGAAATCTTACTCAGGCTGTAGACTTTTTAAAACAGTCCCCCTTTAAAGCAGAAACCACAACGGTTACCGAACTGTTAGACATACACGGCTTATTTGATGCCGATTTAGACTTAAAAATCCCTCTAAAAAAAGCGCCACTTAAAATCGACCTAGCACTAAAAACCGAAAAAGCTCAAGGCAATATTCTCCCTGCGAAACTTAGTTTTACAGAGGTTAATGCAGAATTTCATATCACTGAAACCGATATTACTAGCAAAAAATTAACGGCAAAAACCTTAGGTTTTCCTATTAACGCAAAAATTAAGAGCCATGCTAAAGGTACTTTTGCGACAATTTCTGGACTGACGGATATTCCTCATTTGCGTGAACAATTCCCTAATGCGCTATGGGACTATTTTTCCGGAGCAAGTAATTACCAAGTCAGTTTAGCTATTCCTAGCGATATTAACCCTCATTGCAATATAGAACTTAATTCAGACTTAAAAGGCATCGACATTGATCTTTCGCCCTTTACCAAAGCGGACAACCAAGCCAACCCGTTTAATCTCAAACTAGAAGTCAGTGAATCAGGCATTACTTCTATTAATGCCCGCTATGAAAATCGTTTATCACCCAATAATAGGCTCGCCCTTCAGCTAAAAAAAATCGCGCCTCACTGGCAAGGCTTGGTGCAATCACCTATTGCCAGTGGCCGTGTTTTTATTCCTCTACAATTTAATAAGCAGGCTGATATAAGCGTTTTGTTAAGTCAATTAGATTTATCTGCTTTACAAAAAATAAAATCAAAACAAGGTAGCAAGCCTTTTGCGATACAAAACTTCCCATCACTTAATCTACAAAGCCAATCCTTGTACTGGCAAGGCACAAATCTAGGTCAGTTAGAACTAATCACTCAACCCGCCCCTGACGGTTTATTAATTAAAAAGCTAGCGCTTAGCACAGCTAAAAACCAGTTAAATCTGACGGGGAACTGGCGGCAACAAGGGGCTAGTGACAAAACAGACATCAAAGGCACTTTACTCAGCGAAAATTTTGGGCAATTATTACGCCAAAATCATTTATCTGAAAACATTATGAAGACGAGGGCAGATATCCAATTCGCACTCAACTGGGCAGAGGCGCCTTATGCATTCTCCAGCACTAATCTATCAGGCGATCTCGATCTACATATGTCTGATGGACGAATTTTAGGCATCAGTTCAGGTTTCGGGCGCATCCTTGGTGCCTTAGATATTTGGAAAATCGGCAAACGCTTGCGCCTTGATTTTTCTGACATCACTGACGAGGGTTTAAGCTTTTCTGAGGTCAATGCCCATATTGCCTTAGACAAAGGTTCAATCAGTAGTAAGGACTTTACGATTAACGCCATGCCCGCAACTATAGCCCTATCAGGGACAACACATCTGGATACCAAGCAAATTAATTTAAGCGCAACAGTCCTGCCTAAAATCCCTATTGCTGGTACAATTATCGGCGATGTTGCCAACAGCGTAACAAAAACATTTACCGGTGATGAGCATGCAGGCGGGTTATTATTAAGCCTACTCTACAAGATCACAGGGACTTGGGAGAAATTTACCGTCGAGCGTCAGTTTGACCGAATTACGCCTGAATCTTAAAAACACCGTAAACATAAAACAACCCCTTGTTCTCCGAGAAATAGTTATATGAGTCTATGTGCCGCCATTCAAATGGCTTCCAGCCCCAATATCAATTCCAATTTATTAGAAGCTGAGCGCTTAATTACAGACGCCGTTGCCGCTGGCGCTAAATTAGTTGCCCTGCCGGAAAATTTCGCCCTAATGGGACTAGATGAATTCGACAAAATAAAACAAAAAGAACAAGATGGCGCAGGTCCTATTCAAGATTTTTTAGCACGTACCGCAAAAAAACACGCCGTTTGGATTGTTGCCGGCACTCTGCCTATCGCAGATCCCAACAATGAAAATAAAGTCATGGCGGCATGTTTGATCTACAACGATCTTGGCGAACGGGTTGCGCGTTATGACAAAATTCATTTATTTGATGTCCAAGTACCAGAAAGCAACGAAGTTTACCGTGAATCAGATGGCATCAGTAAGGGTCATGAGCCATTAGTTATTGACACACCTTTTGGTAAAATCGGCATCGCAGTGTGCTACGACCTACGCTTTCCTGAGTTATTTAGAGTGATGCAGGAACAAGGCATGGAAGTGTTAATTATTCCGTCTGCGTTCACTGCAAAAACCGGCGCAGCACACTGGGAAGTACTACTGCGCGCACGTGCCGTAGAAAATCTCTGCTATGTGATTGCCCCGAACCAAGGGGGCTTTCATGTTAATGGCAGGCAAACTTATGGTCATAGCATGATTATTGATCCTTGGGGGACTGTCTTAGATTGCCTTAAAACTAACGCGGGCTTTGCCTCTGCCAATTTAGATCTCGTTCGTTTACATAAAACGCGCGCTTCTTTCCCCGTTCTTCATCATCGCCAAATTGCGTGTAAATAAAAAATACAATGGACAATACAGTTCTACAACTAGCAAAACAAGCAATCTTAGTCCCTACCGGACTCCAGGAAAATGACATTCATCGCGTGATGGATCAACTGATCTCTGGCGCAGTCGATGATGGGGATATTTATATTCAATCCAGCCATTATGAATCTTGGGTTTTGGAGGATGGCATCGTTAAAGAAGCCAATCACAATATCGAGCAAGGGGCTGGTGTGCGCGCCTTATCCGGCGAAAAAACGGGCTTAGCCTATAGCGATAAAATTGAATTAGCGGAATTATTATTAGCCGCAAAAAATGTTCGCGCCATTGCTCGCCAAGGGCAAAATGCTAAAGTCGCCATGACGCCGAAAGTTGGCGTGTATAAACAATTATATGCCCCACTCAACCCGCTACGCTCATTAAGCGATCAAGAAAAAGTTGATTTCTTACGCAAGCTTGATGTGGAAACACGTAAAATCGATCCACGCATAGAACAAGTTATTATTAGTCTCGTCGGTGTACAAGAGCACGTTTTAATTGCTAATCAAGGCGGCTCTTTACTCGGTGACGTACGCCCTTTAGTGCGTATGAATGTCAGTGTCATTGTTGAAGATCAAGGTCAGCGCGAACAAGGCAGCATGGGTGGTGGCGGGCGCTCTGATTATAATTACTTCTTTGAGCAAGACAGAGCGCTTGGTTATGCCCAAGAAGCCGTCAGACAAGCGCTGGTCAATTTAGAAGCCGTTCCTGCTCCAGCCGGCAGTATGACCGTCGTCTTAGGCTCTGGCTGGCCGGGTATTTTATTACATGAAGCGATTGGTCATGGCCTAGAAGGCGATTTCAACCGCAAAGGTACGTCTGCTTTCAGTGGTCGCATTGGTGAACGCGTTGCATCTTCGCTTTGTACTGTGGTGGATGATGGCACACT
>JAIPFI010000086.1 GCA_021736705.1 Methylococcaceae bacterium | reverse complement strand
ATGACATTATTGCTTTAGTGGCTTTATTCTGACCAGGCCCTTTAGAGTCTGGCATGGTTGATGACTATATTAATGTTAAGCATGGTGCGAAAGCTGAATACGCCCATTCGATTTTAATTCCGGTATTAGAACCGACCAATGGCGTCATTTTGTATCAAGAACAAGTTATGCAAATTGCGCGAGAAATGGGGGGTTATACTTTAGGGGGTGCGGATTTATTGCGTCGTGCCATGGGTAAGAAAAAAGCAGAAGAAATGGCTCAGCAACGAGCGATTTTCACCGAAGGCGCAGTCGCAGGTGGCATTGAAGAAAGCATTGCGACTTATGTTTTCGACCTTATGGAAAAATTCGCGGGTTATGGTTTTAATAAATCGCATTCTGCCGCTTATGCCTTGGTGGCTTATCAAACCGCTTGGTTAAAAACGCATTATCCCGCCGCTTTTATGGCAGCGGTATTGTCCGCAGATATGGACAATACTGATAAAGTGGTGATTTTGATTGCTGAATGTCAGGATATGAAGCTGACTGTTTGCCCCCCCAATATTAATGTCTCTAATTTGCAATTTACAGTGAATGAACAAGGGGAAATTGTCTATGGCATAGGTGCAATTAAAGGCGTAGGTGAGGCGGCAATTGAGGATTTATTGCGCGAGCGTAAAGAGAATGGGGTCTTTAAAGGTCTATATGATTTATGTAAACGTGTGGATTTGCGTAAGGTCAATAAACGCGTGTTTGAGGCCTTAATTCGTGGTGGGGCGTTTGATGTTTTTCATGAAAATCGCGCCAGTCATCTGGCTGAATTACCTACCGCTTTAAAAGTAGCTGAACATCATGTGAAAATGGCCGCAGTTGGGCAGAATGATTTATTTGGCTTAGCAGTCAATGCGGAAAGTCCTGAGGATGAAGTTAAAGATTATTCGGCTAATGTGCCGCCATGGTCGGCAAAAGAGCGCTTAGCTTTTGAAAAGTTAGCCTTAGGCTTATTTTTAACCGGTCATCCAATTGATCAATGTAGCGCTGAATTACAAAATATAACGCACGGTAGTATTGCACAGATTTTAGCCAGTGTAGAAGGCTCACGCGGCAAATCGGATACACGTTTAGCAGGATTATTAATCGGCATGCGTACACGCCTGGATCGCAAAGGTCGTACAATGGGCTTTGCTACCTTGGATGATAAAAGTGCTCGCGTTGATGTTGCTATTTACAGCGAAACCTTTGAAACGTATAAAGATTTATTGAAGGGTGATGAGATATTGATTGTCGAAGGCTCTGCGCGCATGGATGGGTATTCAGGCATGCTCAGTATTACCGCTGACAAACTATTGAGTATGGAGCAGGCTAGAGAGCATTTTGCACGCTGCTTGATGTTGGAATGGGATAGTGTTTATTCGGCAAAACAAGGGCGTGATTTTGTGCATAAATTACAGGAAATAATGCAGCCTTTTAGTGGTGGGCAGTGCATGGTGGTAACTAATTACCTAGGTTCGACAGCCAAAGCTAGTGTGCAGTTAGGTGATGCGTGGCGGGTGCATCCAACGGATGAACTGATTAGCCGCTTACAGCGATTAATGGGAGGAGAAAATGCAGTCAACATTAAATACCGATAATATAGAGCACTTAGAGGTCTGTCATGAGTGTGATTTACTCATGATTGGCACAAAGGTGCAAGAGGGCTATGTGAGTCAGTGTCCAAGGTGTGGGCATATCTTAGAACATCCAACGCGGCTTTCTATTAGAAATAATTTTGTTTGTGTGTTTGCCGGCTTGATTTTTTATTTTCCTGCCGTGTTATTTCCTGTTTTACAGTTAACAATGCTAGGTAGTACCGAATCGCTGTCTATTTTTAGTTGCGTACAAGCTTTGCTAAGTGCTGGAAATTGGAGTGTCGGCTTGGTTTTATTTGTCTCTTTAATGCTCGTGCCTTTAGCACAAATGATGTTAATTATATTTGTCACTACACGTTTTTATTATCAGGTTAAGAGTCATTATTTGGCTGTTTGCTTTAAGTGGTATGGTTATTTGAATACTTGGGGGATGTTGGATATTTTTATGTTGAGTATTATCGTTGCTTCAATCAAGCTGCATGAGGATGCGGAGTTAGAGCCTGGTTTGGGTTTATATTCCTTAATTGCTTTATTGTTAACTAATGCATTACAAACCCAGCTATTAAACAAAAAATTGGTTTGGACTTTAATTGAGAAACATGGTGAATAAGTCATATTCTGCTTTAGAACAAGGGTTTTTATGCTGTCGTCAGTGTCATAAAGTATTACCTTACCAACAACAGAGCGTTGTGCTGTGTCCGCGTTGCCATAGTAAAGTTTATCCTAGAATTCCTAATAGCCTTAGCCAAAGTTGGGCGCTTTTAATCAGTGGTTTTATATTTTATATTCCTGCTAATGTCTTGCCTATTATGACCTTAACTAAGGGTGGTGCGGCAAGCACGGATACGATTATGTCCGGTATTATTCATCTAGCGCATATTGGCATGCTTCCGATTGCCTCCATTGTTTTTATCGCTAGTATTTTAGTGCCCGCATTAAAAATGATTGCATTAGCCATGATATTGTTAGCGACACAATTTAAATGGTCAATGAAAATGAAAACGAGAACAAAAATGTACCGCATGATTGAATTTGTTGGTCGTTGGTCTATGCTGGATATCTTTGTGATTAGTATTTTATTAGGTATTGTGCAATTTGGTGCAATCGCTTCGGTGGATATAGAGCCAGGCGGATTATTATTTGCAATAGTCATTATTTTAACTATGTTAGCCGCTTTGCGGTTTGATTCACGATTAATTTGGGATGATATAAATGAATTTAACTGAGCCTGTTATTACAAAGAAAAACTGGTTATCGGGTATATGGTTATTGCCTTTAGTGGCTGCTTTAATGGGTGGTTGGACAATTTATCAAAGCATGAATGAAAAAGGCATTGATATTTCTATCGTGTTTGATAGTGCAGAAGGTATTCGAGAAGGAAAAACGCCAATTATGTATAAAGGCGTACGTATCGGCGTGGTTAAGAAAGTTGATATAAGTGAGAACTTGGAGCAAGTTAAAGTGCTCGCCGAGATTCAGCGCGCAGCGAGTGAAAGTCTTAAAGAAACAACCGGATTTTGGTTGGTGACGCCCAGAGTTTCGATTACTGAAATTACCGGTTTAGACACGATTGTTTCGGGGAATTATATCGGTATTAACCCTGGTGATGGCGAGAAGCGAAGAGATTTCATTGCTTTGGATAAGCCACCGATCATAGAGGAGTATAAGCAAGGTTTGACTATTGATATTCTCGCCGATACTTTGGGTTCGATTGCGCGTGGTTCGAGCGTTTATTTTCGACAAATTCCTGTTGGCGAGGTCGTAGATTATGAGTTGGCGGAAACGCAAAATGGCGTCATCATTAAAGTTCATATTGAGGAGAGATATGCTCATTTAATTAAAGAATCATCGCGTTTTTGGAATGCAAGCGGCCTCTCAGTCAAGGCAAGTTTGAGTGGTTTTTCTATGCAAACAGAATCGTTGGCGGCATTGATTTCTGGAGGTATTTCCTTTTATACGCCAGATCCAGAGAGTGTTGATACGGTAGATAATGGTGCACAATTTAAATTATATGCTGATTTTGACAGTGCAAAAGTGGGTATATTAGTCAAAATTAGCTTTGAGTCAGCGATTGGCTTGGAAGAAGGGGTGACAGAAGTAAAATATGATGCTTTTAAAATCGGTATTGTTAAAAAATTAAGTTATCAAAAAACGGGGAAAAGTGTTAATGCTGAGGTCATGTTTGATCCGCGTGCCGGAGATTTATTAAAAACGGGTACAAAATTTTGGCTTGATAAACCGAAATTATCGTTAACCGACTTTTCGGGATTGAAGTCTTTAGTACAAGGGAATCATATAAAAATGCAAGTAGGTGAAGGAGCAAGCTCTCGAGAGTTTGTTGCGCTTAATAAGCCTCCCTTAATGTCTAATGGTGATCAAGGTATTCATCTGGTTTTAAAAGCAGATACATTAGGTTCTATTGAATATGAAAGTCCTGTACTTTATAAAAAAATTCAAGTGGGTCAGGTGCATGATTTTAGACTCGACAAAAAAGGAGAGAGTGTCTTAATTGATATTTATATTACCGAGCGTTATGCGCATTTGATCGCACCTAGTACGCGTTTTTGGAATGCTAGCGGGGTGCAAGTCAGTGTCGGTGCGACAGGCATGGATATTCAAACGGGGAGCATGAGTACGGTGATGAGTGGCGGGATTGAATTTATAACACCGGAATTAAGCACTAAAAAAGTTAAAAATGACTCTCTTTATGATTTATATACTAATTATGCAGCGGCCACAGAAGCGGGGTTAGCGCCTTATAAACCAGCAAAAGATGAGACGATTATTCAGATTAGCACCAAGGATCTAGGCTCTTTAGATATTGGTTCTAAAATATATTTTAAGAAAATACCGGTGGGTAAAGTTGTTTACTATCGCTTAAGTAATGACAATAAGACCATTATTATTAGTGCTGCCATACAAAATAAATACAATCATTTGCTCAGTGATTCTAGTCGATTTTGGCGTAATAGCGGATTAAAAATTAAAGCCGGTTTATCCGGTGTAGACGTAGATATGGCATCAGTCAGCGCTTTATTAAATGGTGGTATTAGCTTTGCTCACTACGAAAATAAAAACGCAGTGGCTACAAAAGCGCAAGCGAGTAAAGTTTACCCTCTTTACCCGGATGAACAATTGGCGCTGCAATTGGCGGAGGAAATAACAATTAAATTTTCCTTGGCACAGGGTATTAGTGAAGGGACAGCCATTAAATATTTGGGTATTCCTGTGGGGCAAATAACGGCAGTCGAGTTAGCCAAAGATAATAAATCCATTATTGCCCGTGCAAAATTGATGGGGCCTGCAATTGAATTTGCCCGTGCAGGGACAAAATTTTGGCTGGTATCGGCAGAACTGGGCTTATTTAAAAATAAAAACTTAGATACTTTAATTAAAGGCAGCTATTTGGATATAAAACCGGGTAAAGGAGAAAAACAAACAGAATTTATAGCGAAACTTAATCAACCTGATATTGATACAAAACAAGGTTTACATTTAGTTTTGCAAACGCCGCGTTTAGGTTCGATTAAAGTCGGTAACAGCGTTTCTTATCGACAAATGAATGTCGGTGAAGTGAGAGGCTTTCGATTATCAAAGAATGCCACGCAGGTTTTAATTGATATTTATATTGCGCCTCAATATGCGCCTTTAATCAAAAATAATACTAAGTTTTGGAATGCTAGCGGGGTAGATATGGAGTTTGGCCTCTTTAGTGGTGCAGAAGTACGCACTGAGTCGGTCGAAAGTATTATTGTGGGTGGCATTGCTTTCGCCACACCCGATACAAAAGAAGCCGTCGTTACTCATATTAAGGAAGGGCAAGTCTTTGATTTGCATGATGACTATGAACCCGAATGGTTAGCATGGCATCCAGAAATAGCCTTAGTTGAATAAGCCTGAAACTACTTAATGAGAGAGGCAGGATGAAAAATCTATTTTCTGCAAAGAGAGGCCCGATTTTAAGTTATAAAGAAAACCTATCGTATGACTTGCCTGCCAGTCTCGTTGTTTTTCTATTAGCTTTGCCTTTATGTTTGGGGGTTGCTTTAGCTTCAGGAGCCCCCTTGTATGCTGGGTTGATTGCGGGTGTAGTCGGTGGTCTTGTGGTCACTAGCTTAAGTGGTTCGGCATTGGGTGTTACCGGCCCTTCTGCGGGGCTTGCTGTTATTGTCTTCGGTGCTATTTCGGAGTTAGGTTTTGATGCTTTTCTGTTGACGGTCGTTTTAGCGGGTATTCTCCAATTTATACTTGGTAATATTAGAGCGGGGATTATTGCTTATTATTTTCCTTCTGCAGTTATTACCGGCATGTTGTCAGGCATTGGTATTATTGTTTTTCTTAAGCAGATCCCGCATGCCATAGGTTATGACAGGGATTTTGAAGGTGATATGTCATTTACTCAGAGTGACCAATATACGACGCTCAGTGAGTTACAGCACATGCTCGATTTCATCGCTCCCGGTGCTATTATCATTAGCTCAATTTGTTTGCTGATTTTATTGTTATGGGAAACCCAATGGATTAAACAGTACCGATTTAGTGAAAGCTTGCATGGTGCCATTATCGTGGTTATTGTTGGTGTACTGTTAAATCAATTGTTTATCTCACTGTATCCTCAATGGGCGTTAACAGGCAAGCATTTGCTTTTATTACCTGTTGCAGAAACACTCTCTGACTTGAGACAAATGTTTACATGGCCTGATTTCTCACAAATTAATAACCCCGTTGTTTATCATGTTGCTTTTGTGCTTGCTATCGTTGCCAGTTTGGAGACTTTATTATGTGTTCAAGCAATGGATAAGCTTGATCCTTATAAACGAGTGACTTCAACCAATCGCGAATTAAGAGCGCAAGGGATTGGTAATATTTGTTCTGGATTGCTAGGTGGACTGCCCATGACTCAATTAATTGTGCGTAGTTCTGCGAATGTTCAATCGGGTGCTCGAACTAAAACATCGGCTTTTATGCAGAGCATATTTTTATTAATTGCAGTGGTATTACTGCCTAATTTAATCAATAAGATTCCTTTAGCAAGTTTAGCGGCTGTTTTTATGGTAGTTGCTTATAAGTTGACCAACCCGAAATGGTTTAAAACGATGTATCAGGTTGGTTTCTATCATTTTATTCCGTTTATTGCGACGATCATTGGTCTAATGTTTTCTGATATATTGACCGGTTTTAGTATTGGCATGGGCTGTGCCTTATTCTTTATTTTGCTGGAAAATAAAAAAGTCGGTTTTCACCTGCATGAACAACATGGACACAATAAAACCATTATTACGCTATCAGAAAACGTTTCTTTTTTAAATAAATCCAATATTTTGCATTTGCTCAGTGAGTTACCGAAAAATGCCAATATCGTCATTGATGCAACTTATGCAAAATATATTGATTATGATGTTTACGAAGTGATTCAAAACTTCAAAATTGATGCCAAACGTAAAGGTATTCATCTTGTCGTTCAGAATCTACGAGGCTTTGGCTTTTTAAAACCCGTTGAACATGTTTTACCGGTTAGTAAAGAATCGCAGCAGTCATTAACTCCAGTAGATGTATTAGGTATATTACAAGAAGGTAATAATCGTTTTGTGAATAGTATCAAGAACAAACGTAATTTACTCTCGCAGGTTAACGAAACTGTAGAAGGGCAATTTCCTATTGCTATTATCTTGAGCTGTATTGATTCACGCACTTCGGCTGAGCTGGTTTTTGATCAGGGTTTAGGCGATATTTTTAGTGTCAGAGTTGCAGGGAATATCGTTAATGACGATATTTTGGGCAGCATGGAATATGCTTGTAAAGTCGCCGGATCTAAGTTAGTTGTCGTTTTGGGGCATACTCATTGCGGAGCGATTAAAGGCGCTTGTGCGGGTGTGGAACTCGGTAATCTGACCGGATTACTAGATAAAATACAGCCCGCAGTTGAATCGGTGAAAGCGGGTGATTTTGCCAAAAATAGTTTATTAGATAGCTGCTTAGAAGATAAAGTTGCTGAACGTAATGTAGAAATTATGGTCGAGCAAATTAAGCAAAGAAGTCTTTTATTACATGAAATGCAAGGAACAGGCGAGATTGATATAGTCTGTGCCATGTATGATATAGAAACAGGCAAAGTCGAGTTTTGACGTTTGCTAACTTCTTTATGGGGTTTACTTTAAGTTGTCGGCTATAAAAACGTAAGCTGGGGCAGAGAGCTTCAGAATATTAGGCAGGAGTGCCTGTAATTACGCTTGGTAATTGATTCTATTGGTTTATTTTAAGGTGGGAAGCATGAAGTATTTAATAATGATGGCTGTTTTTGTCTCTCCAGTTGTGCATGCCAAAGTCTATAAATGTCAGCTTGATGGCAAGATTCTTTATCAACAAAAACCCTGTGTTACTAATAGCGAAGAGATTGTTATTGATGCGTCACCGAGTGAAGAGGAACAAGCTGCGGCTCGTGCTAGATTAGATAATTATCAGATCAATAAAGAGAACCAAGCCAGATTAGATCAGGAGCGCGATGATAAAGAAAGGTTGATACGCGCGGAAGAAAATAAGGCAGATGCCGCTTATAAAAATGCTCAAGCTAATCGTGCTCAGGCTGCACAGCAAGCTCGCCAAGCAGAAGCGCTAGAGCGGAAAAATATAATTGATACTTACCGCCGCTATTAAATAATCACGAACATTTTGTACTATATTGGAGGGATCGCGGTAAAGCGGTCGTGCCTCAATACCTTCACTACAGACCAGCTGCTGTGTATTGGCTGGGAACATTTTAAAGTTTGTAGCGCGCGCCCATGCTATGAGTAAAAAGGTGGGTTAATGATCATTAAATACGTCATTTCAGCTAAAAGAACAAGGATTAAAAACGCATCATTGTACAATATCCTTGTTTTTTACAATATTATTAAAAGCAAGTTAAATATTAATTAAAGAGAGCCTATTATGAATATACAAAGCCATATTGCTGACCTTAATACCCCGACAGGGCTTATGCGTACTTATATACATCGTCCTGTGGGCGAAGGGAAATATCCCGTCATTTTGTTTTATTCAGAAATTTTTCAGCAAACTGGCCCTATTGAGCGTGCTGCACAAATGATGGCGAGTCACGGCTATGTAGTGTTGGTGCCTGAAGTGTTCCATGAGCTTAACCCTATTGGTACTGTATTAGGTTATGACGATGCCGGCCGAGAGAAAGGCAATGCGGATAAAATGGCTAAAGATGTGCAAGGTTATGATACTGACAATGCTGCGCTTATTACTTTTGTTAAACAACAAGCCTGGTACAACGGTAATATCGGTGCAATGGGTTTTTGCATTGGTGGTCACTTGGCATTTCGTGCAGCATTACAATCAGAAGTTAAAGGGACTGCCTGTTTTTATGCAACCGATTTGCACACTCAAGTCATTCCTAATAAGCCGGGGCAACATAGCATGGAGCGCTTGCAGGATATTACCGGTGAACTGCTGATGATTTGGGGTAAGCAAGACTCACATATTCCAACAGCTGGTCGCGCTGAAATTTATCAAAAGCTAAGCACAACAGATCTGACTTTTACTTGGCATGAATTCAATGCACAACATGCGTTTATGCGTGATGAAGGCGAGCGCTATGATGCGCAAACTGCAATGCTAGGTTATCAATTGGCACTGAATTTATTTAGCAGAACATTGCGCTAGCGCTTTTTTATCAAATTCTATATACGGTTGCCGAACCTACAAAAGCGACTGATTAGCCTGTAGAAAATCAAGTTGTCTGAGTTTTTTATTTTTGGCTCCCATCTAAGTCGGGACATTAGTTATACTTGTAGGGTGTGGCTTCAGCCTACCTTTTTAAGCTGATAGTCTGAATTTTGATAACGTGTGTCCCGCCTTAAAATGGAAGCCATTTTTTATTTACAATCGACGTAATCTACTTTAATACCCGCTTTTTTCAGGCGAGAAGAGGCTTTAGTTTCAGCAACAGATTGTTTATCTGCATTGACTTTCATTACTTCTCCAGCAGGGGTGCCATCAATATAACCAGTACAGCTGAAAGTTTCAGCATATGAAGCGGAAGTGATTAATGACAGTGCTAAACCCGCGATAATTTTCTTCATTGTACAATTCTCCATGCTTTAAAAAATAAAATAATTTGCCACTGGGCATATTGGGTGGCAGAAAAATAACAAAAGGGTTTTGTTATTTTCTATGTATTATACATTGCTCTTGGCTTTAATGATTAGAATTCATTAATATGCAAATAACTTGGGTAAGCTCTCATTAGTTACAGCTAAGTATATTAATCAAATACTTACATTTGATCTTCAAGTTTTCTAACTGAGTGATTTTATAGATAATTCTTTTGACAAAGAAAATACAAAACTCATTATAAATCAATTATTTATAAAATATACTTTTCTTAGTGCAGTTATAGCTGTTAGAAAATAAATTTTTTGGTAATTTTCCATGAAAAATGCTGTAAGTTATTTATTATTTGTCTTGTAACTGTCTGAATTTTCGATAAATAAAAAAGTCAAATTAGTTCGCCCCGTATGTTAATGGGGGTGTTTATTCAATCGCTAATTCTTTTATTTTTCGAGTTAAAGTATTACGACCATATCCCAAAAGATTGGCAGCTTCATTTCGGTGGCCTTGAGTTTGTATTAAGGCTGATTTAATTAAAATTTGCTCAGTCAAAGGGATGATTTGTTTCGCAATATCTTTTTCCCCGCGTTTTAGTTTTTCTTCGATTGCATTTTTTAGGCTTAACTCCCAGTCATTACCTAAGTTTATTGGTTTCTCGGTGCTTTGGTGTGATGTTTTTTGGGAGAGTAACTCAGGTGGTAAGTCAGCTAAATGAACTTCTCTACCTGTCGCCATGACGGTAAGCCAGCGACAAGTATTTTCTAATTGACGCACATTGCCAGGCCACGGCAAAGAGCATAAATAAGACTCGGCCTCAGGTGTTAATATTTTCATTTCAGTACTTAGCTCTTCTGCTGCAGAGCTTAGAAAGTGCTGCATGAGTATGGGAATATCTTGGTTTCGATCATGTAAAGGGGGAATATGAATGCGAATTACGTTAAGGCGATGAAATAAATCTTCTCTAAATAAGCCTTGTTCGACCAGTTCTTCAAGATTTTGATGCGTCGCGGCAATAATACGTACATTTACTTTTGTTGGTGTATGCGCTCCCACTGCATAAAATTCATTATCTGCTAATACGCGGAGTAAGCGCGTTTGTAATTCTGCAGGCATATCACCAATTTCATCAAGAAATAAGGTACCATTATTGGCTTGTTCAAAACGACCTATACGTCTTGAATTGGCTCCAGTAAAAGCGCCTTTTTCATGGCCAAATAATTCTGATTCCATGAGATCTTTAGGGATAGCGGCCATATTTAAGGCAATAAAAGGTTCTTTAGTGCGCGGACTATGTCGATGCAAGGCTTTGGCAACTAATTCTTTTCCTGTACCGGACTGGCCGTTAATGAGTACTGTGATATGTGATCTTGCTAATCGACCTATAGCGCGAAATACTTCTTGCATAGCCGGTGCTTCGCCAATAATTTCAGGTGAGGCGGGGAGTTCTTTATTGTTTTTTGGTTTTTTGTTTTTTTGCTGCTCGTTGTGCAAGCATGCGCGCATAACAATAGCTAGCATCTCTTCAATATCAAAAGGTTTAGGTAAATATTCAAAGGCTCCGCCGTGGAAGGCGGAAACGGCACTGTCTAAATCAGAATGCGCCGTCATAATAATAACGGGTAATTTAGGGTGCGAATGTTGAAGTTTTTCTAATAAGGCTAGGCCGTCCAAGCCATCCATACGAATATCAGAGACTAAGGCATCAGGCGTATCATCTTTAAGTGCTTCAAGTAGAGTACGCGCAGATGCAAAACTGCGCGTAGTGATATTGTTTTTTGCGAGTGTTTTTTCAATTACCCAGCGAATAGATTTATCATCATCGGTGATCCATACATGATATTTGTTAGTCATGAGTATTTCCTACAGGTATATAAATTGAAAAAATTGTTTCATCGGAATTGCTGATACACTCGATGATGCCATTGTATTGATTAATAATTGATTGTGCGATAGGTAAACCTAGCCCAGTACCGTTACTGCGGCCTGTAATCATAGGATAGAAAATTTGGCTTATAAGTTCTGGTTTTATACCTGAGCCATTATCAATAATGTCGATTTTCGCAGTGAGCTTATGGCGCTTTCCGGCAATTGTCATTTGTCTAATGATGCGTGAACGTAATATTATTTTACCTCCATCTTTATCTTCAATAGCTTGAGCTGCATTGCGCACAATATTTAAAAATACTTGAATTAGCTGGTTTTTATCCGCCTGTAATTCAGGGATGCTGGGATCATAATCGCGCTCTAATGTGATCGAGTCATTAACTTCGGCTTGCACCAGTTGCCTGACGCGCTCTAATGCCTCATGTAAGTTGAGCGATACTTTGTTAGGGACTTTGTTGGGGCCGAGCATTTTATCCATCAGTGACGTCATGCGATCAGCCTCTTCTATGATAATTTGAGTATATTCTGTTAATTCATTGTCTTCTAATTCCATCGCTAGTAATTGCGCTGCACCACGTAAACCACCTAAGGGGTTTTTTATTTCATGTGCAAAGCCACGCATTAGCATGCGTGAAGTATTTTGCTGGTCTAATAATTGTTCTTCTTTGGAAATGCGTAGATGACGATCAACCTGTAGTAGTTCAATTAGGATTTCCGTTGCTTTGTCTGGTTCAATGATGGGGGTGGCACTTATATTAATGGTGATATTTTTACTTTGTATGCGCAATGTCAGTTCCCGGTTTACGAAGGCTTCATTGTGCGATATGGATTTTTCTAGATCCTGAATAAACGTTGTGTCACTAATAAATAAAGACTGTGCTGACCTCCCTTTTAAGTGCCTTGAGCTATCACCAAGTAAAATCTCACCCGCTATATTAATATACGTGAGTTTTAAATTTACATTAAAAAGTAGAATAGCTACTGTTAGGTTATCCAGTATTTTGTTTTGCACAGTCATTTAGTTTATAAATAATATTGTTTTAATTAAAGCAATTTCCAGACCAAGCTAAAGTCTAATTCAAATTTATTATTTTCCAGCATTCTAAGTATGAATAATATTTGAAAGT
>JAIPFI010000085.1 GCA_021736705.1 Methylococcaceae bacterium | reverse complement strand
CCAATACCATCCATCATGCATATAAAGGAGCTGAAACAAAGGAATGGCGAATGTTTGCACAACACAAAAATGGCATTCTAACCGTTTCAATTTGCGATCTTGGCATGGGAATCCCAAAATCATTAAGACGTAAACCAGAACTAAAAGAATTACTATCATCCCCACTTCAAGTAGCCAAGAAAAAGAGGGATACATCCTTAATAGATATCGCTGTTGAAAGTTCACGCAGCAAGACAAAGTTACCTCATAGAGGGAAAGGACTTAAAGATATGCTAGATTTAGTCAAAAGTGGTACATTAGGAGGATTTAGAATATTTAGTGCTCGGGGCGTATTTAACTATAATGTTCTGGATAAAAAAGAGTCGGGTAGAGATTATAAATCTACGATTAATGGAACAATTATTGAGTGGCAAATTTCGTTAGAAGACAATCATGACCAATAAAATACTAAATATAGCAGAAGAATATTCGGACACGCCAGCAGGACGCTACCTTTCAGATGGAAATTACTCAGGCCAACGTTTTAGAGATGAGTTTTTATTCCCTGCATTACAAAATAACTGTGAGGTAGAAGTTATTCTTGATGGCACGTTAGGCTGTGGGTCCTCTTTTCTAGAAGAGGCATTTGGAGGACTTATTAGGGAAAAAAACATGGATCTTGCAGAAATAGAATCAAAACTGCATATAACCAGCTCAAGGGCGCTATATAAGAACAAAATATGGCAATACCTTAAAGATGCTCAATTAGAAAAAAAGAAGAAAAAATAAGCTATTATGGGAACTTGTGAATTTGCTGCTATTGGGTGGCTTATAACTTTAATGGCAGTAATCTATACTAATCAAAAAGCAGATAACAGAGAAACACGTAAAGAAGTTCGAGGCAAAGTTGACCAGCTAGCAGATACATTAATGTTACTTAACAACACAGCAACCGAATATTACATGGACAAGAATAGATCATCGTCTATGCAAGAAATAAAAATTCATGAGTCATTCAATATCTGTATCCGAATAATTGAGAATTTATATCTAGCAGATAAAAGTATTGGTATTCAAGAAAATTTTGATAACTTATTTGAATTGATTACTTCTGGTGACTTTGAGTCAAAAAACCTTATACCTGGTGAACACAACAAAGACTTATGTAAAGATTTTGTTCTCGAAAAAGAAAAATTAATCCGTAATTTGGAGCAATGGTTCAGTAAAAAATTTCAGAAATAATGATCTTCACCTTCAAATTCTCCTATCCTTCGCAAAAAACGCCTCAACATCTTTAATATCTCGTGTTCTGCGCATTGCGGGGACGCTATTTAAAAACATATGTCCGTAGGATTTTTTTAATAAACGCGGATCACAGAGCAATAACACACCTCGGTCATTGACATCACGAATTAAACGCCCTACGCCCTGCCGTAAAGCGATGACTGCCGTGGGTAATTGGTATTCAAAGAAAGGCTTACGGCCTTGTTTTTCCATGGCTTCCATACGTGCTTTTAGCACGGGATCGCCAGGAGAGGAAAAGGGTAATTTATCAATAATGACCGTAGACAAGGCCTCACCGCGCACATCAATGCCTTCCCAAAAACTGGACGTGCCGAGTAACACGGCATTACCGAGTTGCTTGAATTCATCCAGTAAAATGGCTTTGGGTTTATCACCTTGAATTAATAGCGGGTATTTAATTTGTTTTTCTAAAATTTTAGCCGCGGCTTGCAAGGCTCTGTGACTGGTAAATAAGAAAAAAGTACGACCTTTGCTGGCATTAATCACGGGAATTGCGACCTTTACAATTTCTTCAACAAATTCAGGCGAATTGGGCTGGGGTAGTCCTTTGGGATGATAAAACAAGGATTGATTAGGGAAATCAAAGGGGCTTTCCCAGCTATAGCTTTTGGCGTTACTAATACCTAAATTACGCGAAAAGTGGTCGAACTTGTGATCTACGCTTAAGGTGGCGGAGGTAAATACCCATGAGGCGCTATGCTGCGCCATAAAGGTATGAAATTCAGCCGCAATATCTAAAGGCGTTAAGCTCAGCGTGAAGGACTTTCTATGCGTTTCATACCAGCGCACCCACTTGCCGCTCTTGTCTTGTAAGATTTTCTTAAATGTTTCTTCTAATTCTTCAGCACGTTTAAAGCAGGCCTCCAGACCTTTGCTACGCACCGAAGCAATTTCTAATTGATCCGCTAAGGCGTCTAAATGCTCTTGTAAGCGGATTAAACCGTCCATAATTTTTGGATTACTTGCAATATCTTTCCAGTCACCGCGCGTCATGTCGATGCCAAAGGCTAAGCGCATATCTTTGACTTCATGCTCTAAGTTTTCACAAGCGACGCGTAAATCAGGCATATCTTTAGCGTCTTGAAAATATTCCATCAATGCATCTTGAGCTAAATCACCTAGCTGTTTCGAGCCTAAAGTCATGCCTAAGAAATTCGAGGCGGTATCGGCTAGTTGGTGCGCTTCATCGATAATCACGACTTCGGCATTGGGTAATAATTCACCAAAACCGATTTCTCGAATCGACCAATCTGCACACAGTAAATGATGATTGACGACAATCAAATGCGCATCTTGTGCTTTTTTACGGGCCTTCATCAAAAAACAGTCTGAATACTCGGGACAGTCTTGGCCTATGCAGTTCTCACGCGTTGAAGTCGCTTGCCCCCAGATGGGATTGGACTCCATGACATCGGGCATATCGGAAATATCGCCGGTACGCGTGCTTTTAGACCATTTTTTAATTTTACCTAGATCAGCCGCCTCTTCACGACTAATGCCTAAATTCGAATGGATAGCGAGTTCTAATCGATAAGTACACAGGTAGTTTGCCCTGCCCTTTAATAAGGCAGCAGCAAAAGGCACCGTCATTGCTTGGCGAATTAACGGTAGGTCTTTATTGAATAGCTGGTCTTGTAGGTTTTTAGTCCCTGTGGAAACAATGACTTTTTTGCCGGATAAAATCGCTGGCACTAAATAAGCAAAGGTTTTCCCCGTGCCTGTACCCGCTTCAACAATAACATGCTCTTTATCAGCAATGCTTTGCGCGACGGCTTCGGCCATTTCCACTTGTGCGGCACGCGGTGAATAACCGGGAATCACTTTTGCGAGTGGCCCCTGTGCAGAAAAAAATGCTTGTACTTGTTTTTGACTATCCATTAACTTTTAATAATCCAGTTTGTTGTAAACGCTCTGCTAACGTTTCATTTTCTACAGAAAAACGCAATATATCTTTAGCGGTTAAGCGTAAACAGGTTACATAGGTTTTTGCCACGACGGTTGCGGATCTATTGCTGTCGGCTCTTAAGGCTCGAATACCAATTAATGCGCCCTCACCGCGCTCAGCAACTTGCTCATTCTCTCCCGCTACATTAGCGATCAATATTTTTACATGACCACTTAATATAATATACAAAGAATCGCCGACATCACCTTGATAAAAAATGATGTCTTCAGGTAAGAAGTTGGCATAGTGAGCCTCACTCGCCATTTTTTTTAAGAAATCTGACGGTAAATTAGCAAACAAAGGCACTTGGTTAATCCATGCATCTCGATTTGCTAGTGGCAAAGACATCTCAAAAGAAGAAAGTTGTTCTAATGAAGCGGTCAGTTTCTTATTGATAATCTGTAATACTTTGGCACTAACCATGCCATGCTCATTACTTTTCTTCACTAATTGCAAAGAATAGCGCAATGCCACTTTTTGAAAAATAAAAGCTTCATACTGCCGATAGAATATCGGGTAATTTTCGTTAAAGTAATGTAAACGATTTTGCCGCCGTTTTAATCTTTTTTGATAAATAAGCTCCAAGGGATGTAATAACTCTTTATTTATCTGCTTATCTAAGCCTTGATCAATTATTTTATGAATCGCTTGCAATCCCTTATGCGCCATTAATACACCGGCAATATCATGCAAAATTTTATTGGCAAAACGGCGGGTTTGATATTGCGTCAACAAATCTTGCGCCCAATTTTTCTCTCTCAAGAAGTGTATAATTTTACGTTCAAAATCCAATAAAGGACTAGGCTGCAACCAGATTTCTCCCACGGTTTTCATATAATCAATGCTGTGTTGCTGATCAACCCGCAAAATGTCTTTAAAGGTTACTAAAGTATAATAATTAACGACGCCTATTTCATAAAGGTATTCAATTTCCTCTCTCTCAGCCCGTAATGCTTGCAAATGTGCCTGCTTGACCAACTGCTCGTCCGTTAAAGTGATTTGCTCGGCATCCAAAGTCCGATGCAGCTCATATTCAATTGTTGTTTCCATGGCATTATCAAATAAATGCAAGGTCGCAAAACTATGCAGCACTTTATCCACTGATTGAGTGACTTGTTGCATGCTCTGTTTTAATTGCGCTTGTTCAGTTTTACCTAAGACATCCATTTTCAAGAAATGCATCAACCAACGAATAGTCGAGGCATTAATGAGTAAAGAGATCAAAACCACGCCTAAAGTTAAAATAACTAATAGCTGTTTTTCAGGCACGGTTGCAGGGATCGCCATAACAATAGCAATCGCTAATCCGCCTTTCAAACCTCCCCACCACATGATATGCCGCTCAGCCCAACCAATCTTGGGCAAAGAAAAGCTCCGCGTGGTCGCAGGAATTAATAAATAAACACTGACTGCACGCGCCGCAGAGACGGCAATAGTCGCCCATAAAACAGGCTGCCAAAAATGCACCAACTGGATTAAATCAACTGACATCCCGATCAAGACAAACAATAGCGAGTTGAAAATTAAAACAAGAAACTCCCAGGTTGTATGGATGGTATCAATACTGGATTTTGATAAACGACTTAAACCTGTCAAGTTAAACATGATAGCCGCAGATAAGACAGCCATAACCCCCGAAACATGTAATTCATGTTCAGCAATAATGAAACTTAAATAAGCTAAGACCAGAGACAAAACAACCGGAATACTTTGGTTGCCATGATATAAGCACACCAGTAATTCCGCCATAACTAAACCAATGCATGTGCCAACCAGCACACCACCGAGAAATACTTTAAAAAATTGCTCAATAGCCTGCATCCCCTCGGTATAGGAAAAGCTATCTTGTACCAACATGGCCAGCAAGATATTAAATAATACGATGGCGGTCGCGTCATTCATTAAGGATTCGCCCTCAACTAATATATTTAAACGCTTAGAAACCCCCAATTCTTTAAATAACGCGACGACAGCCACTGGATCGGTAGCTGAAATCAAACTACCAAATAATAATGCAACCACCCATGGCAAACCCAAAGACCACCACACGCCGATACCGACTAGAACCACTGACACCAACATACCAATAATCGCCAACACTAAAACCGGTATCAGATTTTTTAATAAGGCGCGCGCATCCAAGGACAAGGCTGTCTCAAAAACCAAGGCGGGTAAAAATATGAATAACACCAAATCAGGTGTTAAATGAAACTCCCTAAAATCCAATAAATCGACGACATCGCTATCTTTAGCAAAAAAATTTACAGCCAAGCCCAATAGCACCAATAAAACTGTATAAGGAATCGGCAAATGGCGGCAGGCGCTGGCCGCAATCATGGCTAAAAGTAATAATCCGGAAATAATCAGTAAAACGTCTGCTAAAGGCATCAATTGCTTCCCACCATGAATGTCATAAATTTGTGTTATCTGATACTTGCATTAATAAAACAGCTATTCTAATAAAGTAGGCTACTACCAATAACTTACAAGGCATTCCTACTATTTAATATGACTGATTCTAAACTATACCCCGAGGTAAAAGTTGACTTTTATGTCAAAATCATTAAATTCACTTAGTTGAAGTGCTTGAAATATCCCGTAGCTCGGGATTAAAAAAAAACAAAATACTTCAATAAAAGCTTAAAACTAATATTAGTCTTAATATAAACAACAAACACGGATCTATTTAATAGATAGGTTTCTCGGAGGAATTATATGAAGAAGCAACTTAAGAGCTTACTACTAGCGTCATCGGTAGCGGCTTTACTTGCAGCACCAACTATTGCATCTGCTAATAGCGGCGTTGAGAAATTAACTAAGAATCCTGCTAACTGGGCAACAGCTCTAGGTAGCTATGCGGGTACACGTTATAGCGAACTAGATCAAATCAATGCTACAAACGTTAAAAATCTACAACCTGCTTGGTCTTTTTCTACAGGTGTTTTACGTGGACACGAAGGTGGCCCCTTAGTTGTTGATAATGTTATCTACATTCACACACCCTTCCCTAACACTGTTTACGCAATCGACCAAGCAACACAATCTGTAATCTGGGAGTTCACTCCTTCTATGGATGCTGACGTTACGATTCCTGTCATGTGTTGTGATACTGTGAACCGTGGTTTAGCATACGGCGACGGAAAAATTTTCCTACAACAATCTGATACTGTTTTAACAGCACTTGATGCAAAAACAGGTCAGCGTATCTGGAGTGTGCAAAACGGTGATCCTAAATTAGGTATGACTAACACTCAAGCACCTTTAGTTGTTAAAGACAAAGTCTTAACAGGTATTGCGGGCGGTGAATTTGGTGTACGTGGTTTCTTAGCGGCTTATGACATCAAAACGGGTCAATTAGCATGGAAAGGTTACAGCATGGGGCCTGATGGCGACACGCTGATTGACCCTAAGAAAACAACGACCTGGGAAAATGGTAAAGTAACGCCAGTAGGTCCAAATTCAAGTACAAGTACTTGGGAAGGTGATCAGTGGAAAATTGGTGGTGGTACAACTTGGGGCTGGTATTCTTATGATCCAGAACTAAACCTAGTTTATTACGGATCAGGTAACCCATCGACTTGGAACCCTGTACAACGTCCTGGCGACAACAAATGGTCTATGTCTTTATGGGCTCGTGATGCTGACACTGGTGAAGTTAAATGGGTTTACCAAATGACGCCACATGATGAGTGGGATTATGATGGTATCAATGAAGTAGCGTTAGCTGACCAAAAAATCGATGGCAAAATGCGCAAAACTGCTGTGCATTTCGACCGTAATGGTTTTGGTTATACTTTAGATCGTGAAACAGGTGAATTGTTAGTTGCTGAAAAATTTGATAAATCAGTTAACTGGGCAACGCATATTGACATGAAATCAGGTCGTCCCGTATTGGATCCTAAGTTCAGTACAGAAGCGAATGGTGAAGATGTTAATACTGTAGGTACATGTCCTGCGGCATTAGGCGCTAAAAACCAACAGCCTGTCTCTTACTCGCCACAAACTGGCTTATTCTATGTATCAGGTAACCACCTATGTATGGAATATGAACCATTTGAAGTTTCATACACAGCGGGTCAACCGTATGTGGGTGCTACTTTAAGTATGATGCCAGCGGGTGCTGATGTACTAACGGGTAAACCAGACGGTACAACTAACCTAGGTCAGTTCACTGCTTATGATGCAACAACAGGTAAAATTGCTTGGTCTAACAAAGAAACTTTCTCTGTTTGGTCGGGTTCTGTTGCAACAGCTGGTGGTGTAGTATTCTACGGTACACTTGAAGGTTATTTAAAAGCAGTTGATGCTAAAACAGGTAAAGAATTATATAAATTCAAAACACCTTCTGGCATCATCGGTAACGTCAACACTTGGTCTTACAAAGGTAAGCAGTATGTTGGTGTACTTTCTGGTATCGGCGGATGGGCTGGTATTGGTATCGCAGCTGGACTTGATTCAGGCGAAGCTGATTCAAACTCTGAAGGTTTAGGTGCGGTAGGTGCATACAGAAGTTTAAGTTCTTTCACTAAATTAGGTGGCGTATTTACTGTATTCGCATTACCTAACTAAGATAATCTTTTTAGATTAACTTAAATCTAAAAGCCTCGGCCGAATTTATTTGGTCGGGGCTTTTTTTGTTTTACCGCTTAATCCAAAACGACTGTTTTCTTAAGGACAATAAAATGTCATTTACAAAAAAAACCAAAACCCTGCTCTCTGCATTAGCACTTAGCAGCCTTGCCGCATGCCAGACCGCTGAAAAAGTGAATACTATTGTGCAGCCCACAGCGTCTGAAATCCCCAAAGGTACCGAACAAGCTAATAAAAGCGCCAAAACATCGGCGATAACTGAAAAAAATCCGAGAAATGAGAAAAAATTCAGAGTCTGCGCTGACCCACTAAACCCACCTTACTCAAGCAAAAAACGAGATGGCTTTGAAAATAAAATAGCAGAACTGTTTGCCCAGCAATTAGGGCAGGAAGTTGAATACTTCTGGTTTCCACAACGTATAGGCTTTGTCCGTAACACACTAAAAGCGACTATCGGTGATACAGAAGAATTCAAATGCGATGTCATTATGGGCGTCCCTACTGGCTTTGACTTTGCCGCGACAACAAACCCTTATTATCATTCAAGCTATGTATTACTCATTGCCAAAGGACGTGGCTGGGATAACATTACCATTCCTGAGCAATTAAGATCACTCCCCTTAGCTAAACAAAACAGCTTAAAAATTGCCATGTTTGATCGTGGCCCTGGAACCGCATGGTTACAAAAAAGTGGATTATTAGAACAAGGGGTTCCCTATCAAACCATGAGCGGCGACAGCGACAATAACACCGCCATGATGATAGACAAAGAGCTGCAAGCAGGTAACATAGACATGGTTATTTTATGGGGACCGATGGCTGGCTATTTGATGATGCAACACCCAGATGCTTACAAAATATTGCCGATGAAATCAGCGTTAAATATGCAATTTGATTATTCGATGTCTATGGGTGTGCGCTATCCTGACAAACAACGCAAAGCCTTATTGAATGATTTAATTACTAAAAACCAGCAAGCAATTAATAAAATATTAAAAAGCTATCATGTGCCTTTATTAGCTCTTCCTGAGAAAAAAACGGATAACGATAAGGATTGATGACTCAATACTCTTTCATAAAAAATGGGGAGTTGTCGATACAGTGCGAACAGGCTTAAATTAGGTACTAAAAATTTTTCTAATTACCCACATTCCATACCTATTTAGTCACCTCGCTATTCCTGCGTACTTTTAATAAGAATCTCTATAGCTAATCAATAGAGCCCGAATAAAAAATGTCAGGAATAGCGAGGCTTGTTTTGTAAACTACCGCATATGCAAAGCTCAGGAATATGTATGAAACAATGTATTCATCTTGGGAGCGCCGACCGCTTTCCTGCGAAAGGCAAACGAGCCGTCTGCGCTCCCAAAAAAATAAGTTGTCACCATTATTTTGTGTTTATTCCTTAGCTCATAGACTGAGAAGCGCAGGTAATCAGAAATTACTACAACGATCAGCTAGATCAATCAAAAAATTTAATTAATTTTTGTAAAGCCACCAGATACCCCTTTCACCCAAGATTCTTTAGTGACTATATTAGTAATAACGCTGGCATCTGTTGCAAAACAATCATTAACTCGAGTGCTGTCCGAAGAACCAACTAAGTGAGTCGTTATCGGCCCCGACATAGGAATACCAGAACCACTTAATGTATCGGTTATATCCATACAAACATCCATATTAACCGTGTAATTTGTAAATTCAGTAGGCGCATGAATAATACAGACTTTCTGATTTGTCATTTGTTGCTTAATAATGTCATCAAATCCAGGAAATGAGATCCCTTGTAGTTCAAAATTCGTTATATTTGTTGCCATTAAGACATGAATATTAGTTGCAACCGGCACTCCATTCGCATCTTTTTCAGTATTAACATCACAATAATTTGAAGTATCTGCTACTTTAATGCACTGACCATTAGTTGTTACATTAATCGTGTTGCCACTTTGACTGTAGGAAAAGCCATCAGGCACCGTGCTAGTATCACAAATAAGGTCACTCCCGCCCGCTGTACCTAACTGATTATTTATTAGCGTTAAAACGGCATCTGCCTTATCAACATAGAAAGGAGAATCACCAAAAGCTCCACCTAAAAGATAAACACCTGAATCTTGCTGATTAACACCTACATAAACTCCGGTTTCTGGATAAAACCGAAATCGCCATGGTTCCAACACTTGAGTGCTCTCTTGTGAAGGAAAAAATTGGGGATACACTTTTTGTGCACCATCCATAATCAGTTCACCATCACTGACAAGGTCAGCGTGAGCCGTTTGCATTGCAAATAGTAATGCTATCGCAATGGGGGTATAAACTAATTTCATGATATATCTCCGCTTATAATATGAACATTGAATCCATCTGCTTTATACTGAAAAGCACTATGATTTGCAAGACCTGAATTCAATGCAAACCGTATCTTAACAAATGATCACTTCAACTGTGCAAATAAAGCGATCACTATTTATTGAACTGGCAAATAACACCTACCCTTCATAGAGTGAGGCGTTAATCACTAAAATATCAATCTTTTCTTCGCAATTTTTGAAAAAGTCACCTGTCATTTTCCGAGACAATTCAAAACTAGGCCGCTACGAAAATACCAATAAATCAATATCTCCTCCACGCATGGAATCATCAACACGCGAACCAAATAAAAAAGCCTTATCATCTACCGCTAATTTTTGTAAGGCTATTTTTAATCGCTTTTTTGAATTTTATTGAGCCTCATAATCCCTGAATTCAAGTCATAACAAAATGAGTTGCACTCTACGCATCAACTAATTTCGCCCAGACGTCATAATCATCAGCTTCTTCGATTTCCACCGTGACTATATCGCCTACTTTTAAGTGCGTTGCGCCATCAATAAACACTTGACCATCAATTTCCGGTGCATCTGCCATACTTCTGGCAACCGCCCCCTCTTCAACGACTTCATCAATAATGACTTGCTCAATTCTACCGACACGTAATTGCAAGCGCGCTGAACTAATTTCTGCCTGATGTGCCATAAAACGGGCTAAGCGCTCTTCTTTTACTGCTTCTGGCACTAAGTCAGGTAAATCATTTGCCACGGCTCCCTTCACTGGCGAATAAGCAAAAGCACCCACTCTATCTAACTGAGCTTCAGTTAAGAAATCTAACAATTCTTGAAATTCTGCTTCAGTTTCACCAGGAAATCCGACAATAAAAGTACTCCGTAAAATAATATCAGGACACACTTCACGCCATGCTTTAATGCGTTCTAAATTATTTTGCGAGGCTGCTGGACGCTTCATTAATTTCAAAATACGTGCATTCGCATGCTGAAAAGGAATATCCAAATAAGGTAGTATTTTCCCAGCCGCCATTAACGGCACAACTTCATCAACATGAGGATAAGGGTAAACATAATGCATACGCACCCAAACACCTAGCTCACCTAAGGCTTCAGCTAAATCATAAAAACGCGTACGTACTTCTTTACCTTGCCAGTCATACGCCTGGTATTTTAAATCTAAGCCATAAGCACTGGTATCTTGCGAAACCACCAATAACTCTTTCACACCTGAATCAACTAAGCGCTTGGCCTCCCACATCACTTCATTTACTGGACGACTGACTAAATCGCCACGCATAGACGGGATAATGCAAAAAGTACAACGATGATTACAGCCTTCTGATATTTTCAAATAGGCATAATGTTTGGGCGTTAATTTAATCCCTTGTGGCGGCACCAAACTGCTAAAAGGGTCATGCAATGGCGGCAAATGCTTATGTACCGCACTGACAACCTCTTCTAAAGCATGAGCGCCGGTAATTTCTAACACTTGCGGATGGCGTGCCAGAATCTCATCTGCACGCGCGCCCAAACACCCCGTAACAATGACTTTACCATTTTGAGCCAATGCTTCACCAATGCTATCTAATGATTCCTCAACTGCCGAATCAATAAAACCACAGGTATTAACCACCACCATATCTGCACCTGCATAATCAGGTGCAACTTCATAGCCTTCGGAGCGTAATTTAGTCAAAATACGTTCGCTATCAACCAGTGCTTTTGGGCAACCTAAGCTAATAAATCCTATTTTTGGAATTTTCATAATGTTTTTGTAATACTGTTTAAGGTTATTAATTTTTTACGTGATGCTAAATCTGCGCTCTAGTGATATAAGTCAAAGCGTGTTTAAAATCTCTATCAAGTCGATAAATGGACTGCCAACCAAATACTATCCCTATCAGGATGCGTCCAATCAACACGGTGTTTACAATGCGCAGGGATTAATAAATAATCTCCCGCGTGTAATTTTTTAAATTCTTGTGGCTCAGAAAACTCCAAAATAGCTTCGCCTTGTAATAGCAGCACCCACTCATCGCTGACTTGGTCGTACCATTCATCTTTTGCGCTACTCTGTCCTCGAGAGATAATCCTTTCTATCTGCACTTGTTCATTTTTCAATAAACAAGTCAATAATTCTGTAGGCAATTGAACCGGAATATCTGCTAATATATTTTTTATCTTTAAATCAATCACATTATGTATTGTTTAATCGTACATTTAGGAATAGCACAGAATAACGAGAAATTACTTCATTTTGTGGCCGCGGCTTCGAGTCACCTTGTCATCGCTGGAGATCCTTCCTAGAGAAGTAACAAGGTCTTATTGTTTACTTTTCATTCCCTAGATTGAGCAATCCATTAACTCACCTTCCTTCAAAAAAACGACCATAACCCTCACCCATTTATGTTAATTTTAAAATCAGCTCTATTTGCATTACTTATTTTGTTCGGCACAATACATACCCTAAAAGCCGAAGAGACTATGTCACCATGGAATTTAGTCAAAGATGAGGCGGGAATTAAAGTTTATACGCGCACACTGGCTCATTCAGATTACCAAGAGTTTAAGGGCATCATAAGCCTAGAAACCAAGCTAGACACGCTGCTAAAGCTCATTAATAATGCTGAGCGTTGCCCCGACTGGCAATATAAATGCATAAAAATGCTAACACTCAGCGATGGCTACCTTTATAAACTCAGTGATTTACCATGGCCTTTAACTGACCGATATACCGTGATGCAATCTCAAGGGCATTTTAACCAAACACAGAACAGCTACACATTAAGTTTAAAAAACATTGCCCGCGATAAACTACCGCAGGCTATTTTACAACAATTACCCGCTGAACTAGACTCAGTGCAAATGCGTACTTCGGATGGTTATTGGCACTTTCAATTAAATAATACTGGCACGATTCATATTACTCATCAAATGCATGGCGACCCTGCGGGATCATTACCTGCGAATTTGGCTAACCTAGGCGTAACTAATGCGGCTTATGTAACGCTAAGTAAGCTAAGGGAGCAAAT
>JAIPFI010000084.1 GCA_021736705.1 Methylococcaceae bacterium | reverse complement strand
TAACCAATGTAAATATTTATCCGCGGTATGCGAGCCTTGATAGGGATATTGATACCATAAGGTGATATCTTCTAGGCCTTCGCCTTTTTTCTCGCCTGCGGTTTTAACCGCGCTGCTTTGACTCATATCGGTTTCATAATCAATAAAGATAGTGTCACCTTCGCGGCGATGACCGAGCAAATGTGGATCGGTGAAAGGTTTAAATTTGCGGTGTAAAAAGGCATGGTTGAAATCACAAACATTTTCCAAAATCATGGAGAAATGCGCTTTTAAGGTGAAATCCAGAGGGACAAATTCCCAAGGTTCGGCTTGGGTTAATTGTGGTATTTCAGGTAAAGGCACTTTATCAGCCAGAGCCGGATCACCAGGGAAAACCCAGATTAATTCGTATTTTTCCTGTACAGGATAAGAATTGACCTTGATATTGGGCAGGCTGTCTTTCGCTTTTCCCTTGCCTAATTCATGTGATATACCGGTACATTTTCCACAACCATCAAAAGACCAGCCATGATATTGACAAGTAATTTCATTGCCCTGAACAATGCCGGACGTTAGACGTAATTGACGATGTGGGCAGCGATTTTCAATCGCTTGTACTTTACCATCTTCGCCGCGAAATAAAGCGATAGGGCTTTTCCAGAACATCACTTCAACGGATTCGCCTTTTTTAAGCTTGGAGCTTAGCTCCATGGCGTACCAATAATTACCACTTTGACCTACTTTGCGAACTTGTTGGCGGCGGCTTTGCGGTTGTTTTTTTTCTTCAGCGGCTGTATTCATAATAATCTTAAATATCGTATTTTTTGTAGGGCACATAGCAGGCTTAATTATTTATTAAATAAGGCTATGCGAATCATGACTAAAAAGCCTTTTATTTTTTGCAATAAGCTGGCTTCAGGACGTAATTTTTCATGACCCGGTAGTGGGTGGCCTTTCGCTAGTTTGCCGATTTTTTCTTTGACTGCTGGATCTAACTTGCCGGCTGCGGCGAGTTCAAAAAATAAGGCTTTTGTATTACCTAAATCAAAGAAATCACGTTGCCATTCCCATTTATAATTGCCGCCATAACGAAACCATGAGCCGCCGATACCTTCGACTTGATAGGGTGTGCCATCTTCGCGTTTAGCGGGAGATATTTGTGTCCATAAACCAATCACTTCGCCCTGTTTTTCATCAATAAGAATGCGGTGATATGGATATTTCCACTCTTCAAAGCCTTCCATTTGTGCGCCAAGCGCCCATTCCTCTATTTCCTTGCGGCTACGCGCGACAAATTCTTCGTTAGGACCAATATTCCAACGGTATTCGGCATCATCAGTGTACATGGCGCCTAGGTTTTTTGGCCAATCAGCTTCTTTTTCTGCTTGGCGATTCGCCTCTAACCAGCGTTCAACCATTTCCTCTAGTTCTGCTCTTGGGTATGCTGCCATGTTAGTTCCTTAGTCTTGTTTTATTTTAATTGCGCTAGTTGGACAGTAGCGAGCCGCTTTTTGTGCTTTAGCGAGTAATTCTTTGTTAGGGTTTTCTTGTAATACGGTTAGTTTACCTTGATCATCGACTTTGAAAATTTCAGGCGCTTCACCCATACAGTTGGCATGCCCTTGGCATAAATCCATATCTACTTCGACTTTAAAACAATTGCTTGTAACTGAATTTGTTTCGGTGCTATTTTCCGTTTTTAGGTTTTCTGTGCTTTTGCTTGCATTGCGTTTTGTGTAGCGTACTAGGCAAGGTGAGCCAGGTTGAACAACCATTTGTTTGTAGTCGTCTTGATAGCTTTCTGGTGCGTTCACTAATTCAAAATTATAACGGCGTAATAAGATGCTATAAATTGCTTTTAATTGCAGCATGGCAAAGGCGTTACCACTGCATTTGTGACGGCCGCCACCGAAAGGTGTCCAGCTAAATGGCGTTGCATCTTCTTGGCGTTCTTCATTAAAGCGTTCAGGATCAAATTTTTCCGGGTTAGGGAATAGCTCGGGTATGCGTTGTGTGACACGAGGTGATACACAAACGTATTTTCCCGCTTTAATAATATAGTCTTTAAAGTGCAGGTCTTGCGCCACTTTACGAATAAGAAAGATCAGTGGTGGATGTAGGCGTAATACTTCTTTAATAACCCGTTCAAAAACAGGAATTTCACGTAAGGATTGGAAAGTAACTTCACCATCATGCCCGTATAAATTATCAAATTCTTGCAGAACTTTTTCTTTGTATTCAGGGTTGCGTGCTAGCTCTAAAGTAATCCAAGCGGCTGTTCCAGCGGTTGTATGATGTCCAGCAAAGAGCGTACCGATTAATAAGCCGGTAATTTCATGTGGTGATAAAGAGCTGCCATCTTCATAGCGTGTATCAATTAACATTTGAAAAGCATCGTCACTTTTTTCAGTTTTTTGTGCGCGCTTTTCAATAATGCCAGTGACCAGTTCCTGTAAACGTACCCGTGCTTTATCGCGACGACGTAAGATCGGAATAGGTAGATTAGGGAAAATAAAGGCTAACGGATGCATGCCATTTTCAAGGTCATGATATAGCTTGGCAAATTCCTCATTCAGTTCGTAACGAAATTCATCGCCTAGTAAACAATGACTAGAGGTGTAAATAGTCAGTTGTTTCATAAATTCTAAAATATCGACTTCACCGCTATCGCCCCAATCTTTAATGGCTTCTTCAACTTCATTAACTATCACTTTTGAGTAAGTGCGCATCGGTTTATCGCGCAATACTGGCATAAGCATTTTTAGCTGCTGATCTTTGATATGGGGCGGCGCGTCAAACACGACACCTTTACCGAAAATAGGCGTCATGACCTTATAAGCTTCGTTTTGATCAAGCTGTGCATCCGGCGCGCGGAAAAAAGCTTCGTTGCCTTCGGAGCCGGTTAATAGCACCATTTCCTGGTGGAACATGCGGAATTCGCCAATTTCGCCTAGTTTCGCTCTAAGCGAAACCATATAGTCAAACGGATTCTTGCCGAAGGCGATCATATGTCCAATTAACGGTAAGCCGCCTGGCATTTTTGGGGGTGTTTTCTGCGTTGCAGAGTGCTGAGTGGTCATAAATTAGTTGTGGCATTGGGTTGAACTAAAGCTCACTATTTATAGGAGAAATGATTTGCTGAAAAATTATTTCACGCTGTTTTATGCGAGTTTATGGCTAATAAAATGTTGTTGATTTTACGCTGTGCTTGCATAATGTACAAACTATCTTGCATAGAAAATCAGGCTAATAGTATTCATTTCACCATTGAAATTGATGTCATAATTGGCAAAATGCTCACATAAAAATTAAAAAAAGGTTAGCGCATGGATCAAGAATATTTTAATAAAAGAAAAAAGAAATTTTTAATACAGTCAGTGATTTGGTATGTGTTTTTAGCATTGTTGACCTATTTTTTACCTGAAGTCATGCTGTTCTATGTGGTTTGCGGCGTTTACGATGTGACTCGTAATAGCAATATTGATGGCCGTATGTTGTATCGTTATTTCTTTGGCAATGGCGTACCGACCTGGGCACTATCACCTTTTAATATTTTAATGGATCTGTTTACGCTGCCTTATATTAATAAGAAGGTGTATCAGTTAGAGGATTTACCCGAGGATTGTCAGGCTGAAATCAAGCATATTTTGGATGTGGTTAAGTCGGAAAATATTGTAGATGAATTGTCTAGTCGTGTGGAGAAAATTAAGCGCGGCATGATTTTCTTTAAATGGTACGGTAAAAATATTGATAATTTTTATTCAGTCCCCGAGTTTCATAAAAATTATAAATATATAAGAACTATTGGTGTTTCTGTATTTAATAAAAAGGAATCAACGGATGAACATTATGGGCCGCTACGCACCACATTAAGAGTGCTGTACAACATTAATGATATACAAAGTAGAGAGTCATATATCAAAGTAAGAGCGACGGAAAATCATTGGTGTGATAAAAAAATGTTTATTTTTGATGATACTTTGTCGCATCAATCATTTAATCAAACCGATGAAGCGCGTTACTGCCTATTTGTGGATATTGTTAGACCCAGTAAATGTCATTTTATAATGAATTTATTTGTCCAGTTGGTGGCGGTAATTATGCAAAAAATGAATCATATTTTTTATAGTAGCTGGGTGCCGTTGAAATAATCGGTGAATTTTGGGGGGAAGGGTTGCGACAATCTGTCGCGCGTCAATATGCCACATTTTCAGAATGAATTGATACTTGTAGAATAGCGACAACTCTTAAATGTACTCCTTGCCTCCAAACTAGGAATTAGAGATTTTTAATGCGCACAGTCACTAGGCTGGGCGCATTTTTTTTGCCTGAAATTTAGCGATTTATATTTAAAGGTTGCGACAATCTGTCGCGCGTCAATATGCCACATTTTCAGAATGAATTGATACTTGTAGAATGGCTGCAACTCTCAAATTAACTCCTTGCCTCCAAACTAGGAAACAGAGTCTTTTTAATGCGCATAGTCATTAGGCTAGGCGCATTTTTTTTGCCTAAAATTTGACTTTGATATGAAACTACATAATTCAAGTAGTCATTGACATTACATGGCTTGGCAGTAAAATGAAAGGTTAATTTTGATTTGGGCAAGGATGGCGAATCGAGTGCGCGATAAGTACCTTTAAAAATATTTTATTAAGTAGGAAGCTATTAATGAGTCATACATTATATGAAGCCAATGCACAGCGTGTTCAGCGTTGTGAATTAGCTGTACCGGGATCAAGCCCAGAAATGTTCGAAAAAGCATTGAAAAGTGGCGTGGATGTTATTTTTCTTGATCTTGAAGACGCTGTTGCACCGGATGATAAGTTGCAAGCACGTAAAAATGTCATTAAAGCAATTAACGAATTGGATTGGGCGGGTCATGGTATTACGGTTTCTATTCGTATCAACGGTTTAGATACGCAATATATGGTGCGTGATGTTGTTGATTTAGTTGAACAATGTGGTGATAAAATAGACACGCTTTTAATTCCTAAAGTCGGTGTTTATGGTGATGTTTATATGGTTGAGGCGATGCTTAACCAGTTGGAAATGCAACAAGGCATGACGAAGAAAATTGGTATCGAATGTTTAATTGAAACGGCATTAGGCATGGCGAATGTTGAAGATATTGCTAAACAGGGTGCTTTAGGCGGGCGTTTAGAGGCCTTGCATTTTGGGGTTGCAGATTATGCAGCCAGTAATCGTGCAAGAACCACGAATATCGGTGGTTTAAATCCTGATTATCCCGGTGATCAATGGCATTTTGCGATTAGTCGTATGACCGTTGCTTGTCGTGCTTATGGTTTACGTGCTATTGATGGGCCATTTGGTGATATTAAAGATCCAGAAGGTTTTAAAGATGCAGCAAGAAGAGCGGCGGCTTTAGGTTGTGAAGGCAAGTGGGCGATTCATCCATCACAAATTGCTTTAGCGAATGAAGTGTTTACTCCGCCTGTGGCAGAGGTAGATAAAGCTAAACGTATTTTACAAGCTTTAAAAGAAGCAGCGGCACAAGGTAAGGGAGCGGCTGCATTGGATGGTCGTTTAATTGATGCTGCATCTGAACGTATGGCAAATAATGTCGTAAGAACCGCAGAAGCGATTGCTGCTAAAGCATAACAAAAAAGATGAAGATAGAAGGTCGCTTTGTGCGGCCTTTTTTTGTTGGATTTTTAGTAATTTATTAAGAGGATGCTATGGATATTCATGAGTATCAGGCGAAAGAAATCTTAGCCGGTTATGGTGTAAAAATTGCCGAAGGCGGATTGGCATATAGTCCTGAAGATGCAGTGCTGCGCGCAAGAGAAGTTGGCGGTAATGTTTGGGCGGTTAAAGCGCAAATTCACTCGGGTGCTCGTGGTAAAGCGGGTGGTGTTAAAATTTGTTTTACCCTAGACGAGGTTGAGGCGGCGGCTGAAGCTATGTTGGGTAAACGTATGGTTACCCATCAAACCGGCCCTGCAGGGAAAGTGTGTTCGCGCTTGTATATCGAAGCGGGGACTGATATAGCTAAGGAGCTTTATTTTAGCTTTTTAGTCGATCGCTCTCATGAGCGTATTGTCATGGTCGGTTCTGCTCAGGGCGGCATGGAAATTGAGGATTTAGCTGAGAATAATCCTGATGCGATCAAAAAAATCTATATTGACCCAGCAGTAGGTTTATTGGATTTTCAAGCGCGTGAAATGGCTTTTGCTTTAGGTTTGGATGCGACGCAAATCAGTCATGCTGTGCGATTAATTTCTGGTTGTTATCGTGCCATGCGTGAGCTTGATGCGAATATGTTGGAAATCAATCCCTTGGTTGTCACTAAAGGTGGTGAGTTAATCACTTTAGATGCGAAAATGGGCTTTGATGATAATGCCTTGTTCCGTCGTCAAAAAATCGCTGAATTACGTGATAAAACCCAAGAAGATCCGCGTGAAATGGCGGCGGCAGATCGCGGTCTAAGTTATGTTGGTTTGGATGGCGATATTGGTTGCATGATTAATGGCGCTGGCTTGGCGATGGCAACTATGGATATGATTAAATTAGCAGGCGGTGAGCCAGCTAACTTTTTGGATGTCGGTGGTGGTGCCTCACCTGAACGTACTGAAAAAGCCTTTCGTTTAGTATTGGCTGATGAAGGCGTTAAAGCGATGCTGGTGAATATTTTCGCGGGTATTAATCGTTGTGATTGGATTGCTGAAGGTGTGGTTCAGGCGGTACGTAAAATTGATATGAAGATTCCTTTGATTGTGCGCTTGTCAGGTACAAACGTGGAGGAAGGTCGTAAAATTATTGCCGACAGTGGCCTGCCTATTATTACCGCAACAACTTTAGCAGAAGCGGCTGAAAAAGCAGTGCAAGCAAGAAATGAGCAAGTGGCAAAAGAAGGAGCAGCATAATGGCTATTTTAATTAATAAAGAAACACGCATGATTGTGCAAGGCTTTACCGGTAAAATCGGTTCTTTCCATGCGCAGGATATGATTAATTATGGCTCTAATGTTGTCGGTGGTATTACCCCAGGTAAAGGTGGGCAAACGCATTTAGGTCGTCCGGTGTTTAATACCGTAAAAGAATCAGTTGAACAAGCGGGCGCGGAAGCGAGTATTATTTTTGTACCACCCGCATTTGCGGCTGATTCTATTATGGAGGCAGCGGATGCTGGCATTAAGTATTGTGTCGCGATTACTGATGGTATTCCGACTCAAGATATGATGAAAGTTAAGCAATATCTACGTAAATTTCCTCTCGAAGAGCGTATGGTACTAACGGGTCCTAATTGTGCAGGAACTATTAGCCCAGGGAAATCAATGCTAGGGATTATGCCGGGGCATATTTATAAGGAAGGTGTTGTTGGGATTGTCGGGCGTTCAGGCACTTTAGGTTATGAAGCGGCGGATCAATTAAAAGAATTAGGTATTGGTATTTCTACTTCGGTAGGTATTGGTGGTGATCCGATTAATGGTAGTTCACATCGAGATATTCTTGAAAAATTCGAGCAGGATGATGAAACTAAAGTAGTTATCATGATCGGTGAAATAGGTGGGCCTCAAGAGGTTGAAGCAGGTGTTTATTTTAGTCAGCAGATGAGCAAGCCATTGGTTGCTTATATTGCAGGATTAACTGCGCCTAAAGGTCGTCGTATGGGGCATGCGGGTGCGATTATCTCTTCAGTAGGTGAAGGGGCGGCTGAAAAAGTAGAAATGTTATTAGATCTAGGTGTGACCATTGCCCCCACGCCTTCGGCAATGGGTGAAACTGTTGCTAAAGTATTAGCGAAATTGTAAGCAGATTAATTCTGATTAAAAAAGCCGTGTCTTGCGTGAGTGAGGTACGGCTTTTTTGTTTGTGTTGTCGTACATTGCTTTTTTATATCGTTCTTTGTGCTAAAAATATTAAATTATTTAGCTTTAAAATAATAAAAATTTATAACTGATCAAGTGAGGACGAATGCGTAAGATTCGACTTTTATCCGTCATGGATAGAATGATGGTAAGCGATTTGCTGAAAACTATTTTTTCAGTACTGGCGGTATTGGTCATTATTATTGTTAGCCGGAACTTTATTAAAATCTTGCAAATGGCTGTTGATGGGCTAATTTCTACTGAAGCAATTTTTGGTATTTTAGGTTTGAAAATTATCTTGGCAAGCGCCAGTTTTCTGGTGCCCTCTGTTTTTGTTAGTGTGTTGATGGTATTGGGGCGTATGTACAGAGATCAGGAAATGTCTGCATTATCTTCTGCTGGTGCGGGTGTGGGGCGATTTTATTTGGCTGTTTTTAAAGCGATAACACCCGTTGTATTGTTGTCTATTTGGTTGGCATTGTACGTTTCGCCTTGGGCAGCTGATAAGGTTGAACAAGTGATATTTGAGCAAAAACAAAGTATCGGTGTACGCGCTATCGCAGAGGGTAAGTTCAGTGAATACAATCAGGGTAATTTAATATTTTATGTGGAAAGCATTGGTGCTGATAATGTGATGCATGATGTCTTTGTGCAAAATAAGCGCGGTAATGACGAAGGCATTGTAACGGCTGAAACTGCTGAAGTTCGTATCATTGATGGTGCTTTATATATTGTGTTTATCAATGGTGAGCGTGTGCAAGGCAAGGCGGGCGAGATGGATTTTATCTTTGAAACTTTTGGCGAATATGCAATGCGCCTAGAGGCGAGTGTGGGGGCGAAAGAAAGTGAGCGCGAAGGCATTGAAACCGGTGTTTTATTGCAAACACAAAATTTAGACGAGTTGCGTGAGTTATATAGACGCTTATCAATTCCCTTAAGTATTATTGTTTTAACCGTGATGGCGGTTCCTCTTGCGCAAGTGAGTCCGCGATCTGGTGTGTATGGGAATTTAGTGACTGCTTTTTTGATTTATTTTAGTTTTGCTAACTTTGAAAAAGTAAGTGCTAGCTGGATGGTCGAAGGTGAAATTTCTACATGGTTAGGTTTTTGGGGAGTCTATATGCTGGCCAGTGTTTTTATTGTGTTCTTGTTGGTTAGATTGTATGGTTTGGCTTGGGTGCTTATGAAGCTAAGAGGGGCGGCACTATGAAGGCATTAGATCGCTATATTATTAGAGAGGTATTAAAGGGAACTTTAATTGCGTTGATTGCACTTTATGCTCTGTTTAATTTATTTACTTTGAATGATGAATTAAGGTCGAGAGGTGTAGGGGATTATGATCTAAAGCATATTTTTATGTATATGGGTTTAATGATACCGCATTATTTGTATGAATTAATGCCTTCCGCCGCCTTACTCGGTAGTTTATTTGTTTTAGGGGGAATGGCTAATCATCGGGAGCTAATGGCTATGCGAGTGTCCGGTGTATCGGTATTTGGTATTATTCGCTCAGTAATGGTGGCAGGTATGATTTTGGTTGCTTTTTCTTTTGGTATCGGAGAGTTTGTAGGGCCGGATGCGGAGAAAAAAGCAAAAGTGTTAAGAAGTGTCGCTAAGACTCAAAGACCAGTAACAAGAACAGCTAATGGGTTATGGTTGCGTGATGGAAATCAGTTTATTAATGTAAAAGATATCTATACAGCGGGTGATGTGGCTAATATTTCTATTTATGAATTGGGTGATGATCGGCGTCTTAAAAAAGTAGTGCATGCGCAAAGTGGGCGGTTTTTAGATAAAGGAGAATGGCAGTTAAAAGGTGTGCAGACATCGCATATATCAGCGACTAAGGTTGATGCGCAAAATATAGCTGAGGAAGCTTGGTATTCAGTGATTGATCCTAATGTGGTTGATGTGGTTTTGATGGATCCCGAGAATTTATCGCTTTATGACTTAACGAAATATATCGATTTTTTGCAAGATAATAAACAAGATGCTGCGAAATATGAGTTAGCTTTTTGGGCAAGGCTTATTAACCCTTTTATTACTTTAGTGATGCTGTTAGTGTCTACGCCTTTTGTTGTTGGTGTCGGGCGAGGCATTGCTTTAGGGCCGCGGATGATGTTGGGGGTTCTGATTGGGATGAGTTTTAATATCGTGGATAATGCGGTTGGGCAGATGGGTATCGTTTATGGTTTGAATCCACTGTTTGTTGCCGTGCTTCCTAGTAGTTTGGTGTTGCTGGGCGCGCTTTATGCGATTAGTCGTCTGCGCTAATGTCGGTGCGAATAATATAAGATTTAGAGCTTAAGTCATGCAGTGTTTTGCTTTCTTGTTGCCATAGACGCCAAAAGAATCCTAGGCCAAATATAAGCCAGGAGCAAGAAGCACTAAGATAGCGTATAAAGGCTTGTTGCCACGTTATATTGGATTTATTATTGCTGATTAAGCGTAACTTCCATGCTTGTAAACCTAGCGTTTGTCCGCCATGCGTCCAAAACCAGCCATAAAACAGGAAGCCAATAGAGTATAAGTATAAAGGGAATATGAGCGGCGATTTGATTGCTTCGCCTGCATTGAAGGGGAGTAGTATTGCCGTAGCCAAAAAGAAGATGGCGATAAGCAGAAGCAAGTCATAAAAAATGGCTGCGAAATAACGAAAAAAACCTGGCATTGCAGGGGTTGCCGTACCAGGTTTTTGCTGCTTTAGTTCAGTCAATGATTAAACTTTGAATAAAGACAGTTTTTGACCTATAAACATGCAGTAAGCCATTAATCCGCTGAACATGACTAATGAAAATAAGAAGGGCGGCTTATGGAAAAGCAAGATAAATAAATCAGAAATGAAAAGACTTGCCAGAAATGGATGATCTATTAAGGCGCTAAATAATTTTTTAAACATTGTTCCCCCGGTGTATTTTTAGTTCACTTACTTAAAGCTTTAGCTATTGTAGAGTGAGTGATAATAGTTTATTTCAAGATTAAGTACGTAGTGACGGATGATTCTACTTTATAATCGCCTTTTTTGTAAAAGAAAATCCATTAAATATTTGCGTGTTTTTGAGGGTTGGTTTGGCCTCTATATTTAGACGCTATTTTATTGATCAGATGAAAAGGATAAGGGGATGTATAAAACGTTTAGCTCATTAGCTTATGGGAATGGAAATTGATATTTAGCATTAAAGGGCTGTCAAAAGGACGATTTATTTGTCTGACATAGGCAAAAGGTTGCAGGTGTTATATATACTTTGGTGCGTTACAATATAAATCATTTTTAAATAATGCTTTTAATCATTTAAGTGAAATAAGGAAGAGAAAAATTTTAAGTTTTTTTAAAAAAATAATAAATAAAGCCAAAAGCACTGATTTCGTGACTCAGGTTGTGTCTGCGCCCATTATCCCAGAAAAAAAGCCAGAGGTAGGTGGGCCAAGGATTTATACGCGACCAGAGCACAATATTTCGCGAAGTCAAATCAATAAAAATGCCTTAAAGGTTTTATATCGCTTAAAAGGCGAAGGCTATGAAGCTTATTTGGTCGGTGGTTGTGTGCGGGATTTGTTGCTTGGGCGTGAGCCGAAAGATTTTGATGTCGCTACAAATGCCAGTCCAGAGCAGGTTAAGCAAGTGTTTCGTAATTGCCGCATAGTCGGGCGACGCTTTCGTTTGGCGCATGTGATTTTTGGTCGTGACATGATTGAAGTAGCGACCTTTCGAGGGGCTGATAATGATGCTAAGGGGGCTCCCAAGGCAGATCAAGAAGGTCGATTATTGCGCGATAATAATTACGGCACTATAGCAGAAGATGCGGTGCGTCGTGATTTCACGGTTAATGCGCTGTATTACAATATTAAAGACTTTTCAATCGTCGATTATGTCGGTGGTATGGAAGATCATAAGGCGGGTGTCATTCGTCTTATTGGTGAGCCAGAATTGCGCTATCGTGAAGATCCGGTACGCATGATCAGGTTGGTGCGTTTTGCAGTGAAATTGGGCTTTACGGTAAACCCTGCCTGTGAAAAACCTATTTTTGAATTGGCGGAGTTATTAGCTAATATCCCTTCGGCACGACTACAAGACGAAGCGCTCAAGTTATTTTTATCGGGCTATGCTGTGCAAACTTATGAAATGCTAAGGCATTATGGTTTGTTTGAGTATTTATATCCGGCAGCGGAAAAAAGCTTAAGCAGCGAAGATAACGGTTTCCCCAAAATGTTTATTGCTAAAGCTTTGGCAAATACGGATCAGCGTATTGCTGAGGGTAAAAGCATTGCGCCTTATTTTCTGTTTGCTACTTTTTTGTGGGATGCTGTTAAGATTCAGGCGGAGAAAAATATAATCGCTGGATTGCCTGAGCCGATTGCTTATCAACAGGCCTCTAGTAAGATAATTTCCGAACAAGTACAACATACCGCTTTCCCAAAGCATATAGGTATGGCGATGCGTGATGTTTGGGCTATGCAGCCACGATTTTTAGCGCGTAGTGGCTCGAAAGCATTTCGCTTATTGAGTCATCCTAAATTTAGAGCCGCCTATGATTTTTTAGTTTTACGTGCTGAAACAGGCGGTGCGGATAAGAGCTTAGCCATTTGGTGGACTGATTTTCAAAGTGCATCAGAAGATATGCAGCAGAAGATGGTCGCCAATTTAAATAAGAGCGCACCTAAAAAACGTAGACGTAGACGCAAGCCCACAGTAAAAGCATAAATACATGACTAAAGTAATTGTTTATATTGGCCTAGGTAGTAATTTGGCAACGCCTGAAGCACAAATAAAAGAAGCGAGACAGGCAATAAATGTCTTAAATGCAGTTCAGGAGAGGGCTTTTTCTAGTCTCTATCGTAGTCCACCGATGGGGCCGCAAGATCAGCCTGATTATGTAAATGCTGTGATGGCAATTAAAACTGATTTGCCAGCGCTTGAGCTTTTACGTAGTTTACAAAAAATAGAGTTAGATCATGGGCGCGTGCGTAAAGATGAACGTTGGGGGGCCAGAACTTTAGATTTGGATATATTACTTTATGGTGAGCAAGTCATAAATCTGCCGGATTTAATTGTGCCGCATTATGGTTTAACCAAGCGTGCTTTTGTGCTTTATCCTTTACAAGAAATTGCGCCGATTTTACAGGTGCCTGGGTTGGGAAATATATCTGCTTTGGTTCAAGATTGTCCTTTAGGTGGCTTAGTGAGATTAGCTTAATGAGTCAATACACAACAGTTACGCAAGTGAAAGCTAAAACGATTGCTGATTTGCAAAAAATGAAGCAAGCAGGGGAAAAAATCACCTGCTTAACAGCTTATGATGCTACTTTTGCAGCGCTGATAGATCAAGCGGGCATTGATGTTTTGTTGGTCGGTGACTCTTAGGGTATGGTTGTGCAAGGTCATTCGAGTACCTTAGCGGTTAGTATGCAAGATATGCTTTATCATAGGCAAATAGTGAGTCGCGGTAGTCAACAAGCCTTTATTATTG
>JAIPFI010000083.1 GCA_021736705.1 Methylococcaceae bacterium | reverse complement strand
CCCTTTATTTCGTGTAAGTGTGCTCAAAATTGCAGAAAATAGCCATGTATTACTCTTCAATATTCATCATATTATTAGTGATGGCTGGTCTTTAGGAGTATTGACGCGTGAATGGATGCAAGCTTATGCGGCTTATATACAAGGAGAGAGTTTAGCTCTCGCGCCATTAACGCTACAGTATAAAGATTATGCGGCTTGGCAAGTCGCTTATTTGCAATCCGAAATGGCGGCTAAGCATCGACATTATTGGTTGGAGAAATTTAGCGGTGAAATTCCGGTATTGAATTTAGAAACAGATTGCCCACGTCCGCTGATGCAAACTTTTGCAGGACATACTTTACATTTCGTGATTGCGGAGCATCGTCTGCAAGCCTTTAATGCTGTATTAAACGAACATGCGGCCAGTTTATTTATGGGCTTAATGGCTGTGCTCAAAGTGTTGTTGTTACGCTATAGTGGCCAACAGGATCTAATTGTCGGTACGCCGGTAAGAGGGCGAATGCAGCAAGAGCTAGAAGCACAAATGGGCTTTTATGTGAATACCTTGGCGTTGCGCGATGTGTTAGATCCGCAGTCTTCGTTTATTCAAGTGCTAGAACAGGTTAAATTAACGGCGACTGAAGCATTTGACCATCAAGTCTATCCATTTGATCAGCTTGTAGATGAGCTTGATTTACAGCGTGATATGAGTCGCTCGCCTTTATTTGATGTGATGTTGGCATTGCAAAATATTGAGCCGGTACAATTGAGTTTAGATCAGCTCAGTGTCTCGCAATATGATCAGGAAAATCATTGGGATATTAGCCGCTTTGATTTAATGTTTCATTTTAATGAAACCAGTGAAGGCTTAGCTTTAGCGCTTAACTACAATACGGATTTATTTACTGAAGAACGCATACAGCGCTTAGCCGAGCATTATCTACAACTACTCGATAGCGTAGTGGATGCGCCCCAACAAGCGATTAAGCAGCTTAATTTTCTAAGCGCTCAAGAAAAACAATGGTTATTAACAGCTAATCCGCAGGCACTAGCCGCACTACCGCAATTTACTATCAGTGAACGCTTTGCTTTACAAGTAAAAACAACCCCTGAAAATATTGCCTTGATTAAGGGTTCTACTGTTCTGAGTTACCGGCAATTACAACAACAGGTCGATGCATTAAGCGGTGCTCTGTATCAGGCTCTTGGTGCTCAGCATGAACGCCAAGCCGTGGTGGGTGTGTATAGTGAGCGCTTAGAACCGGTGTATTTATTAGCCTGTTTACAGATTGGTGCAGTTTATGTGCCGCTTGACAGTCACTTGCCAGAACAACGTATTCAATACATGCTGAGCACGGCAAAATGCGATTTATTGCTACATGGCCAAAACGTTACCGTGCCGATCGCACTTCAACAGCAGTGTGTTTGCTTCTGTGCGGATAACATGGAAACGCGAGCGGCGGTACATGCGACTTATAACGGTCAAGACCTGGCTTATATTTTGTTTACCTCTGGATCCACCGGGCAACCTAAAGGGGTTATGGTGCGTCATCAAGGGTTTGTGGCCATGGCACTGGCACAAGGGGCGTTATTTAAACTCACTCCGCAGAGTCGAGTCTTGCAATTTGCCGCAATTGGTTTTGATGCCTCGCTGTCAGAAGTCTTTATGGCATGGTTTAGCGGGGCAAGTTTAGTGTTAATCGATCAACCGACGATCAGTGATGCGCACCGCTTTTTAGCGTTTATCAATAGCCAGCAAGTCACACATCTGACCTTGCCGCCGGTGTATTTAAAGGCCTTAAACCAAGCGCCGATGCCAAGCGTTGAGGTATTAATTACGGCGGGTGAAGCTGCAGTTATTGAGGATGCTTTATATTATGCACGCCATTGCCATTATTTCAATGCCTATGGTCCTACTGAAGCGTCAGTATGTGCGAGCGTTTACCAGGTCGATCCAGAACAGCAGTATGCACAGCGAGTTCCGATTGGTAAACCTTTAGCACATCTGGCGATTTTTATCTTGGATACGGCGCAAAACTTATTACCACAGGGCTTAATTGGCGAGATTTATATTGCTGGGGAGGGCGTTGCATCAGGTTATGTCGGTGCAGCGGAATTGACGGCACAAAGTTTTGTGTCACTCCCGTATTTATCAGCAAAACCACTGTATAAAACTGGTGATCTTGGGCGCTGGAATAGTGCGGGTGACTTAGAGTTTTTCGGGCGTAATGATGCACAAATTAAACTGTCGGGTTATCGTATCGAAACTGAAGAAATTGCGCAGACCTTAATGCAGCACCCCGCGATTGCCCAAGCGTATGTCACGGTACAGCACGATCAGCATGCGCAGCCCAGTTTGTGTGCTTTTTATACTTTGCAGCAGCGCTGTGAGCTATGGCCCTCTATCGCTGAATTCTATGTTTACGATGATGTGGTGTATGGCAGCATGGCTAATGATGAACGGCGTAATGCACGCTATCGTCGCGCATTTGCTAAAGCCTTACCCGGAAAAATTGTCGTTGAAATTGGGCCAGGTCCAGAGCTTATTTTGAGTCGCTTAGCTTTAGAGGCCGGCGCGCGTAAAATTTATGCCATTGAATTGCTAGCTGAAACCTTTCATAAGGCTCGGCAAACGCTCAAACGCTTAGGTTTAGAAGATAAAATTACCTTAATTCACGGCAATGCATTAGAGGTACAATTACCGGAGAAAGTGGATTATTGTATTTCTGAAATTGTCGGTGGTATTGGCGGTTCCGAGGGCGCGGCAAAAATTATTAATAGTGCGCGGCGTTTTTTAAAGCAACCGGAAAATATGTTACCGATGCGCAGTTTAACTAAACTCGCCGCGATACATTTACCGGAAACGGCGTATGCATACCATTTTTCACCTATCGCAACGCATTATGTCGAGCGTATTTTTGCACAATTAGGTTATCCATTTGATTTACGTCTGTGTTTAAAGAATTTACCGGATAGCGCCATTATTTCTAGTAGTGATGCACTTGAAGATTTAGATTATACGCAAGATATTCCGCTGGAATGTGCGCATTCAATTCGTCTCGAATTTAATCAACGCAGTGTATTCAATGGCTTTTTGGCTTGGTTAAATTTATACCCTGATCAAGATGAATTAATTGATATTCTCGACTGTAATGACAGTTGGTTGCCGGTGTATTTTCCGGTTTCTTTAAGCGGTATCTCCGTGGAGCCGGGTGATATCTTGACCGCTACCGTCACCCGCCGCTTATGTGACAATCAATTAAACCCAGATTACTTTATTAGTGGACAATTAATTAAACAAACAGGTGAGACGATCGCGGTTGATTATCAGGCCTATCATCAGCAACAACGCTTTAGAGCCACACCATTTTATCAGCAACTCTTCAATGCAAAAGCCGATATTCCATTGCGTGAACCGCTTGCCTCAAATGAATTGCGTGGCTTTTTAGCGCAAACTTTAGCGCCGTATATGTTGCCGCAACATTTTATTGAATTAGAGCAGTTTCCGGTGAATCGCAATGGTAAACTCGATGTTAAGGCTCTGCCGTCAGCGTTTGATGTAAGCGGACAAATGCTGGATGAGCATTATCAAGCGGCACGCAATTCGACGGAACAATTACTAATTGATATTTGGCAGGACGTATTAGATCAAACCGCGATTGGTGTACATGATCATTATTTTCACCGCGGTGGGGATTCGATTCGCGCCATTCAAATTATTGCCCGTTTGCGCGATGCTGGATTAAAGCTGGAAGTGCGCGATATTTTTCAGCAACCAACGATTGCCCAGCTTGCACGGCTCGTGACTCACATTGAACACACGATTGATCAGGCACCCGTCAGTGGTGAGATTCCTTTAACGCCCATTCAGCATTGGTTCTTACAGTCAGCTAACCCGGTTAAACATCACTTTAATCAGGCGGTCGTCTTACGTTTTAACGAGGCATTGCAGCTTGATTTGTTTCAACAATGTTTAGAGGCTTTAGTGCAACAACATGATATGTTACGCACCTCTTTTCAGGTCGATGGAGAACTGACAAAACAGATCTGTGCTGAGCAGGTTAAAGTGATGGTGCAGTTAATGGATTTACGTGAACAATCCGCCATCGAGCAAAAAATGCACTTACATGCAGATCAAGTGCAGGCACAGTTAGCTTTACAAGGAAATTTATTTCAAGCGGTTATTTACCGCTGTGCAGATGCTGATCATGTGCTGTTGTATTGTCATCACTTATTGATTGACGGGGTGTCATGGCGAATCCTATTAGCAGACCTCGCGCATTATTATCAGCAATTATTAAATCAAGCTAACGTGACGCTATTACTGAAAACGGACGCGTTTAAGACACATGCACAAGTCTTGCTCGACTATGCGGGCAGTGATGCATTGCAGGCACAATTAAGTTACTGGCAGGCGATTGCGCAACAAGTGCCTGTTGTAGCGACAATGAACGCTACGGTTGCTGATGCACAAACTGTTAGCTTTACACTATCTGCCGCTGATACGCGTGAATTATTAGCTGATTGTCACAAAGCCTTTAATACGCGGGTCGATGATATTTTACTAGCGGCATTAGCCTTGAGCTTTTCCCAATGGCAACAGCAGGCAGCGGTATTGATTGAATTAGAAGGGCATGGCCGCCATGAATTAGCGGGCATCAATACCCAGCGTACGGTTGGCTGGTTTACCACTGCTTTTCCGCATGTACTATCGGTCACTGCTGGAGAGGATTTAGCCAACTTAATTAAAGTGACCAAGGAGGATTTACGTAAAATCCCTGAACAAGGTTTAGGCTATGGCGTGTTGCGTTATCTGAGTGAAGTACGGGATTTGGCTTGCCAGCCTGACGTTGGTTTTAATTATCTAGGGCAGTTTGATGCGCTGAGTCAGGAAGGTTTATTTCAGGTTGATTGGCAGGGGTTGGGGCAAAATATTAGTTCGCAAACGCCTTTGCTCCATCAAATAGATTTTCTCGGTTTAGTGACGCAGCAAGTCATGCAACTACAGATTACCTTTAATAGTCTGCGTTACTCGCGCGCCGAGATTGAGCAGTTGTCTGACTTGTATCAGGCCAATTTAAAAGCCTTGTGCGCTTTTTGTATGCAACGTGAACAAAGTGAGCTTACGCCTGCGGATTTAAGTTTTCAAGATATTAGCATGGCTGAACTAGACGATTTATTTGATGCATGAACGATGTTATAAAAGCCAATTTACAAGATATTTACCCCTTGTCGCCGATGCAACAAGGTATGTTATTTCATACTTTAGCAGCGCCGGAGAGTGATGCGTATTTTGAGCAAATGCGCTATGTTATTCGCGGGCGGTTGGATATTAGTCTGTTTGAGCAAAGCTGGCAGCGGCTGATTGCACGTCATGATGTGTTGCGTACGGTATTTGTATACAAGCAGAAAGCACGGCTGTTACAGATGGTTTTAAAACAACGTCGCTTTAATTTAGTATTTGAGGATATCCGTACGCGCAATGCGTCCGAGCAAGCAGATTATTTGGAGCAGCTCGCACAGCAAGACCGTGCTCAAGGTTTTGATTTAAGTCGTGATTTGCTATTACGTATCACGCTTGTGCAAACTGAAGCCAATGTATATCACATGCTCTGGAGTGTACCGCATATTATTTTAGATGCCTGGTGCTTTGGTATTATTTATCAAGAGTTATTCAGTCATTATCAGGTTTTAAGCAAACAGCAAGCAGCACCATTAAGTCAGCCAGTGCAATACAGCACGTATATTAAATGGCTGTTAGCCAAGGATATGCGCCCTAGTCAGGTCTTTTGGACGGGTTATTTACAAAACTGTCAGCAGGCCAGTGCCTTATATGCACGCACGCAAAAAAAAGGCGCTTATCAGTATGCGCACCAATCGTTTGCTTTACAATGTGAGCAGACCGCTGCACTAGAGCAGTTTGCGCGGCAACACGCATTAACTTTAAATACCCTGGTACAAGGCGCTTGGGGTTTATTGTTACGCCAGCATAATTTAAGCAATCAGGTCGTGTTTGGGGTCACTGTATCGGGTCGTCCCGCAGAAATTCCGGGTGTGGAAAGCATTCTAGGCTTATTTATCAATACTATTCCGGTGTGCTTTACTATTGATCCAACGCAAACGTTGGTGCAGTTTATGGCGCAAGTACAAGCAGACTCTTTAAGTGCGCAAGCGCATCATTACAGTTCACTTGCAGAAATTCAGGCACACTCGCCGCTAAAACAGCACTTAATTAATCATGTGCTGGTGTTTGAAAATACACCCACTGCCTCTGAGCAAGCGGCACTCGATTTTAGTATTGAGCAAACTGAGATGTATGAACATCCAGATTACGATTTGATGGTATCAGTGACGCCTGCTGCTGCATTGCAATTCAGTTTCACCTATAACGCCTTACAGTTTTCTTCGAGTGAAATAGCACGCGCAGCGGCACAATTAGAGCAAATTTTAATGCCGCTGATGAATGCGCCGCAACAAACCATTCAGGTCTTGAATGTACTGCCAGAGGCTCAGCAAGGCTTTATTTTAGAGCATTTAAGTCAGTCAGCACCGACGGCAGAAAATAAAACCTTTTTAACGCTGTTGCAAATGCAAGTGGAACGCTGCCCACAGAAAACCGCCTTGATTAGTGGCGCTAATCAGCTAAGTTATCAGCAATTAAATCAACGATCTTCTGCACTAGCCGGTTATTTAAGCCAGCAATATGCGCTACAGCCTGAAGATAAAGTGGCAGTCTTGCTGCCGCGCAATGAAAACTTGGTCATTAGTTTGCTGGCTATTTTAAAAACGGGTGCGGCTTATGTGCCCTTAGATCTGAGCTATCCTGCTGAACGTCTCCGTTATATTGTGCAGCATAGTGGCGCTACCTTGATCCTGACACAGGATAATGCAACTGATTTTGGTGTCGCCAATGTTGATCTAAGCATCTGGGTGGATCATGGCGCAGCGGCAGATCATGCGCCATTGCTAGAGCCAGCACCTCATGCATTGGCCTATATGCTCTATACGTCAGGTTCAACCGGCCAACCGAAAGGCGTAATGATTGAGCAGCAGCAATTAGCCGCTTTCTTAACAAATTTATCAGAACACTTTAGATTTGTGGCTGACGATACTTTACTTGCGATAACGCCGATTAGTTTTGATATTTCCATACTTGAATTATTAGGGAGTTTAAGCTTAGGTATGACTTGCGTGTTGGCTGATGAGCACACACTGCAAAACCCACAAGCACTCCTCGCGTTAATTCCACAACAGCGTATCAGCGTCTTGCAAACCACACCGGCGCGCTTAAAATGGTTGTTGAATGCTTCAAATATCAGTGCTTTGAGTGCCTTGCGTATTATCTTGGTGGGTGGTGAAGCCTTACCCTCTGATTTAGCCCAGCAATTAACACAGTTGCATGCAACGCAAGTGTTTAATGTCTATGGTCCTACTGAAGCGACTATCTGGTCGAGTTATAAAATGCTTAAAGTCGATGAGCCACTCACTATTGGTCGCGCCTTAAATCAAGAAACACTTTATATTGTTGATGCCGATTTAAAATTGCAGGCTATCGGTGCGCCAGGTGAAATTGCGATTGCTGGTGCTGGTGTCGGGCGCGGTTATTGGCAAGATGATAAGCGAACGACTCAGGCTTTTTTGCAAAATCCTTATCATCCTGGACAAGCCTTATACAAAACAGGCGATTTGGGTGTATGGCTAGAAAATGGTGAAATTGAATATTTAGGGCGCTTGGATGATCAAGTTAAAATTCGTGGTTACCGCATTGAGCTGGGTGAGATTGAAGCGCAATTATTAGCGTTGCCGGAAATTACGCAGGCGGTGGTTGTCAATGCGGGGGCGGCTGATCATGCGCAATTAATCGCTTTTGTGGTGCTGAGCAAGCTTTTGAGTGACACGCACATCAAACAGCATTTAAGTGATTGGTTGCCGCATTATATGCTGCCTAGTCAGATTCATGTTTTGGCGGAACTCCCCTTAAATCAAAGTGGTAAAGTGGATAAAAAAGCGCTGACTGCGCGGGCGCAAGATTTAGGTCGGGCTCATACCCCGCATCGTGCCGCGCGAACGCCCCTTGAACAGCGCGCGCTTGCATTGTGGCAAGAACTACTAGAGCAGCCGGTTGGGATTGATGATGATTTTTTTGCTGTCGGCGGCAATAGTTTGAGCGCGATTAGCCTAGTAGTCGGTTTAACGGACATTTACCAGCAACCGATCAGCTTAAGTCAATTTTTAAATCATCCAAGCATTGCGCAGTTAAGCGCGGCACTCACTACTGAAAATAGTGCCATGACGTTGCTTAACGGTCGCGTTAATAGCGCTAAAAAAGTTTTTTGCTTCCCGCCAATTACCGGTTTTGGCGCGGTGTTTAAAAGCTTGGCTGATTATTTTGACGAAAGCTTTTATGCCTGTGATTACGATGCGCACCGTGATATGGTGCAGGCCAGTATTGCGGCGATCAAACAACAGCAAGCACAAGGGCCTTATATTTTATTAGGTTATTCGGCGGGGGGGAATTTAGCGTATCAGGTTGCCCGCGCCTTACTCAAGCAAAATGACACTATTGCGGCACTTATTCTGCTGGACTCGGTTCGTATTGCACATATCATTGAGTTCAGTGCAACCGAGAAAAACGATTTTATTCAAGTAGCATTAGGCGAGATGGACTTGGCTGGAAACCTCGAACACATGCAACAAACGATGCGGCATTATTTAGACTATATTATGCAGCATCCACAAACCGAAGCATTGGCATGCGCCATTCATTATTTACAAGCAGAACCGGGTAGGGCACGGCTGACAGCCGATGGTTTTGCGCGAGACTGGCATCGTGTTGCCGTTAAAAAATATGCTGCTTATTCTGCGGTTGGTGATCATTTTCAGTTATTACGTCAGCCTTATGTGCAAACGAATGCACAATTCATTAAACAAATACTTGATCTGCTATGAAGTTATTAGATTTTTTCTACCAAGAAAGTAATGCACCAAAAGCACAAATCTTATTTTTGGCCATTGTTTCAGGAATAGCGAATGGCGTATTATTGATGGTTATTAATAATGCGGCTGAGTCGGTGAATAAGGGTGAAGAGATACAGGTGCAGTATTTTATTTTATTTATTGTCGATTTGCTGTTGTATTTTTATACGAAAAAATATTCATTAACGCAAGCAACTATCGCAGCGGAAGAGGCGATTGAACGGGTGCGTATCCGAGTGGCGGATAAACTACGCCATACCGAATTAGGTTTTATTGAAAGTTCCGGACACTCTGAAATATTTACGCGGATTACGCAAGATACCAGTTTAATTTCAGAATCAGCGACCGTATTAATTAATGCCGCACAACAATTAATCGTGGTTTTAATTTGTTTATTATATATTCTCTGGTTGTCTACCCCTGGTTTTATCGTCACGATAGTGATTTTAGGTTTTTCCGTGGTTATGTATTTATATAATGCCAAAAATATTGGTTTAAAACTGCATGATGCGGTTCATAAAGAAGCCGAATTCTTTGATGGTATTAAACAAATTTTACTGGGCTTTAAAGAAATAAAAATCAATCAGAAAAAGAATAATGCCTTGTTCGCGCGTATTGAGACGGTAGCGCAACAATCTAAGGCCTTAAAATTAGAAACGGGGATGCATTTTGTAATTGAAATGATGTTTGCGCAAACCTCCTTTTATATTTTATGTGCGAGTATCGTTTTTGCTTTGCCAGTGATTAGTCCGACTTATGTGAGTGATGTTGTGCAAATTACTATCGCGATCCTATTCTTATTTGGGCCTCTCAGTATGGTGGTCAGTGCCGCACCCATGTTCGCGCGAGCCAATGTTTCAGTGGAAAACATTTATCAATTAGAACAGGAAATTGATGACTATGCGGATCAGTATGCCCGCGAAACGGCGCAAGAGCCGCAATTTTCAAGCATAGAGTTTAAGCAAGTGATGTTTACTTACCAAAAGCAAGCCTATGGTAATGCGTTTTCGGTAGGCCCCATTGATCTTAAGCTAAGCCAAGGTGAAATTGTATTTATTGTCGGAGGTAATGGCAGCGGCAAGTCTACGCTACTGAAATTATTAACGGGTCTGTATTATCCGACATCGGGCGCGATTATGTTTAATGGTAAGCTACTGGAAAAAAACAGCTATTTACATTATCGGGAACTATTTTCCACCATATTCACGGATTTTTATTTATTTGATCGTTTATATGGGGTACAAGATACAGCCGAAGAGCAGGTGCAAGCTTTAATTAAGCGTATGGGCTTAGAAAGCAAAACTTCATTTACTCAGGGTCGATTTAGTAATGTTGATTTATCAACCGGCCAAAGAAAACGCCTCGCGTATATTTCAGCCGATCTCGAAGACAAACAAATTTATATTTTTGATGAGTGGGCAGCGGATCAGGATCCAGAATTTAGGGAATATTTTTATCAGGTTTTATTAAAAGAATTAAAACAAAAAGGTAAAACTGTGATTGCTGTCAGTCATGACGAGCGTTATTTTTCATCAGCCGATCGCGTCATAAAAATGGAATATGGCCGCATTATTGAAATCAACAAAGCAGATTAAAATGACAAAATTAATTTTTCAAGCGTTGCTCCTAAGTTCAGCCTTAATAAGCAATGCGAATGTAGTGGCGCAAGATGAAGCATTTAATTTAGAAAAAATTAGTATGACTACCTTGTTGCGCTCACCAACTATTTTGCAGCAAAAAGAGCAGGTGATTGGGACTGAGGCAGGGGTGGATATTCAGCAAGGGGTATTTAATCCGCAGGTTTATGCGAATTACGGCGTGCAATTAAGCGACCAACCCATTATAAGTTATGAGCGACCCGCGTTATTAGATTTGACGCACGAGCGTAGTTATCAGCAATTATTAAATACGGGTATCGTTAAGCAATTTCGTAATGGGGTCACAGCTGACTTCTCAGTCAAAGTCTATCGCAAAGATCCCTTAAATGGTGATGATGCCGCGCGCGCTGTAGGCTTGGATTTGAATACCAGTAATGCCTCTACTTTAGCTTTTACACTGAATATTCCTTTGCTCAGAGGTGCTTGGGAGGTATCGAATGCGGCGGGTGAAAAAGCAGCCAAATTACAGGAGCAAGCGGCCGAGCGCGATTTGCATTTTATTATCTCAAAAGTGCTATTAAATTCAATCAGTGCGTATTGGGACTATAAAGTAGCGGACGACATACTGAGTATCCAGCAAGATTCAAGACGGCGAACACAGAAGTGGTTGGATAAGGCTGAAATGACTTTTGTCTTAAAGGATCCCGCTAAAGTTGAGCAAATGAAACAAAAGTACAATGCGGAAATTAATGCCAGTGAAGCTTATTTAGCCGATAAATATTTGCGTACCGTACAGGCCGAGCAAGGTGTTGCGCAAGCCCGTGCCTTATTAGGCGTGGCGATGGGTTTGCCTTATGCTGATTTTAATATGATTGTTGCTGTTGCCGAGGATTTCCCTAAAATTGAACGCGAGCAAATGCATTTAGAACAGCTTAATAAGCAATGGGTTGAGTTGGCAACGCATAATCGTAGCGATATTCTTTCTACTGAGTTATTGATTGAAGCGGATCAAATTATAGTGGATAAATATCAACAAGATGTCTTGCCGCAATTAGACATTAATGTAGGTGCAGGTTATCAAGGTCTAGCAGAGGGCGGTAGTGTCGGTAGCTTTGCGGGTTCATTGGGTAGTCAAATCCCAGGGCCGGCTTTTTCTGGGAAAATTAATTTTTCCTATCCGATTGGTAATCAAACGCAAGAAGGCTTACTCGCTCGGCAGCAGGTTATATTTCGCCAAAAAACCATTGCTTTAAATGACCTGAAACGGACAATCAGTGCCGAGATTGATGTGGATACTTCTTCATTTAAACGTCGTCTTAATGAAGAGCGAATGGCGAAAAAAGCCGTTTCTTTTTATCAGCCGACGGTAAAGGAATTGGTGAAACGGGCGATGACAAGCCCTGAGGTGACATTAAATTTGCTGGAATATGAAGATCGTTTAGTCGCGGCAAGAATTAATTATATTTTGGCAAGAAGTGAATTAGCGAAGTTAATTGCAAAAATCAGGTTTCAAACTGGAACATTGATTGAACTTGATCAAGGTAATTATAAGGTTAATATTCAGGGTCTAAGAAAACTTTAGTGATCGGTACGTCCTATAATTTGAGGTAATATAATGAAACTGCAAACGGCAATAGCAACACTTTTATTTACAGGCGCGCCTGTATTCTGCGCAGCGACGACTGTCACTGATAACGTCACCGTCGATGACCGCTATCAAAACGCCAGCCAGCAATTAGCCATTCCCATTGTCAAATTAGACGCAGGGCGATTTTCTACGCAGGTGCATTTTTCGAATTTCAAGCAAAATGCAGATGGTAGTTATATGGCTAATGCACATATCGAACCCTTGCAATCATTGCAGGATGCTACCGACGTTCGCGTTGATGTTGGCTTTGATCCGCAAATTGCCGCTAATTTGCAAGTATTTTTAGAAGAACAAGTCAGTAAAAATGCGAAACCCGGGGCAATTTTACGCGTTGATATGAACGGTAAAGTGTGGCGTGGGGTGATTGGAAAACAACGCATTAATTCTGATCAGGCGCTCAATTTTTCAGATCGGCACAGAGTCGGTAGTATCAGCAAAACCTTTGTATCGAATGTGATTATGCAATTGGTTCAAGAAGGCATTCTTGGCTTAGATACTACAATTGATCAGTATATTCCTGAAGTAGACATTCATAATAAAGACAAAATCACCGTCAGACACCTGATTAATCACCGCACTGGCTTGTATAATTATGTGAAATCAGTGGATCAAATTCAACAAAGCATGCAATTAGATCCGCTAAAAGTGTTTACACCGTATGATTTAATCGCCATTTCCAATGCGCAACCCGTTGATTTTGAGCCGGGAACACAATATAAATACTCCAATACCGGATTAATTTTAGCCGGACTCATTATTGAAAAAGTGACGGGTCAAGATGTCGAAGACGTAGTGTATGAAAAAGTGCTTAAACCGCTTAATTTGCAACGCACTGAATTTCCAAAAGATCCCGGTATACAATCAAACTATATGCATGGTCAGGCGGATTATAATAATGATGGTATCCTCGAATCGACCGAAATTGTCAGTTATTTAGATCCTTCTGTATCGTGGGCAGCAGGGGCGGTGATTTCTAATATTCCCGATTTGAGTCGCTGGAGCAAAGCACATATTGATGGCGAGTTATTAACTAGCGAATTACAGCAGCAAGTGCTATCAGATTGTTTACCTTCCGCACCAGACTATGGTGCGTCATATTGCATTGGTGCGGTTAAGTTAACTTGGCCATTTAATACCACGGATGAAAATAATTGGTGGTGGGGACATTTAGGGCAAATTAATGGTTATGATAATGCCATCTTTAGAAATCCAAAGAAAGATATAACTATTTCCATGGTCAATACTAATTATTATTTAGAAACCCCGCCTGAAATGGGTACGGGCATTTTTATTTTTGAAGTATTAAATATTATTGAGCCACAAACAGC
>JAIPFI010000082.1 GCA_021736705.1 Methylococcaceae bacterium | reverse complement strand
GCGATCATTTATTGATGATTTATTAGTTAGGGTCGATATTGTTGATCTTATTGATACTTATGTTCCATTAAAAAAAACGGGGAGCAGCTATGTAGCGCGCTGCCCTTTTCATGCTGAAAAAACGCCTAGCTTTGCCGTAACTCGCAATAAGCAGCTGTATCATTGCTTCGGTTGTGGTGCGGGTGGTAATGCTATTAGTTTTTTAATGGATTACAGCCACCTTAATTTTGTTGAGGCGGTAGAGGATTTAGCTGATTTTGTTGGTGTGGAAGTGCCAAGAGAGGCTAGCGTAGGTCCGGTAAAGAAAAATAATACGGCAGAAATTTTGCAAGTGCTTGAGCAGGTGACGGGCTTCTATATAGATCAATTGCGCGATAATGTCGGTGCTAAAATTGCTGTTGATTATTTTAAATCACGCGGACTAAGCGGCGAGGTGGCTCGTGAGTTTCAGTTAGGTTATGCGCCTGTAGGATGGGATGCTCTAAGTAAGCAATTTAAGGCGCAGCAGCTAATTGAGGCTGGCTTGGTGATTACTAGGGATGACGGTTCAGTTTATGACCGTTTTCGTGATCGAGTTATTTTTCCTATTCGTGATCGTCGCGGTAGAGTGCTTGGTTTTGGAGGGCGTGTTTTAGATGATTCTTTGCCTAAATATCTAAATTCTCCTGAGACAGCTGTATTTCATAAAGGTCGAGAAGTTTATGGCCTGTATGAGTTGTTGACCAAAAATGCTAAGCCTGAACGAATTGTTGTTGTTGAAGGTTATATGGATGTCATCGCATTAACTCAATTTGGTCTGGGGTATGCTGTGGCAACCTTAGGCACGGCAACGTCTAAAGAGCATTTGGAGTTATTGTTTCGCTTTAGTTCAGAAATCGTTTTATGTTTTGATGGTGATAAAGCAGGAAGAGCTGCTTCTTGGCGCGCTGTTGAGGCGGCTTTACCGAGTCTGAAAGATGGTCGGCAAGTAAAAATTATGCAGTTACCTTTAGGTGTTGATCCTGATGTCTTGGTTAGGCAGGAGGGGCTTGCTGCTTTTGAGCAACGTATAGCCTCTGCAACTAGCTTGTCTGCGTTCTTTTTTGATCGACTGAATCAAGGCTTGAATCTTAATGATTTGGAAGGTCGGGCAAATTTAGCGAGTAAGGCAAAAGGATACTTGGAGAAGATACCGAGTGGTGTTTTTCAAGATCTAATGCTGGAAAAATTAAAAGAGCTATCTAAGGTAGATCATTTGGACTTTCTTGAAAAGCCGACTACGCTTAAGTCTCTAAGGCATAAGCAAAAACAAGCAGATATGAAGTTGTCGCCGGTAAGGATAGCGATTTCTTTATTGTTGCAGAACCCTAGCTTAATTGATGTATTCGAAGAAAAAAACATAAATTGGCAAAATTTGGATTTCCCTGGGATAAGCTTACTGAAAACAATAGTTGAAATTATTGTTGAGAGCCCTAATATTAATTTACCTAGCTTGTTGGAGTATTTTAGGGGAAAAGAGGAAGAAAGTTATATAGGTGTCATGATGAATTATGACTTTTTCATCTCGGGGGATGAGTTGAAAGAGGAGTTTTCAGGAGCAATTGACAGGTTAATTAGTCAGGGTCATGAAAGTCGCCTTGATGAATTGATTACAAAGGAGAGGGCGAGTGGTTTGAGCGAACAAGAGCGGAAGGAACTGTTAAGTATGTTGGCCAGCCGTAAGTAAAGCAATTTTTCTATATCATCAACGTTTGGTGTGGTGTTTTTAAGAGTAAATAATGAATCAAGAACAGTCGCAGTCGCAGTCGCAACTTAAACAATTAATTGCAAAAGGTAAGTCGCAAGGTTATTTAACTTATGCCGAGGTCAATGATCACTTGCCTAGTGATATTGTCGATCCTGAGCAAATTGAAGATATTATCGGCATGATTAATGACCTTGGGATCAAGGTTCATGAAAGCGCGCCCGAAGATGATGAGGATCTTTCTAACGATGAAGTGACTACTGATGATGATGACGATGATGCGGAAGAAGTTGCCGCGCTTGCATCGGTAGATAGTGAGTTTGGTCGTACTACTGATCCTGTCAGAATGTACATGCGCGAGATGGGTTCCGTTGGTTTGTTGACGCGACCTGAAGAGTTAAAGATTGCGCGTCGAATTGAAGAAGGTCAGCGTCAAATGGTGCGCGCCGTTGCTCGTTCTAGTATTGTTCTGGAGTCTTTGTTTGCTGATTTTTCGACGATTGGCGAAGAAAATGGCTTGCGTTTGACAGATATTCTTAGTGATTTTATTGATCTTAATGAGCCTGATTACGATGATTCGAAAGTTGCTGTTGTTGCGGGAACTGAGACCGATGAGGATGCTGATGATGGCGATGAGGATGGTGATGAGGATACAGTAGTTGTTGAGCCTACTGGTGTTACCTTTGAAGAAGCGCAAGCGAAGATTGAGGAAATTAAGGCCGCTTATAAGCTGGTTGAAGCCTCGTTGAAAAAAAATGGTTACAAGCACGAAAAGACAGAGCAAGCAATGGATGCGTTGTCTGAGAAATTTCTTGAGGTAAAGTGGACGCCGCAATATTTCAAAAAGAAAGTCGCTTTACTTGATGTAGTTACACAGAATATTCGTGAGCAAGAAAGAATACTTTTAGATATTTGTGTTAGGCAAGCAAAAATAAATCGTAAGGAATTTATTGATCGATTTATTGGTAATGAATCTGATTTAAAATGGTTATCGGAATATGCAGTTAAGGATGAGACGGTTGCGGCAGTTCTGATGGCGAAAGAGAAAGAAATTAAAAGGGCGCAAACTCAGTTTAATGCAATGGAAGAGGCGCATGGACTTTCTATTGTTGACATCAAAGATATTAGTCGTCGTGTGTCGATAGGTGAGGCAAAGTCAAGACGCGCGAAAAAAGACATGATCGAGGCTAATTTGCGTCTGGTTATTTCGATTGCAAAGAAATATACTAATCGCGGTTTGCAGTTCTTGGATTTAATTCAGGAAGGTAATATCGGATTAATGAAGGCTGTTGATAAATTTGAATACCGTCGAGGTTATAAATTTTCGACTTATGCCACATGGTGGATACGTCAAGCAATTACGCGATCTATTGCGGATCAGGCGAGAACCATTCGTATTCCTGTGCATATGATTGAAACGATTAATAAATTGAATCGTATTTCTCGTCAAATTATGCAAGAAAAAGGTCGCGAAGCAACGCCTGAAGAATTAGCGGTTCATATGGAGATGCCGGAAGATAAAGTGCGCAAGGTGCTTAAGATTGCAAAAGAGCCTATTTCGATGGAGACACCGATAGGTGACGATGAAGATTCGCATTTGGGTGATTTTATTGAAGATTCAAAGATGCTTTCTCCTGTAGAGTCTGCTACAATTGCCGGACTCAAAGAGTCGACGCAAAGTGTGTTGGCGGGATTGACGGCAAGAGAGTCGAAAGTCTTACGTATGCGTTTTGGAATCAATATGAATACTGACCATACTTTAGAAGAAGTCGGTAAGCAGTTTGATGTGACGCGTGAGCGAATCAGGCAAATTGAAGCGAAAGCATTGCGTAAATTACGCCATCCTTCGCGGTCAGATCAGTTAAGATGCTTCTTAGATGGTGAATAAAAGCATTAATGACTATAAAGTTTAGGGCCCTTAGCTCAGTTGGTTAGAGCATCCGACTCATAATCGGCAGGTCCCCAGTTCGAGTCTGGGAGGGCCCACCATATATTAAAGGTTGCAGATGCAACCTTTTTTTTTATCTGAAATTCATGCGCCAGCAGTTTTCAGTCTTTATATCTATCCCTTGTATAAAAAAGGATCATATTTATGAGCAATAACTATATTTTTACTTCTGAATCGGTTTCAGAAGGGCATCCCGATAAGGTTGCCGATCAGATTTCTGATGCTATTTTAGATGCATTACTAGCGCAAGACCCTAAGTCAAGGGTTGCGTGTGAAACCTTGGTAAAGACTGGAATGGTGATTATCGCCGGTGAAATTACCACGGACGCTTGGGTTGATACTGAAGAGGTTGTTAGAAAGGTTGTTCATGATATAGGTTATAACAGCTCGGATATAGGTTTTGATGCGGCAAGTTGTGCAGTATTGAATGCCATTGGTAAGCAGTCGGCAGATATTGCTCAGGGTGTTGATGATAGTGAAGGCCATGAACAGGGGGCTGGCGATCAGGGCTTAATGTTTGGTTATGCGAGTAATGAAACGAATGTGTTAATGCCTGCGCCGATTACTTATGCGCATCTTTTAATGAGACGCCAGGCGGAAGTGCGTAAAAATGGTACTTTGCCTTGGTTGCGCCCAGATGCAAAAAGTCAGATTACTTTCCGTTATGAAAATAACAAGCCAGTTGCCATTGATGCGGTGGTTTTATCTACACAGCATTCACCTGAAATGGGTGGTAAATTATTAGAAGAAGCGGTCATGGATGAAATTATCCTACCTACTTTACCTAAAGAGTGGCTACATAAAGGTACAAAATATTTTATTAACCCAACCGGCCAATTTATTATTGGTGGTCCTGTGGGTGACTGCGGTTTAACGGGTCGTAAAATCATTGTTGATACATACGGCGGTATGGCGAGGCATGGTGGTGGTGCTTTTTCTGGTAAAGATCCATCAAAAGTAGATCGCTCAGCCGCTTATATGTGTCGTTATGTCGCTAAGAATATTGTTGCTGCAGAATTAGCAGACCGCTGTGAGATTCAAGTTTCTTATGCGATAGGCGTAGCTGAGCCGACCTCTATCAGTGTAGAAACCTTTGGTACGGGTAAAATTAGCGAAGATCGTTTGGTGCAAATTATTAGGGATGTGTTTGATTTGCGACCTAAAGGCTTAATCGCTATGCTTGATTTATTAAAACCTATCTATTTACCAACGGCCGCTTATGGTCACTTTGGTCGTACGGAAGACACCTTTAGCTGGGAAAAAACTGATAAAGTTGACGCTTTAAAAAGCGCAGCTGGCCTTTAACAATTAAATATAAGGAATAATAAAATGAGCGAACAAGATTATAAAGTTGCAGATATGGCTTTGGCCGACTGGGGTCGTAAAGAAGTATTGATTGCCGAAACTGAAATGCCTGGTTTAATGGCTTTGCGTGAAGAATTTGGTGCGGCGCAGCCTTTAAAAGGGGCGCGTATTGCCGGGTGTTTACATATGACTATTCAAACGGCTGTTTTAATTGAAACGTTAACGGCCTTAGGTGCTGAAGTGCGCTGGTCTTCATGTAATATTTTTTCTACACAAGATCAAGCGGCAGCAGCGATGGCGGCGGCGGGTATCCCTGTGTTTGCTTGGAAAGGCGAAACTGAAGCAGAAGCAGAATGGTGTATTGAACAAACCATTATCGGCCCTAACGGCTGGCGTCCCAATATGATTTTGGATGACGGTGGTGATTTAACTGTCATGATGCATGAAAAATTTCCAGAATTAATGGCGGATGTAAAAGGACTTTCTGAGGAAACAACGACGGGTGTATTACGTTTATATGAAATGGTGGCTAAAGGGACTTTAAAAGTACCTGCGTTTAACGTTAACGATTCTGTCACTAAATCAAAATTTGATAACCTTTATGGCTGTCGTGAGTCTTTGGTTGACGGTATTAAACGTGCAACTGACGTCATGATCGCCGGTAAAATCGCGGTAGTTTGTGGTTATGGTGATGTAGGTAAAGGTTGTGCGCAGTCTCTACGCGGCTTAGGCGCTACTGTTTGGATCACAGAAATTGATCCAATTTGTGCGCTACAGGCATCAATGGAAGGTTTTCGTGTCGTTACTATGGAATACGCCGCGCCTTTAGCGAATATTTTTGTAACGGCCACAGGTAATTATCATATTATTACCCATGATCATATGGCTGCGATGAAAAACAATGCTATTGTTTGTAATATCGGTCACTTTGATTCAGAAATCGAAATTGCAGCATTACGTCAATACGAGTGGGATAACATTAAGCCACAAGTGGATCATGTTATTTTTCCTGATGGCAAAAAATTGATCGTATTAGCGGAAGGTCGTTTAGTGAACTTAGGTTGTGGAACAGGTCATCCTAGCTTTGTCATGTCTAATTCATTCTGTAACCAAGTGCTAGCACAAATGGAATTATGGGAAAATGCCGCTGATTATGAAAATAAAGTGTATATCTTGCCTAAGAAATTAGATGAAAAAGTAGCGCGTTCACATTTAGCGCAATTAGGTGTGCAATTAACACAGCTTACAGCAGAGCAAGCTAAATACATTAGCGTGCCAGTTGAAGGTCCATATAAGGCGGATCATTACCGTTACTAAGCGTATTTGCTAACGGGTTTGTTGTAAAAAGGGCTTTAGCTGCGCATCTTTATGGCGTGTCTATAAGCCCTTTTTGCTTTTTATTATTCCTCTGATGCTGAAAATATTATGACCAAAGAAAACAAAGCAGACTTATTTAGTTTCGAATTTTATCCGCCAAAAACAGCAGAAGGGGCGATAAATTTAGAGAAAGTTCACCAAGAATTAGCCCGGTTAAATCCCGATTTTTTCTCGGTTACTTTTGGCGCGGGAGGCTCTACGCGTGATAAAACTTACGATACGGTAGTTAAGATCCAGCAAAATGGCGTTTCTGCAGCGCCGCATTTATCTTGTGTCGCTTCGACCAAAGAAAATATTCTAGAAATTCTACAAAACTACCGAGAGCATGGCGTGTCTAAAATTGTCGCTTTGCGCGGTGATTTGCCATCAGGCATGATGTCGGCAGGTGAGTTTCGCTATGCTAATGAATTAGTTGAATTTATTCGTAAAGAAACCGGAGCTCATTTTCAAATTCATGTTGCTGGCTATCCTGAGGTACATCCACAAGCGCGTAGTGCGCAGATAGATTTTGATAATTTTAAGCGCAAAGTCGATGCGGGTGCGAATGCGGTGATTACTCAGTATTTCTATAATCCTGAAGCCTATTTTCACTTTCTGGATAAATGTGAGAAAAGTGGTATTGATATTCCTATCGTGCCTGGCATTATGCCGATTACCAATTATTCGCAATTGTTCCGTTTTTCCGATATGTGTGGTGCGGATATTCCGCGCTGGATGCGTAAAACCTTGGAAGGCTTTGGTGATGACCGAGAGTCGATTATTGCTTTTGGTGAAGACGTGGTTTCTAAATTATGTCAGGAATTGCTGGATAATGGCGCGCCAGGTTTGCATTTTTATACTATGAATCAAGCAAAGCCCACTTTAGCCATTTGGAATAATTTAAAATTCTAAAGGCACTGTTGAGTAATCTGTAAAGGCAGGCAAAGCAGTCTATGTTTTGTCTGCCTTTTTTGTTGATGGGGGAGTGATGAGAGTATCAAGGTTATATGTTGCCATGCCTTTGGCTGTGCAGGAAACGATCGAATTAGACGAAGATTGCGCGCATTATGTACGTACTGTTTTGCGGCTAAAGAAAGCATATTTAGTTGTGTTGTTTAATGGTCTAGGCGGTGAATATCAAGCTGAAATTATTGAAGTGTCGCGTAAACAAGTGTTAGTGAAAATACTGAGTTTTGTTGAGCGTGATGTTGAATCGCCGTTGCAGGTGCTATTAGGTTTGGGTGTATCGCGTGGTGAACGCATGGATTTTGCTGTACAGAAATCAGTGGAATTGGGTGTTGCGCAGATCACACCCTTAATCACCGATCATTGTGTAGTTCAGTTAAAAGGCGATAAAGAAAGCAATAAAATCCGCCATTGGCAGAAGATTTCACAGCACGCGAGCGAGCAAAGCGGACGCACAGTTATGCCGCTGATTGATAATGTTGAGCTTTTGGCTGATTGGGTTGAGCGGCAATCTGGACTTAAAGTTTTCTTAGATCCTTTTGCTGCGCAGACTTTGCAGGATTTAAAGCCAGAAGATAATAAAGTGACCTTATTGGCTGGGCCTGAAGGTGGGTTTTCTGAGCAAGAGCGTGACATAGCTAAGCAAGCCGGATTTATTCCGGTGCGATTAGGGCCTCGAATATTACGTACAGAAACAGCGGCTTTGTCTGCTTTAACCGCTGTACAAGTGTTATGGGGTGATTTGAGTGCTTAAAAAAGTCGCTATCAGCTTAATTCCTTTTGCAATGCTACTTTGCTATTCCGTTATTGCCTGCTTTATCGGTTATGGGCTGTTTATTTTTTTTGATGGTGCCGTTGAATTACGCAAATTGATTAGTAAAACGACACAGATATTATTACTTTTAAGTATTTATCCTCTTATGCGTTGGCTTAAGATTACAGCTTCAGGTTTAGGTTTTGTGCCCTTTAAGACCTTTATTAAGCAAATGGGGCTGGGGGTATTGCTAGGTCTTTTAACTTTATTGCCTATCTTATTGTTAAGCTATGCCTTGGGAATTACTGTCGTTGATGATTCTGTTACTTGGACGATAGCAAAGGTGTTGATTAGCCTGTTAATAACGTTGTTATTGGGAGTATTAATTTCATTTCTTGAAGAGCCTATGTTTCGCGGCATACTTATTTCGGCATATAGCCAGCGTCTTGGTATTGCCGCCGCTATTTTTGTTAGTTCGTTTTATTATGCCATGCTACATTTTTTGAAAACGAGTACCGTCATATCGGTTGATGAGTCTAAGTTAACGGATAGTTTTACGTTGATGTTTGAAGCCTTTAAAAATGTATTAAACCCAATGAATGTGGGTGCTTTTTGGGGGTTGTTAATGGTCGGTATTTTTTTGGCTGTCATGCGTAGCCGATTACAATTAAGCTTGGCATGGTGCATTGGTTGTCATGCCGCTTGGGTATGGCAGATTAAAATGGCACATAAAGTGGTAAAGATGAATATTGAGTCGGACTTACTATATTTAGTAAGTCCTTATGATGGTGTGGTTGGGCCTATGGTGGCAATGTGGTTGACATTGGTGCTTGCCGCTTATTTTATGTATGAGAAAATGCTTGTTAGTAGATAGTCTGCAGCTCTACTTGGATTAAGAGGGGAGCGATTATTTTTAGTCTCTAAAGTTATTAAACTGTAGCGGTTGCTCTAAATCCTGACCGCGTAATAACTGCATAGCTTCTTGCAGGTCATCTCTTTTTTTGCCAGTTACTCTGATTTTTTCGCCTTCAATGGCGGTCTGTACTTTAATCTTGCTATCTTTAATCGCTTTAATAATTTGCTTTGCCAAAGGTTTGTCGATACCTTCTTTCAGTGAAATCGGTTGTTGTGCGGTTTTTACGCCTTCTTTCACATCTCCCGTTTCTAGGCAGCTAATATCAATGCCGCGTTTAGTCATTTTAGAAAATAAAATGGGCAACATTTGTTGTAGTTGGAAGGTGGATGCAGCTTTCATCAGGATGGTGTCATCCTTTAATTCAAACTCTGCATTAGAGCCTTTAAAGTCAAAGCGAGCGCCTACTTCTTTGTTGGCTTGGTCGAGGGCGTTTTGGGCTTCGTGCATATCTAGTTCTGAAACAATGTCAAAAGAGGGCATGTTAAATCCTGTGGTCTTAATTTTGAGTGTATTGGGTTTTTATTTTACTGATTTCAGCGGTGCGTAGTCTATTAATTGCTATGCCAATCTCTTTGCCTTGCAGATTCCCGCTTAAAACCGTTGAGCTGTCTATGTCAGACCCTGCTTTTTGCGCAGCTAAAATATAATTCGCTTGTGGGTAAGCGGCATTTTCAAAACCTAGGCGGCCTTTGGCATCAGCTTCGCAAGCGAGTAAAAAGTCATTTAGTTGATTGTCAGCTTTAAAGGCATTAAGGCTGGCTAGTGTGGCGCAGAGTGTTGATGCTTTTAATTCAAAGACCCGATGGCAGTGCGTATGGTATTGCATGACTTGCTGCGCTAATTTCTGGTAATTATTGGGTACACGTAGTCGCGTGCAGAGTGTAGTTAATGCGCTTAATCCTAATGTTTCATGGCCATGATGGCTAGGCCAATTAGCTGCTGGCGTTAGGCCTTTGCCTAAATCATGGGTTAAGGCGGCAAAGCGTACCGTGGTTTTATCGCTTAATAATGCGGCCTGATCTAAAACCATTAGCGTATGTATGCCGGTATCAATCTCAGGGTGGTAGACAGCAGTTTGTGGCACGCCAAATAAGGCATCAATTTCTGGAAAAATGCGTGCTAAGGCACCACAATCACGTAAGGCTTGAAAATAAGCGGAAGGTGATTGTTCGCTCAGAGCTTTGGCGGTTTCTGCCCAAACACGATCTGGAACGAGATGATCTATTTCACCTTGCGCAACCATAGTTTGCATCAGTTTTTGTGTTTCAGGTGCAATATGAAAGCCAAGGTGTTGGTAGCGTGCGCAAAAACGCGCGATACGTAAGACGCGCACAGGATCTTCGCAAAAGGCTGGGGATATATGGCGAAATACTCTGTTTTTTAGGTCTTCTTGGCCGCCATAAGGATCGATAATTTCACCATTATCCAGCATGGCCATCGCGTTAATGGTTAAATCGCGGCGTAGTAAGTCTTCTTCTAAACTAACGTCAGGCGTTGCGCAAACAGCAAAGCCTTTATAGCCATGAGTGGTTTTTCTTTCGGTGCGTGCAAGTGCGTATTCGTCTTTTGTTTTTGGGTGCAGGAAAACACGGAAGTCTTTGCCTACCTCGGTAAAGCCTTTTTGCAGCATAGCTTCTGGTGTTTCTTCTAAAACTACCCAATCGCGCTCGCGCACGGGTAGGTTGAGAAGTGTGTCACGTACCGCACCGCCAACTAAATAGGCTTTCATCATGTTAAGTTTATTATCTTTTTAATATATAAGATGCATGATAAAGGATTCAGTGCTAATTTGGCAATGAGCTGATGTGTTGGTATTTTATGTCTATTAAGGGTTTGAATGTCATGGTGCAATCTTTTTTATGCTAGATGTTATATTAATTTGCTTGGTTTTTGGTTGTTTTTCGGGAGTATTGGCAGGACTTTTTGGTGTCGGTGGTGGCTTGGTTTTGGTGCCTTTTTTTGCGCTTTTATTTGAGCAGCAAGGCATTGCTCATGAGTTAATTATGTTAATGGCGGTTGCAACTTCATTGGCAACAATTATTGTCACTTCGATAGCTGCGGTAGTTGCGCATCAGCGTTTGGGTGCAGTTATTTGGCCTTATGTGAGGCAGTTATCCGGTGGTATCGTCTTGGGGGTTGTTGCGGGCGCTTATACGGCTGATTATCTGCTGTCGGCAAACTTACGTTTTATCTTCGCCTTGTATATGTTGTATGTGGCTATACAGATGGCCATGCAATTAAGAGCAAAAGTCGTTGAGCAGAAAAAAAACTTGGTTAGGTTGACTTTAAATATAGCCGGGTTGGGGATAGGTTTTATTTCGGCTGTCTTGGGTATAGGAGGTGGGACTCTAACAGTTCCCTTGCTCGCTAAGTATCAAGTTCCTATGCGTAATGCGGTCGCTGTTTCTAGTGCTTGCGGCTTGCCGATTGCAATTGCAGGTAGTATCAGTTATGCGGTATTGGGCTGGCAGAAGGCTGGCTTACCTGAAGGAAGTTTTGGTTATGTTTATTGGCCTGCATTTGTAGGTGTGGTGCTGAGTAGTATGTTGGTTGCTCCTATTGGCGCTAAATGGGCCAATAGATTACCAACCAAAAAGCTAAAGCAGTATTTTTCTATCTTGTTATTTATCGTGGCCGGTAAATTATTATGGCCTTTTATTAATTGATTGGGAGAGAGTCATGGCAGAATTTAAAAAATATCGTTGTTTAGAGTGTGAGCATGTCTACAATGAAGCGGAGGGTGATCCGGATAGTGGTCTTGCTCCAGGTACATTATGGGCTGATATTCCTGATGATTGGGCATGCCCTATCTGTGGTGCGCCGAAAAGTTTTTATGAATTGATTGTTTAGCATGAATAAGTCGGTGTTTACCATGCTAATAAACCGCTATTAACAAGTCGATGACTTATAGTATAATCATCGGTTAATTTTTATTTCTTGAACGGAAAATATCATGCAAATTATCCAGGAAGCCTTAACTTTTGATGATGTGTTATTAGTGCCGGCTCACTCAACTGTGATGCCGCGTGAAGTGTCAATGGTTACCAAGTTGACGCGTAATATTTCATTGAACATCCCGCTGGTTTCAGCGGCAATGGATACAGTTACCGAGTCAAGATTGGCTATAGCGATAGCTCAAGAAGGCGGTATCGGCATTATTCATAAGAATATGACTGTAGAGCAACAAGCGCATGAAGTACGTCGCGTAAAAAAATATGAGAGTGGCGTGATTAGAGAGCCTATTACCGTTGCTTCGACAGCAACGGTGCGTGACGTTATGGCGCTGACTAAGCAAAAGAATATTTCCGGCGTGCCCGTTGTTGATGGTAATGAATTGGTTGGTATTGTGACCAGTCGCGATTTACGTTTTGAAACGCGGCTTGATGAATCTATCGCTAATGTCATGACGCCTAAATCACGCCTGATTACCGTAAAAGAAGATTTTACTAAGCAAGAAGCGTTAACTTTGCTGCATGAACACCGTATCGAAAAAGTACTCATTGTGAATGATGATTTTCATTTGCGCGGTATGGTTACGGTAAAAGATATACAAAAAGCCAAGGATTACCCTCATGCCTGTAAAGACGAGCTAGAACGTTTGCGCGTAGGCGCGGCAGTCGGTACTGGAGCAGGTACTGAAGAGCGTATTGCGGCATTAGTTGCAGCGGGTGTTGATGTGATTGTCGTTGATACTGCGCATGGACATTCGCAAGGCGTATTAGATCGCGTACGTTGGGCAAAACAGAATTATCCAGAGCTACAAGTTATTGGGGGCAATATTGCTACCGCTGCGGCCGCTCTTGCTTTAGTAGAAGCAGGTGCTGATGGTGTTAAAGTCGGTATTGGTCCGGGTTCTATTTGTACAACACGTATTGTTGCCGGTGTCGGTGTGCCACAAATTTCTGCAGTCGATAATGTTGCTCAAGCCTTAAAAGGTACAGGTGTTCCCTTGATTGCCGATGGTGGTATTCGTTATTCAGGTGATATGGCGAAAGCCTTAGCTGCTGGCGCGCACTCGGTAATGCTGGGTGGTCTTTTTGCTGGCACAGAAGAAGCGCCGGGTGAAATTGAATTATACCAAGGACGTTCTTATAAAGCGTACCGCGGGATGGGCTCCATTGGCGCGATGGCGCAACAACAAGGCTCTAGTGATCGCTATTTTCAGGAAGATGCCGATTCTTCGGATAAATTAGTGCCTGAAGGCATTGAAGGTCGCGTTCCTTATAAAGGCACTTTACTCGCCATTATTCATCAATCTATTGGTGGTATTCGTGCCAGCATGGGTTATACCGGTTGCGCAACGATTGAAATTTTGCATGAAAAAGCAGAATTTGTACGCGTGACTAGCGCAGGCATGCGCGAAAGCCATGTCCATGATGTCACCATTACTAAAGAAGCGCCGAATTATCGGGCGTAGTTTTAGCGCATAATTGTTATAAATCGAGGCTCCTAGTGAGCCTCGATTTGTTTATAGAACCTAGTCGTATTAAACATTAAAGAGATTTACCGTGAATCAACATTCAACTACAGATATTCATGCCCACAAAATCCTGATTTTAGATTTTGGCTCACAGTACACGCAGCTGATTGCGCGTCGTATTCGTGAA
>JAIPFI010000081.1 GCA_021736705.1 Methylococcaceae bacterium | reverse complement strand
ATTTTTAAAAGCCGCATTCCGATTATCAGTGGTATTGGCCATGAAACCGACACTACAATAGCCGATTATGTCAGTGATTTACGCGCTGCGACACCGACAGCTGCAGCAGAACATTGCACTCCTGATGCTCAGCAATGGCTAAGTCAATTTCAAGCCTATGAATATCAACTTACTCAACTTATACAAAATAAATTACAGCAGCATAAGCGCCATTTAGACTGGCTCACTAAAAATCTAAACCAGCAGCATCCGGGCAAACGCTTACAAATACAAGCTCAACGCTTAGACGAACTAGAATTACGCCTAAAATCTACTGTGCAAAATCAGTTAAACCAAGCAAAATCAGACCTTAAAGCGTACCAGGCTCAGCTCTGGCAATTTAATCCGACCCACAAGGTAGCGCAGCTAAAAAATCGTTATACAATGCTTAATAACCGCTTAAACAGTAGCATAAAAACCACATTGTCTGAGCACCAACAAAAATTCACCTTACTTAGCCAAACGCTCAATATCGTTAGTCCGTTAGCGACCTTATCTCGCGGCTACACCTTAACCAGCACCAAACAAAACGCTCTACTTAACTCAAGCACGCAATTAAAGGTTGGGCAAATTATTAAAACACGTTTCGCGAGCGGTTCCGTTACCAGTCAAATACAGGAAATTAATCATGAATAAAGCCCTATTCGCCTGCTTATTACTTATTCCTCAATTAGCATTAAGTAGCTCATTACCCAAGCAATTAGCTGTGCCAGGTGGCATTATTAATATAGAGCTAGGCTCTGTAGCAACACCTGCGCCTGAAGTTTTTTTTCAAAAGAATCGTGCCTTAGTCTTAGAAAACGACAATAAATGGGTCGCTGTGGTGGGTATTCCTCTTGATAGCAAAGTGGGTCAACATTCGATTACCATACAGTCAGGCAAACAAAAAACGCAGCGCAGCTTTATTATTAGTAATAAAGATTACCCTGCTCAATACATCACGATTAAAAACAAACGTATGGTTAATCCGAATCCAGATGATGTTAAACGCATTAGCGATGAACGCCCCACCATCAATAAAGCCTTAAATACTTGGACTGAAAAGCCTGTTAATGATTTATCATTTAGCTTACCTGTGCAAGGCCGATTAAGCAGCCCTTTTGGCCTAAAGCGTTTTTTTAATAATCAACCCAAAAATCCACACAGTGGTTTAGATATAGCGGCACCGACAGGCACTGCAATTACTGCGCCCACGTCTGGTGTAGTGCTTAATACCGGCGATTATTATTACAATGGCAATACTGTCTTCTTGGATCATGGACAAGGCTTAGTGACGGGCTATTTTCATATGTCAAAAATAACCGTGCACGCTGGAGAATTAGTAGAAACGGGCACTAAACTCGGTGAAGTGGGTGCGACTGGTCGTGTGACTGGACCGCATTTACACTGGAATGTTTATTTAAATAAAACCAAAGTAGATCCTGCCTTATTTGTTCCTGAATTAATGCAAGCCAAGCCAGTACAATAATTTCTATGTAAAAACTAACATCAACATTAGGCTGTACATTTATCCACATAACGACGAAAAAAACATAAGTTATTACATTATATAAATTCAGATAAAAATGACTCCTTTTCAGCCAATCTAGCAAAGTCATTGATTTTACGAATATAAAAACCAGTTCACTGCAAACTATCAACAGAGTTATCCACAGTTTTTGTGGATAACTCTTTCTGTAAATATTCAGACACTCCAGTTTTTATCACTCATCCTGACCCTTCATAAATTGGCCAGTATTTTAAAGTGAGATTCTATATTTCGTAGCGCGTGGCTTTAGCCCGCCAATACTCGCTTCAACTTTAAAAGGCGGGCCAAAGACGCTGTGAAAGTATTAGCTACCAATTTAAGGTGGGACAGAAATTTTGAAAACAGAAGTCAGGAGTGCAATAGCTTTAGCTATTGCTGTTTCGGAAATAGCTAAAGCTATTTCACTCCAGTGATTTGTCCCGCTTTAAATGCGTAGCCAAAGTATTCAATAATTTTTCTGAAAATACGACTTTGTAGCTTGGGGTGAGTTTGCGAACCCCAACAATCAACTTATAGGGCTATCATTGTTGGGCTTCGTTCCTCAGCCCAACCTACAAAAAAATACTTTCACAGTCTCTAAAGCCACGCACTACAGTTGTCAATATGCACCGTGTTAAAGTGATGGCGCATAAATTAACAGTCGGATTTTTTTAAATGTGTATACAATAACCGCTCACACAGCTAACGAACAGCAATGTATAACTCATTAAATCTAAATCCAACCTCTGTAACTCGCTCAATAAGAAGCTTAGATAATATCAACGGCAAACATAAGGCATTTATTCCCGTATCAAATATTTATGTACCCGATCATGAGCGGCATGCAGACGACTCAACTATAACTCAATTAATTGCTCTTATTAACAAGCTCTACGCGCTCACAGAAGCAGAGCAACTAGAATATAAACAGCATCCCCATATATTCATCAATACACCATCGGTTATTGGTATTCGTCATAACAAAAATACACCTTACCGAATCGCTAGGTTTGAACGCTACAAAGATTACACCATTTTTCGTGCGCAAATGAATAAATTAGGCTTTAAATTCTGTGTATTTAAAAGCATTAATCTTGATGGGATTTTTATTAAAAACGCACCAGTAGCGAGTATGACAGACTGGTAAAACACACAAGGCGGACTAAAGTCCGCCCTACTCTTTACTTAGACAAAGTAAAATCCTGCACCCATCGCGCCACCAAAGAATCCCCCCCAAACCACTAACCAACCTAAATGTTCGCGGATAATAGCTTGCACCATTTCTTTAACCAATTGTGGCGTTAATTCTGCCAAACGCTTATCAATCACTGTTTCAATTTTAGTCAAAATATCTTCACCAATTTGGTGTGCATTTAATCCTTGCTTTAAAGCGGCTTTGAATTTATCTGATTCAACCATCTCTGTTAAAGTAACTTTCATCTTTTCAGTAAAGGGTTCTTTTAAAGGCGTTAGAGCCTCTTGCCCGCCCATCATTTGCAACATCCCACCAAAAGACGACTCCATAATCGAAGAAATCAAGCCTTCAAAGATACGATCATAATCGACCGCTGCCAATAAAGGATCAAGATTCAAGACCTTTTCCCCTTCTTGCTCTTCACTTTCTATAAATTGTTCAACATTTTCTAAAGTAAAAAACTGGTGCATCATTAAGTGCTTAATAGAGCCTTTAAACTCTTCAAAACGATTAGGAATAATACCTGAGCCATAGAGTAAAGGCACTTTTTCAAAGAGCATATGAATGGCTATCCAGTTAGTCAAAGCACCGGATAAAGCAAAAAAACCAATGGCTTTAATTAATTCGGGATAAACAGGCGAAAAATAGCCGGCGGCAATTAAGAGTGATGCCAAAAAATTAGTGATAAAACTTTTGTTAAATATCTTTTTCATTACTTTTATAAAACTGATTCAAAAAAACTGGTAACTACCAGACAATATTAATCTGCAATAAATGCTTCGCCATACTGAATATCCAATACTGAATAACGCACTTCCTGATACTCATTACGAATTAGCACTTCATCATCAAAGGTTTTCTTTAATAAAGCTTTCGCTAAAGGCGAATCTAAACTGATATAGTGCTTGTCAACCTCAAATTCATCTGCGCCGACAATTCGGTAAAGCACCTCATCCCCTTTATCATTTTCCAATAATATCCACGCGGCAAAAAATATCCTATCCTGATCCGAAGGATTCTCAGCAATAATATTCAATTCTGGCATACGTCGTTGTAAAAAATGAATACGTCGATCAAGACCGCGCAATTCTTTTTTTCGGTAAATATATTCTGCATTTTCCGAGCGATCACCTTCAGCAGCTGCAGCGGATAAAGCCTCGACTACGGCCTTGCGTTTAATCCATAGCTCCTTTAATTCCAGCTCTAAACGCTGATAGCCCGCAGGCGTAATATAAGGAGAGGACTTAGGGAGAGGAGCTTTCCAGCGAGACATAGTACACTTCAAAGAAGAGAGTTTTGATATATATTGATGATCAATTCTATTCAAACAGATCATCTAATAAAAATAAGGCGATTATTTACCTTTAGACGTTAAGTTACTATAAAGACCTTTTAACTTAGAAGGAGACTTGTTAGCTTTCTTTTCATCTGCTTCACTTTTTTCTACTACGGGCTTATCATTAACTTTCTTCTTAGCTGTCATTTTCCCCAACAGCCCTTTAAAAGTACCCGATAAATCCATACTAGAAGCATTATAGTTTGGCTCTTTAAACTTTACTTCGTCAACAATAGACGCATCCTTTTTTATAATATTGACCACGTCAGGCTGAACAATTTCCCGCACACTGAAAGGTTCAGGAGAAACGACAGACTCAAGCGTTGATATATGCAAATCTTCTATACTGTCTGGGCTAGGCGTTGTTGTTACAGGGGAGACTACTTCTGGCGCTTCAACCACTAAAGGCTCAACAGAAACAACTTCTGGTTGCACTGTTTCAATGTTAGCATCAAGACTAACGCGAGGCGTAATAACTTCTGGCTCACTCGCTGGCGATTCTATTGCCACGGCTACAATAGCGTCAGATGCCTGATTCTCTACTGTCGAAACTTCTTGCACAGATTGACTCTGCTCATTTGTTTGATTTTTTAAATCATTAAGAAGTTTAGTGAAATCCAGTTGATGCTTTTCTAAAGTACTGGCTAATTGCTGTTGCGCTTGAATCTGCTGCTCTTGCTGTCTCAGTTTTTGTGTTTCTAATGCTTGCTCTAATTGTGCAAATTGTTTGGTTTGTGTGTCTAAGGTTGCATGCAGTGAATTAATTAAGACTTCCTTCTCTTTCAATTGAGCAATTTCTTGCTGATGTATCGCCTCGCGCTCATTGTTGGCTTTCAGCACAGCCTCTAAACGTTCAGTTAGCTGAGCCACAATATTATCTTGTTGTTGCCAAATAAACTCAGCCTTCATATCATTATCAGAACCAACTAACTGCTCATTCAAGTCAAATTTCGCGGCTAATGCCCTGATTGCAGCAACAATAGCAAGATTTCGCTCTTGCACTTGCTCAACAAAATCAGCCGCAGTTTGTGCATTTTGTTCTGCTTGTTGCAGGCTATCAGCGAATTTCTCTTCACTTTGCTTTAATTGCTGTTGTACAGCTTCTAGCTGTCTTTGTAATTCAATCCTCCCCTGCTCACTTACCTTGTGTTTCTTTTTCAAGAAAAGAACTTTAATATTATAAAAAAACACCAAGCACAACCAAACAATCAACACTAATGCCCCGGCATACAAGGGATTATTCATCGTTAGTAAATACCAGTCGGAAAGAAGTGCTTGAATTTCAGGTAAATAGTCTTGCATAAGCGCGTTCCTAGATAAAAGGTTTGTAATATAGTAAAAAATAAGATGGCAGACAAAAAAAAAGCCCGTATTGCTACGTAGCTTTCCTCGGCAAATTTTATTTCTGCATAGAATTCAGAATTAATTTAGCTTAAAAACCAATCACCCTGTATTTATACCTAAGAATAAGGCGTAATTTTATAGTTAGCAGCATTGGTATTAAATAATCCATCAAATAACTGGTCTATATTAGCAACCCATACCTCAATTGCCAATGAAAAAATGACTAATCAAGTATTTTCGCGTATAAAATTGTATAGTAAGGAATCACATATTAACTATCAGAAATATAAAGGTAAAATATGACGGCAGTACATGACATTACACAACTCATCGGTAGCACTCCATTAGTTAAATTAAATCGCCTTGCCATCCCTGGCTCAGCTGACGTTTTTTTAAAGATTGAAGCGAGTAATCCCGGCGGCTCAATTAAAGATCGTATCGGTCTGGCCATGGTTATCGCAGCCGAAAAATCAGGCGAATTGCAAGAAGGCGGCACTATTATTGAGCCTACCTCGGGTAACACAGGCATTGCTTTAGCAATGGTTGCCGCAGCACGTGGCTATAAGTGCATCTTGACCATGCCAGAGACTATGTCAGTAGAGCGACGTCAACTATTAGCACTGTACGGTGCAGAAGTTGTCTTAACACCTGGCTCAGAAGGCATGACAGGAGCAATCAATAAAGCCAAAGAAATGCTGGCTCAAATAGACAATGCGTTCATGCCGCAGCAATTTGAAAATCCTGCTAATCCAGAAATTCATCGTAAAACAACTGCTCAAGAAATTTGGTCAGCAACCGATGGCAATATTGATGCTTTTGTTTGTGGCGTGGGTACTGGCGGCACCATCTCCGGTGTCTCTGAGATTATTAAAGCAAGAAAGAATGATTTTATAGCTATTGCTGTTGAACCAGCGGAATCACCTGTTATTTCTGGCGGCAAACATAGTCCACACAAAATACAAGGCATAGGTGCCGGGTTTATTCCTAAAAATTTAGATGTTGATTTAATTGATGGTATTGAGTTAGTCAGCACTGAAGAAGCCTTTGCTATGCGTAAGCGCCTTGCTGAAGAAGAAGGAATTTTAGCGGGAATTTCCACCGGGGCGAGTGTTTGCGCGGCATTACGTGTTGCCAAAAGACTCGGCACAGGTAAAACAGTTGTAACGATAATGCATGATACCGGTGAGCGCTATTTAAGTATGGGATAAGCAGGCAAGCTAATCCTTACAAGTCAGGCGTATGTGAGAACACAGGCGACTGGTCTGCATTGCGCAGGCAAGCTGCCTGCGCTCCTAAGATGAAGACATTATTCCATGCATATTCTTTAGCTTTTTATTACTCTGCAACAAAAAGTTAATCCAAGTTTGTGAATTCCTTATTTCTTAATCGGCCTTTCTCAAGCAATGCTTGTATAGCATCTTGGTAAAAACAAAAGCCATGCTTACCCTGCGCTTTAGCCTTATACATCGCTGCATCTGCCTGCCTTAAAATATCCGTTGCACTAAATAAACCTTCAGCTTCAATGATACTAACCCCTATACTGACAGTTATATAATGCTCACTCTCTTTAAGGGTAAAAGGCTGTTTACTATCAAGTAATATTTTTTCTATAACACTGATCGCGTGTTCTATAATGACTTTTTGACCCAGTTTTTCAGTAGGTAAAATAAGGACAAACTTATCCCCTTCTAGGCGCGCAACTGTATCTGATTTGCGCAACAATTGAGTCAATCGCTGAGCAAACTGCATCAACACCTCATCCCCATATTGATAACCTAAGCTATCATTAATCTCTTTAAAATCATCCATGTCTATAGAAATCACGACACCACTCGTTTGTGACCTTTTTGCATGTATTAACGCTTGCTCTAACCGATCTAACAGTAACCGCCTGTTTGGTAATAAGGTTAAAGGATCATAAAAAGCAAAATACTTAATCCTTTCTTCTGCTTGCTTTTGCTGAGTAATATCAGAAAATACCGAAACAAAATAAGCGGTATGCCCCATAGCATTTTTAACCGCTGTTATCGTTTGACGCTCTAAAAAAACAGCACCGCCTTTATTGCGGTTCCATATTTCACTTTCAAACTTACCAGACTCTAATAATGAACTCCACATATCACGATAAAATTCAGAATTTTGTCTTCCGGAAGACAAAATACGCGGATTCTGACCAATGACTTCATGTTCTGCATAGCCAGTAATTTCAGTAAAAGCCTTATTTACTCTTAAAATTTTAGCCTCTGGATCAGTAATTAAAATGGCTTGATGTGTCTCAAAAGTAACTGCCAGCAAATTCGCGTTAACTTCTGATGCATGCAAATCTTCCGCATCACTCACTAATTGTTGCTGTAACCTTGTATTCGTTTGAATATACAGTCGCTGCATGACCATAACAATAGCCGTACATAGCAAGCCCCATAACAAAATGAACCAAGAAACAGGTGCTTGAACCTTTGCAATAAAAGCAGGTGTTGCATGCAAATTGATAGTCCAGACCTTATTAGCTAAGCTTACTTCTTGCGTCACTGTCAGGCTGGTCGTATCTTCACGCCCTGACTGCTGATAAATTAACACCGATTGCTCTTCAGTCGTATCTAACAAACTCAAATTGATATTTTCCATTTGGCTTTGAGCCAGGATCTTTTCGACAAAACTTTTAATGCTAATGACCTGAGCAAGATACCCAATAAACGCATTATTGTGCTCCTGCTCGCCGCTGACTGAGCGATAAAAAGGAACGTAGCTGATAACATAGAAATTATCTTGAATTTCAGCATGATTTTGTAAGGCTACGCCGGACACCTGAAACATCGTCTTACCCGTTGCCCTTGCTCTGTTTAGAGCGTGCAATTGACTCAACTCACTACTGAGTTCCAATCCCAAGGCGCTTTTATTCTGTGCTAACGGATAAACATAGGTAATAGGCAAGTATTCTCCTTTACTTAATGCAGGAACCCGCTCATTCTGGTTGTTATATTCCGTTATTAATACCTCCATACCATAAAGCTGCTGCATCTTTTTCTCAAAGGCTGGGCGATCTTTAGCATTAACCAAGGTTCCCCACTCAACACTTTGTATATCTGGATACTCCGTCACTAAACCATGGGCAAATTTGCGGAAATTTTCCGATGTAACGCGACCATTTTTCGATACCTCGCCTCTAAAGTGTTGCGCTACATCAATATAACGCTGCAAATCCTTTTGAAAAAGGTAGCTCACGCTTTTGACTTTGTCTTGCAAAAGAATCTCAATACAAGCTTGCTCACGCGCTTGAACATAAAAAAACAAACCGAAGGTCGACAGTAATAAAATTAAGCTAGGCACATAGATCAGTATGTGGCTATAACCCGCCATTTTAAGCTTATATTTTTGAGTAATATTCACTAACAAGACACCTATCGTTTAATCGTTGTCCGATGGGACAGGGAATAAAATACGCACCATCGTTCCCCCTTCTACTGGACACACCACAGAAATTTCACCACCATGTTGCACCACTACGAGCTTTGCCATAAATAAACCTAAGCCAATCCCCGAGGTATTAACGGCATTGGATGCCCGATGGTATTTATCAAAAATGTGTTCCATATCCGTATGCATAATACCAATACCTTGGTCAGCAACTTCAATTGTTAACTGTTTGGCACTCAGTACGAGACTCAAAGCAACAACTTTATCAGAGGCAGAATACTTAAAGGCATTTTCTAACAAATTAGTTAATAATAAGATTAGCAATTCCGGATCACCGAAAAAAGGAAGCTTGATTTGCTCGCAATGTAATACGACTTGTCGCCGTGGATAACTTTTTTTTAGCTCAAAAAGTACTTGCTGAACAATAAGATAAAAATCCACCCTGATTTTATGCGCAACTAATTTCCCTGTTAATAGCTTCTCTCGACTCAACGCGGTTTCGACTAAAGCAATTAACTTGGCAACGGAGTCCCTCATTTTAGTTAGCTGGGAATCTATCGCAAATGCTTTCTGCTGATTCTTTAACGCTAAAATATCTAAGTTGGTACTAATAATTGACACCGGCGTTCGGTATTCATGGGAAATCATTTCCGCAAACTGGATACTTTGATTAACCGCCTGCTGTTCTTGCTCTAGCACAGAATTAATACATTCATTTTCGGACATCAGTTTATTATTTGAAGTCTGTAACTTTTTATTATTACGGAGTAAAAAAACATAATGCACTAAAAAAGCCAGTAACATAACAAAAATAGGCGCTAAATACTGGCTCAAATACCCATAGTTAAAGCCTCTCTGATAGTTTATTGATAACCACTTATTGAGAATAAACAGTTTTTCTTGTTCGCGAAGCTCAGCAATCGCTCCGTTAAATTCTCCGAGTAACAAAGGGTTATCTTTTCTAATGGCAATAGCTATCGGGAATTTAAGCGCTAATTCACCGGCAATTTTTATATTTAAAATACTCTGTTTCTGCACTTGATAGGCAATGATCGCGACACTATCGATATAGGCAAATAACTTCCCGGAAGCCACCATAGCGAGGCCTATTTTAGCGTTTTCAACAGGTGTTATTTTTATACTGGGATATTGGCTCCTTAATGTTTCATAAAGGACTGTTTCTTGTACAACCGCAAAACGATGCTCTAACGCCTGACTTATATCGCCAATAAATTCACTATCAGCTAAAGCGGCCAAACCAATAGGCTGTTGTAGCAATGGCTCGGTGACATTTAAAAAACCCTCTGCTTCTTTATTTTGCGCGATGACCGACATAATATCGCATCGCTGTTGTTTAAGAAACTCTTGCGCTTGCTGAGTATCCAGTGTTTTAACCAAGACCAACTGCTTATGCATTTTTTCAGCTAATAAGCGGATAAAATCAGCAATAATGCCTATATATTGTCCTTGTTCATCAATGCTTTCATAAGGCATAAAATCTAGTTGAGCACATAACCTAATCACTTCAAACCCTTGCCTTTCTCTCTGTACGTCATGCACTTGATCAGAAACGTGCGACTCTGCATTAACAGATAGGCTAAAAATGAATAAGATTGGGCAAGCAAATACCTGCCAATAGTTTTGCCAAGCAAAAACTTTAGCCGCCACTTAAAATCACTGAAACTGCGGAGAAACAATAGCCTGAAGCTCGAATAGTCTGCACAGGTAATTCCTTATGCATTTCATCCATCACTTTTTTGCGTAATCGGCGTAACAAAGAATCCATAGATCTATTCCCAAACTCATCATCAAAATAGCCTAATTCATTCAATAACTGGTTGCGTATCACACATTCACCCGATTGTTGCATCAGTATATTGATAAATGTCATTTCTTTTGCGGTTAATTTTATATATTTCCCTTCTGGGCAGACCAGTTTCCAAGAAGAGCGTTCCAAACGCCAATGCGTCATTTCAGCCACTGTAGATAGTTGCTCCAGCATGCGTCCATACAAACTTCTAATGGCAGCCATTAACTCAAAACTATCCACAGGTTTGACAAAATAATGATCGGCACCACTTTCATAACCTAAAACACGATCTACCACTGCACTCTTTGCGGTTAATAAGATAATGCCTACGCCTGTTTTCTCACGCAAGAATTCGACAATCTTTAGCCCCGACTGATCTGGTAGGCCAATATCCACAAGCGCAACATCATAACTCATAATATTGAGTGTTTGATAAAACGCCATCGCACAGTTCACCGCATCGACATGAAAACCGGAAAGCTCTAGCACTTCAGCCAGACTTTCTCTTAAGTCATCATCATCTTCAACAAGAATTATATTTATGTCAGTCATTAAAAAGCGCTTTTAACAAAAAATTAGTTATCAATACTAATGAGTAAAATTCATAATTATTATGATTAATGACGCCTTTAGCAAGAAATGTCAGTTTTCATCACATTTAGACCGATTTCATAGCATGCTAAAAAACCACAAATAAACTAATATAAATAGATGTTACTAGCCAATATTTCCTATAAAAAAATCAGATGCAGCTTCAACCTTTCACAAGTAACATTTTAATTGTCGATGATATGGCAAATAATAGCCGCTCATTACTAGAAAGAGTGATTACACCACTAAAGCAAACGATTTTTTCTGTAGAATCAACGAAAGAAGCACTTCAGCTATGCAAACGTCATGAGTTCGATTTACTTTTATTCAACCTTAGTATGTCTGCAATCAATACCTCTGAGCTGGTCACTTTACTCAGAAATAAAGCAGTAACGCAACAGGCTCAAATTATCGTTGTTACCGATATTCACAGCGCATGTTTAAGTTTACTCAAAGACTTAAACATACACGCTATAAACCACATAAAACAGCCTATAAACAAGCAAATCTTAGCTCATAAAGCAGGGATACTTTTAAAAATAGCCCAGCAAGCAAAACTATTAAAACAGCGTAACCAAGAGCTAGAAACAGAAATAGCCCATAGAAAAAAAATTGAGCAAGAACTGTTAATCACTTCTGCTGCTTTTACTGAAAGCGCAGCTGCTATTTTAATCACTAATAACAAAAAAGAAATCATTCACGTCAACCCTGCCTTCACCAAAATCACCGGCTATGAAGAACAGGAAATACTAGGCAAAGATCCAAAAATCCTTGCTTCTGGCAAACATAACAGTGCTTTTTATGACGAGATGTGGCTCTCTTTGCAAGAACATGATCGCTGGTCAGGCGAAATATGGAATAAACGTAAAAATGGTTTAATTTATCCGCAATGGCAAACAATTACAGTGGTCAAAGAGAATAATAAAATTCATCATTATATTGGAACCTTTAGCGACATTAGCCATACCAAAGAACATGAAGCCCTAATTGATTATCTGACTCACTACGATGCTTTAACCAAATTACCCAATAAAACGTTATTCAAAGTACAGGTAGAACAGTCGTTAGCCAAGCTAGCAAGAAATAACAAAGCCGGTATTTTGCTGTATATTAATATTAATGATTTAAAAAAATACAACGACACCTTAGGTCATCACTTTGGTGATCAATTACTTCTCGAATTTGCTAACAAGCTACAAATTGCCGTGCGCCATGATGCTCTCACCTGCCGGGTTGAAGGTAATGAATTTGCCATTTGGATAGATGATGTAGAGGCTGATAAAGATGAAGTAGTCCATATCACCACAAAAATCATTCAAAGAATCGACAGCCTTTTTGCAGAAGCTATTGTGATTGATAGCATGGAATTTCTTATCACTAAAAGCATCGGTGTTGCACTTTACCCCTACGACAATGAAACCTTAGCCGAGTTATTAAGAAAAGCGGATACCGCGATGCATAGAGCGAAAATACAAGGACTTAATCAACATGCTTTTTTTCAAACAGAAATGGAACAGTCTGCGCGTAAAAAGCTGGGCATTGAAAATGCGTTACGCAAGGCCATTATTCATAATCAATTAGAACTCTATTACCAGCCTCAAATTAATATAAACAGCAATAAAATAATAGGCAGTGAAGCCTTATTACGCTGGACTGATGAGCTTCTCGGACATGTTTCCCCTGCTGAGTTTATCCCCATCGCTGAACATTCGAATTTAATTATTGACGTCGGTCTTTGGGTCTTAAATACAGCCTGCCAAAAAATCCGACAATGGGAAGATCAAGGCCACTTTGCAAACATTAACACTATTTCTGTCAATGTTAGCTCCAAACAATTTGCACACGATTCTTTTATAAACGACTTATCTGACATTATCAAAAAAACGGGGATTAATCCTGCGCATCTTGATATAGAGCTAACAGAAACGGCCTTAGTTGATGATTTTTTAACCGTTTGTTCACGGTTACACGACATCAAGAAACTAGGTTGCCGTATTTCTATTGATGATTTTGGTACAGGTTATTCATCACTGCAATATTTAAAACACTTCCCTGTAGATGTGTTAAAAATCGACAAGTGTTTTATTGATGATATAGAAAAAGATAAAGCCAGTCGCGCCATAGTAAAAACCATTATAGATTTAGCAACGATGCTGGATGCCCAAATTATTGCCGAAGGGGTCGAAAATATCGCACAGCTTGCACACCTTAATATGGTTAATTGTCATGCGTATCAAGGCTATTTATTTAGCCCCGCTGTATCTGCACAAGATTTTAGCGATTTAATTGCATAAATACCGGATAGATTCCAGCCTGCCTATTTGCAGTATTATTCCTATTCCCCC
>JAIPFI010000080.1 GCA_021736705.1 Methylococcaceae bacterium | reverse complement strand
ATTAGTGACCATTTGCATGTCTGAAAGTAAATACCAGCCTTCAGGCAGGTTGTAATAAATAGAGGGTTGAAGAATCATTTGGCTGACATCTTCCCGGCCTTCGTTGCCAATTACCGACCAAATTTGCTGCAATTCTAGGCTCATCGTCCAGTGTTCAGGTTGATACACCAACATTAAAGCAGGTCCTACGCTGAACTTGCCACTGCCCAATTCGCGTGTGGGTTCGTCGGTCGGAAAAGTGAAAGTCGGTCCGAAACCAAAAGTGAAATTTTCACCTATAGTCGAAGAAAAGTAACTAGTAAAGTCAGTATCTGCGAGACCAGCTGCATAGCCAGCACTACCACCATGGCCATTGCCGGTATACGGTTCTGGCAAGCCTTTAATTCCGGTAATATCGCCCGGTGTCCACATGACGTTCAGCGTGAGCTGGTTAATGATATTCCAGCCGTCAAATTTAATCGGCATAATAGGAGCAAAGCTTAGGATATTTACATTGCCAGCAGGCGCATTGCCATGGAAATCGTATTCAAGCGGTAACCTAAAGTTAGCACTTAAAGGGTTTTGAGTTGTTCTTTGCCACTCGGTATAAGACGGCATGAATTCTTCAGCTAGAATAGGCGCTGTAAACAAGACAGTACAAAGAGGAAGTAAATAACGTTTCATTAATTAGTCTTTAGTAAAGTGTGAATGAGCTAGGGTATTAAAGGAAAAATCATCACCTACTGGCTCGATTTGGAAAATGCGGTTAGGCATTTTTGTGTTAAATTTACGCTCTTTGCCATCGGCTGTGCGTTCACGTAAATTAAAAGTATTGCAGTCAGCGATGAGATGTGAGCCAGAAGGCATTTCTATGGTGTCTTGTACCCATTTGACAGGGAATAAAGAGTTGGTTCCGTCGATGATTTCTAGTAATTGGAAATTGCGATCATAAAGATGCGTTTCACCTTTGCGCGAATTAGAGAGCATATAGCCTTTTGAGTGAGGGCGAATATGATGTGCGCCATTCAAGTTTGCAATTACATGCTCTAATTGCAAAGTTTCTCTGTCGATGCGCGCAACTTTTCCTTGGTAAAAAAGGATAGTTAGGATTTTACTGTCATCGTAAGGATCAACAATGGCCGAATTCAAATGTGTGGTCTGTAATTTTCCTGAATAACAAAGCGTGCGGTGATCAAAATCACGGTCAATGGTTCGTTCGCCACCACCGTAACGTGTTGAATAGCCTTGTTCAGTGCCGAACCAATCCCAGATGATTTCACCTTGCAAATTGACTTCTAAAATCGCATCAATGCCACTGGAAGTGACCAATATGCCATTTTTAGTCCTGCGTAGTGAGCGCATTTGTGAAAATAATGGGTGTTTGATCACTAAGTCAATTTCACCTTGGTCGTTTAATCTCAGAATATGTTCATCACCCGCTTGGCCATCAATGCAGCAAGGCAGGCCAGTAATAAAATAAAGCCCTTCACCTGCGACATATTCCATTCCAAAAGGTTTGGTCGGGTAAATCTCATCTAATAAACGAAATTTTCCTAAAGGTTCGCGTTGTTCTAATAATTGAATTTTTCCGCCGGGTGATCCGGTAAATACATCATTGGATTTGTCTTTCCCTCTGATAATACGGTTTAAACGGAACTTGGCATAATCCCAGTTCGTTTGCGGATAGGAAATTAAAAAACGCATGAATGATGTCTCCAAGAATATTAAATTGCTAGGAAACTATAGGAATTAACCTATAAAAAGAATAATGAATCCAGCAATCAGGATGATATAAATGAACCTAGGTTCAATTTGACTGATAATTATACCGTATATCAGGTGTTGCGCTGAAAAAACTGGGCGTGTTGACAAGGTAAACGCATTAATAAGGACTTTAAAGACAAAGTGTAATGGTCAAGTAAAGCAGGGCACTTGCTGAGCCCCGTTGCTTATGAAACTCACGCTCTCGCTCAAACTCTAAGGGCGATTTATAGCCTAATTTAGAGTGCTTTCGCTTATCGTTATAAAAAGCCAAGTAATCAATAACACTTAACTTTGCTGCTTTTTTTATTATGAACTTTTCGTAATTTAGTTGCTCACTCTAAGACTCCGAAAAAACCGTTGGACTGTTATCCCAGCAATTACCTTTCAGGCTCATGCTTTGCTCAATCTTCATAATATCTATATGATTATGGCGCTCTTTACTTGTATATTGGTTGCCAGGATCCGAATGATGCAGCAGCCTAAGCTTTGGTTTTCTGCGCTAAAAAGCCCATCTGTAAAGCATTGACACAGAGTGAGGTACGCATATGATTGTTAATAGCCCAACTAACGACTTGACGTGAAAATAGATCACAACAGCCACACAAACCCAGCCTTCAAGTGTCCAAGCATAGGTAATGCCGGTGGCTCACACTTTGTTGGGCGTTTCCACTGTAAGTTCACGATCAGGCTTATTTGGTGAAGTCGCGTCATTATGATCGTTGTTAGTGGTGACTATAACAATTTCGGGTAACGTACTTTGATAGGTCACGCAATTCCTCGTTCTGTAAATTGAGAAGTTCGTCTTCATCGATTTGGCTTAGGTCTTGGTTACTCAATTGCATGGGATAAATACTAAGGCTTTCTTAATGGGCTTGTACAATGTTCTTGTGTCGATTTGTCAATTATTTTGTGTTTTCAGCTAGGGTCTGAATATTTACGTTGATCGCTTGCATATATACAAAGAAATACTAAATTGCCTTGCATTTTGCATTTAAAGCTGATGTATTTGTTAACTTAATCTATCCTGAATTTGTATAAAGGATGCTTATTCAAAGTCTGGGTAAGAATATGAAGGTAAATATAAATAAAAGATTAAATGTTCGAGCTATTGGATGTTTCTCAGTAGACATTGAGGAGCTGAATGATTCTTAAGTCATATTCATTATCCCTATAATCAGAAATTATAAAAATCTTAATGACCGCGCACTGATAATTCAGTAAAATTATAAAAATTATCTGGTTTCCGGATAGCTGATATGATCAGACGTAATTTATTCTATAACGGGAAGGGCCGCGAGGTGCTTCCCGTTTTGTACATTTAAGGTGGCTTATTTTGAACAAACCTGCACTATTAATGTTGGAAGATGGGACAGTATTTCATGGGGTGTCGGTAGGCGCAGATGGCTGTTCTGCTGGAGAGGTGGTGTTTAATACATCATTAACAGGGTATCAGGAAATCCTCAGTGATCCTTCGTATGCTAAACAAATCGTAACCTTAACCTATCCGCATATCGGTAATGTGGGCACAAATGATGAAGATAATGAGTCGTCTGGCGTTTTTGCTAGTGGCTTGGTGATTCGTGATTTACCTATCGTTGCTAGTAACTGGCGCTCAGAAAAAAGCTTATCAGATTATTTGCAGGATAATAATGTGGTTGCCATTGCTGAGATTGATACACGTCAATTGACTCGGTTACTGCGTGATAAAGGTGCGCAGCGTGGCTGTATTATTGCTGGCGATGTTTGTGATGAACGCGTGGCTAAGGCTGCAATAAATGCATTTCCTGGATTGAAAGGGATGGATTTAGCGAAAGAAGTGACTGTTACTGAAGCTTATGAATGGACGGAAAATACCTGGAACTTAGAAGCAGGGTATACCCAAGCTGAAAATCTTACTAAGCATGTCGTCGCGTATGACTTCGGGGTAAAACGTAATATTTTACGTTTATTAGCTAATCGTGGTTGTCGTGTGACTGTTGTGCCTGCTACGACACCTGCGGCTGAAGTCTTAGCAATGAATCCAGATGGTGTATTCTTATCTAATGGTCCTGGTGATCCAGAACCATGTACTTATGCGATTGAAGCCATAAGAATCATTTTAGAACAAAAAATTCCGGTCTTTGGTATTTGTTTGGGACATCAATTATTGGCGCTTGCTTGTGGCGCTAAAACTGAAAAAATGAAATTTGGGCATCATGGCGCAAATCATCCTGTTCAAGAAAAGTCTACTGGACGCGTCATGATTAGTAGCCAGAATCATGGTTTTGCCGTCGATGAAACAACCTTGCCCGATAACTTGCAAGCAACTTTCCATTCATTATTTGATGGTAGTTTGCAAGGTATTGCGCGTACTGATATTCCTGCAATGAGCTTTCAAGGTCATCCTGAAGCGAGTCCAGGTCCGCATGATGTAGAGTCCTTATTTGATGACTTTATGGTCATGATGAATCAAGCTAACCAATAAGACAGAGCTAAAAATATGCCAAAAAGAACCGACATAAAATCTATTTTATTATTAGGCGCAGGCCCCATTGTTATTGGTCAAGCCTGTGAGTTTGATTATTCAGGAACTCAAGCTTGTAAAGCGTTGCGCGAGGAAGGTTATCGTTTAATCTTGGTCAACTCTAATCCAGCGACCATTATGACTGATCCTGATATGGCTGATGCTACTTATATAGAGCCCATAGACTGGCAAACAGTTGAAAAAATCATTGAAAAAGAACGTCCAGACGCAATTTTGCCAACTATGGGCGGGCAAACCGCATTAAATTGTGCTTTAGATCTCGATAAACATGGTGTATTGGCAAAATACGGTGTGGAAATGATCGGGGCGACTAAAGAAGCGATCAATATGGCTGAAGACCGTCAGTTATTTAATGATGCAATGGCTAGGCTTGGTTTTGAGGTCGCTAAATCTAAAACTGCACACAGCATGGAAGAAGCATTCGCTGCGCAGGAAGAGGTAGGATACCCGACTGTTATTCGCCCTTCTTTTACGATGGGTGGTAGTGGGGGTGGGATTGCTTATAATAAAGAAGAATTTATTGAAATTTGTGAACGCGGCTTATATTTATCACCAACTAATGAGTTATTGATTGAAGAATCAGTGCTAGGTTGGAAAGAATATGAAATGGAAGTGGTGCGTGACACTAAAGATAATTGCATTATTATTTGCTCTATCGAAAACTTTGATCCGATGGGTGTGCATACAGGGGATTCGATTACCGTTGCTCCTGCGCAGACTTTAACTGATAAAGAATACCAAATCTTACGTAATGTTTCTTTGGCAGTGTTACGTGAAATCGGTGTTGATACTGGTGGCTCTAACGTACAGGTAGCGATTAATCCAGTTGATGGTCGTATGGTGGTTATTGAAATGAATCCGCGGGTATCGCGTTCATCGGCTTTAGCCTCTAAAGCAACAGGTTTTCCGATTGCTAAAGTCGCTGCTAAATTGGCTGTAGGTTATACACTTGATGAGTTGCAGAATGAAATTACGGGTGGCGCAACGCCAGCTTCTTTTGAGCCGACAATTGATTATGTGGTTACAAAGGTGCCGCGATTTACTTTTGAGAAATTTCCGCAAGCCGATGATCGTTTAACGACGCAGATGAAATCTGTGGGTGAAGTCATGGCGATTGGCCGTACTTTTCAAGAGTCTTTGCAGAAAGCTTTACGTGGATTAGAAGTGGGTGTCGATGGTTTGGATGAAATTGTTAATTTCGATGATCCTGATGCTGCTGATAAAATGCAACGTGAGATGCGCCATCCAGGGCCTGATCGTTTATGGTATGTTGCCGATGCTTTCCGTAGTGGGATGGCGTTTGATGATGTGCATGAAGCCAGCAAAATTGATCCCTGGTTTTTAGCGCAAGTAGAAGACTTGGTGTTAACGGAGAAGTCATTAGCAACAAAAACTTTGGCAACTTTAGAGGAAGGACAATTATTCCGCTTAAAGCAAAAAGGTTTTTCTGATGCGCGTTTAGCTAAGTTACTGGGTACTAAAGAGCGTGATGTACGTAAGTTACGTCATAAGCAAGCTATACGCCCTGTGTATAAGCGCATTGATTCTTGTGCTGCTGAATTTTCATCGGATACGGCTTATTTGTATTCAACTTACGAGCGTGAGTGTGAGGCACGCGTTTCGGATAAAGAAAAAATTATTATTTTAGGGGGTGGTCCGAATCGCATTGGTCAAGGGATTGAATTTGATTATTGTTGCGTGCATGCCGCTTTAGCTTTGCGTGAAGCCGGTTACGAAACTATTATGGTGAACTGTAACCCTGAAACTGTTTCGACTGATTTTGATACGTCTGATCGTTTGTATTTTGAGTCTTTAACCTTTGAAGATGTGATGGAAATCATAGATTTAGAGCAGCCTAAAGGTGTTATTGTGCAATATGGTGGGCAAACACCGCTTAAATTAGCGCGTGATTTAGAAGCGGCCGGTGCACCCATTATTGGTACATCACCCGATGCTATTGATTTGGCAGAAGATCGAGAGCGTTTTCAGCAGTTAATTGAGAAACTAAATTTAAAGCAACCACCGAATGGTACGGCTTCTTCAACAGAGCAAGCGGTTAATGTTGCAAAAGAATTAGGTTTTCCTTTAGTGGTGCGTCCGTCTTATGTTTTAGGAGGACGCGGCATGGAAATCGTTTATAACGAGGAGTCATTACTGCGTTATATGAAAGAAGCGATTAGTGTTTCTAATGATTCGCCTGTGCTTTTAGATCGCTTTTTGGATGATGCGATTGAAATGGATGTAGATGCTATTTATGATGGTGAGACTTTATTGATTGGCGGTTTAATGCAGCATGTTGAGCAAGCGGGCGTGCATTCTGGCGACTCGGCTTGTTCTTTGCCTCCGTACGATTTACCTGTGCATTTGCAAGATCAATTGCGCGTGCAAGTAAAGCAAATGGCAGAAGCATTGGGTGTCCGAGGTCTGATGAATACTCAGTTTGCGATTCAAGGTGAAACTATCTATGTATTAGAAGTTAATCCACGTGCTTCGCGTACTGCCCCTTTTGTATCTAAAGCAACGGGTTATCCTTTGGCTAAAATTGCCGCACTTTGTATGGCTGGCATTTCCTTAAAAGAGCAGGGCATTACAGAGGAGCGTATTCCTAGTTACTTTTCAGTAAAAGAAGCGGTATTCCCATTTGTTAAGTTTCCAGGCGTAGATCCTTTGTTAGGGCCGGAAATGAAATCAACGGGTGAAGTGATGGGCGTAGGTAAGACCTTTGGTGAAGCATTTGCTAAATCACAGCGTGCTTCTGGTGTGGATTTGAGTCATAGCGGTAAAGTGTTAATTAGTATTCGTGAAGCAGATAAGCCTAAAGTTGTTGAAGTGGCGAAAATGTTGATTTCGAAAAATTATGAGATTGTTGCTACCCGCGGAACTGCAAAAGTTATTCAAGCAGCAGGTATAGAGTGTGAAGTCGTCTGTAAAGTAAATGAAGGCCGCCCCAATACCGTGGATATGATTAAAAATGATCAGATTCAGTTGATTATTAATACCACAGAAGGTATTAAAGCTATTTCTGATTCCTTTACTATGCGTAGAGAGGCTTTACAGCATCGGGTCACTTATTACACGACAATGGCTGGTGCAAAAGCGGCTTGTTATGCATTGGGTGAGTTAGATGCAGGTGATGTCAATTGTTTGCAGGATCTGCATGGTACTAATTTACATTAAAGTTCAACTTGAGTTTTAATGTATGGGAAGGCTGGCATTTGTCAGCCTTTCTTTTTTATAAGTATTTTATATTAAGTTTGTTGGAGTTTTAAATGGATAAAGTACCTCTTACAGTAATTGGGGCTGCGAAATTGAAGGCCGAATTAGAAGTGTTAAAGACAGTTACCCGTCCGCAAATTGTTGAGTCGATTGCTACAGCAAGAGCGCACGGTGATTTAAAGGAAAATGCGGAATATCATGCTGCGCGTGAACAACAGAGTTTTACTGAGGGGCGTATCAATGAGATTGAAGCAAAATTATCAAACGCACAAATTATCGATGTGACAAAAATTGATGCACAAGGTAAAGTTATTTTTGGTGCAACGGTTGAGCTTGAAGATTTAGAGACAGAGAAAAAGGTAACCTATCAAATTGTCGGTCAAGATGAGGCTAATATTAAAGAGGGACGAATTTCTGTAGGCTCACCAATTGCTAGGGCGCTGATAGGTAAGGAAGTTGAGGATGTTGTCACGGTTAAAACGCCAGGTGGTGATGTTGAGTATGAGATTTTGTCTATTCAATATATTTAAATAGATTTATACCATTGTCGGCGTGAACAAGTTTACATCGACAATGGTTGTAGCTTTGTATGGATAATTGATAACGAAGTCTAGCCTTAATAATCTCTTCGTCTACTGCCTTGCTTCTTTTTCTTAGGTTCTACAGGCGGTTTTTTTCGGTAAATAACGACAACTTGGCCTATACTTTGAATGAGTTCCGCTTTAGTTGTATTTATTATGGCTTCTTGAATAAGTTTGCGCTCATCTCTTTCGGCTCGCACTTTTATTTTAATTAACTCATGAGCTTTAAGCGCAAGTTCAATTTCATTCAGTACTGCGTCGGTTAGGCCTGCTTGACCAATCATAATAACGGGCTGTAAGGCATGTGCTTTGCCTACCATTAGTTTTAATTCTTCAGAATTCACTCTGTATTTCCTTCAATATAATAAAATAAGACAATTTTACACTAAATAGATATGGCACGAAGTAAAAGCAGTAATCAATGGATGCAAGAGCATGTTAATGATGAATATGTGAAAAAAGCGAAAGTCTTAGGGTATCGTTCTAGAGCCACCTTCAAGTTGGTCGAGATTCTGGAAAAAGATAAGCTGATTCAGCCGCATATGAATGTTGTCGATTTAGGCGCAGCCCCAGGGGGATGGTCTGAGTATGTGCGTAAAATTGTAGGCAAAAAGCAAAAAGTAATTGCTTTAGATATTTTGGATATTGAACCTATTGATGGTGTGGATTTTATTTGTGGTGATTTTCGGGACAATGAAGTTTATGAGCAACTAACTAAGGTTTTGAATGGCGCACCTATTGATGTGGTTTTGTCTGATATGGCACCGAATATCAGTGGTAATAAAGCGATGGATCAGCCCAGCTCTATGTATTTATGCGAATTAGCGCTTGAAACTGCGCAGGCGATATTAGTTGAAGGTGGTTCGTTTTTAGTTAAAGTATTTCAAGGTGTTGGTTTTGAAGAATATAAGAAACAAGTCGAAGCTTCATTCGATAAGGTTCTTATTCGGAAGCCAAAAGCATCTAGGGCGCGTAGTAATGAAGTGTATATTTTAGGTAGGGGCTTTAAAAAATAAGGAGCAGTCCTTATTGTAAGTAGATGATGGGTGACTTGTAAGATTAGGTCAAATGAAGTTAGTGATAAGTCAGATTTTATTAATCCTGATACAATTGCTTTGTTTTTTAGATTAAAAGTCCTTTCAGGGCTAGGGCGTAAAAATTGAACGATATGGTTAAAAATGTAATTTTATGGGTTGTCATTGCCGTTGTTTTGATGTCCGTATTTAATAATTTTGGTACGCGTGGAACTCAGCAAAGTTCAGCACTTTCCTACTCGCAATTTATTGATGCAGTAAGAGCCGGTCAAGTGCAAGAGGTTATTTTGGACGACCAAAATGGAATTAAAGGGCAGTTACAAGGCGGTAATCAATTCACTTCTTATGCTCCGAATGACCCGCATTTAGTTGATGATTTATTAGCTAATGGTGTGCAAATTAAAGCGCGTCCTGCAGAAAATGAATCTATGCTCATGCAGATTTTTATCTCATGGTTCCCTATGATATTGCTGATTGGTGTCTGGATCTTTTTTATGCGTCAGATGCAAGGCGGTGGAGGGGGTAAAGGTGGGCCAATGAGTTTTGGTAAAAGTAAAGCGCGCCTACTTGAAGAAGACCAGATCAAAGTGACTTTTGCTGATGTAGCGGGCTGTGATGAAGCTAAAGAAGAAGTTGAGGAAATGGTGGATTTTTTAAGAGATCCATCAAAATATCAAAAGCTGGGCGGTAAAATTCCTCGTGGTGCATTGTTAATCGGTCCTCCCGGAACAGGTAAAACATTGATAGCTAGAGCCATTGCTGGTGAAGCCAAAGTGCCTTTTTTCACTATTTCAGGTTCTGATTTTGTGGAGATGTTTGTTGGTGTTGGGGCGTCTCGTGTGCGTGATATGTTTGATCAAGCTAAGCGTCATGCACCGTGCATTATATTTATTGATGAGATAGATGCGGTAGGACGTCAGCGTGGCGCTGGTTTAGGGGGCGGTAATGATGAGCGTGAGCAAACTTTAAATCAGTTATTGGTTGAAATGGATGGCTTTGAAGGAACGGAAGGTGTGATTGTTATTGCGGCAACTAACCGACCTGATGTTTTGGATGCCGCTTTATTACGTCCGGGGCGCTTTGATCGACAAGTGACCGTTGGCCTGCCTGATGTTAAAGGTCGAGAGCGTATTTTAAATGTGCATATGGGTAAGGTTCCAGCGGCAGATGATGTCGAAGTGAAATATATTGCTCAAGGTACGCCAGGTTTTTCGGGAGCTGATTTAGCCAACTTAGTTAATGAGGCTGCTTTATATGCGGCGCGCATGAATAAGCGTGTAGTTAGTATGTTTGATCTTGAGAAGGCTAAAGATAAATTGATCATGGGTGCTGAAAGACACTCTATGGTGATGGATGATAAAGAAAAAAGAATGACCGCTTATCATGAAGCGGGTCATGCCATTGTAGGCAAGACGGTTCCAGAGCATGATCCTGTTTATAAAGTCAGTATTATGCCGCGTGGTCGCGCTTTAGGGGTGACTATGTTCTTGCCGGAAAAAGATCAATACAGTGCCAGCAAATGTAAATTAGATAGTATGATTTCTAGTTTATATGGTGGGCGTATTGCAGAAGCGCAGATTTTTGGCTGGGAGCAAGTTTCTACAGGCGCATCTAATGATATTGAGCGCGCGACTGAATTGGCTAGAAATATGGTGACTAAATGGGGCTTTTCGCAACGATTAGGGCCATTGGCTTATAGTGAAGAAGAGGGTGAGGTCTTTTTAGGTCGCTCTGTAACGCAGCATAAGAGTGTTGCTGATGAAACTTCACATACTATTGACGAAGAAATTCGTTCTATTATTGATAGAAATTATGCGCGTTCAGAGCAAATATTAAAGGATAATGAGGATATTTTGCATGCGATGGCTGAAGCTTTAATCAAATATGAGACTATTGATAAGAGTCAAATTGAAGATTTAATGGCTCGTAGACCAGTCAGAGATCCTGAAGGTTGGGATGATTCAGCGCCCACTAATAAAGGAGCTAAAATAGATTTAGCTGCTAATAAAAAAGAGGGTGTTGATAAATCTATCAGTAATGCTGCCGAGCAGAATTAAGTCGCATCATATACGTGGTTTATTGAGGAGGGAGGATTTTACTAATTCTCCCTTTTTTGTGAGATAACGAGGAACAAGGCAATGACAAAGAAATACTTTGGAACAGATGGTATACGCGGTACGGTGGGCGAATATCCGATTACTCCCGATTTTTTTCTCAAACTCGGCTGGGCCGCTGGGCGAGTTTTTGCCCGCGAAGGACAGGGTTTTGTTTTGGTAGGTAAAGACACGCGTATTTCCGGTTATATGTTTGAATCGGCATTAGAGGCAGGTCTTGCTGCTGCGGGTGTGAATACTCACTTATTGGGGCCTATGCCTACGCCAGGAATTGCTTATTTGACGCGTACTTTACGCGCTCAAGCAGGGATCGTTATTAGTGCCTCACATAACCCTTATTATGATAATGGCATTAAATTTTTCTCTAATGAAGGTACAAAACTACCTGATGAATTAGAGCATAAAATTGAATATTATCTGGGTCAGTCAATGACTACGGTTGAGTCAGCAAAACTAGGTAAAGCTAAGCGTATGAGTGATGCGGCGGGGCGGTATATCGAATTTTGTAAAGCGAGTATTCCTGCAAGTATTGATTTTAAAGGGCTACGAATTGTTGTTGATTGCGCTAATGGTGCTACTTATCATATTGCGCCGCATGTCTTTAGAGAGGTGGGGGCGGAAGTTATTGAAATCGCTGCGGAACCGGATGGTTTAAATATTAATGAAAAATGTGGTGCAACTAAGCCAGATTTATTGAAAAATGCGGTGATTGATTACCGGGCTGATTTGGGAATTGCCTTAGATGGCGATGGTGACCGTTTGATTATGGTAGATCATAAAGGTGAAGTCGTTGATGGCGATGAGTTAATTTTTATTATTGCTAAAGCACGTAAAGCAGCAGGTAAATTACAAGGGCCTATTGTCGGCACCTTAATGAGTAATTTAGGCATGGAACATGCTTTAAAAAAACTCAAAGTTGATTTATTGCGCGCTAATGTAGGTGACCGCTATGTGATGGAGTTAATGAAGCAGCACGATAGTATTTTAGGTGGCGAAGGTTCTGGGCATATTATTTGTCTGGATAGAACCACAACGGGTGACGGCGTGGTTGCGGCATTGCAGGTGCTGGCAGAAGTGCATAGGACGGGTAAAAGTTTATACGAATTAAAATCTGAAATGAGTAAGTATCCGCAGGTTTTAGTGAATGTAAAAGTTGCCAAAAAGGTAGATCCGAATAGTAATGAAACGATTCAACAAGCAGTGCAAGTTGTTGAAAAAGAATTGGGTGATAGTGGTCGAGTATTGCTGCGTGCTTCAGGAACGGAGCCTTTAATTCGTGTAATGATTGAAGGAGTTAATGAAGATGTAGTAAGAAAGCATGCACATGAATTAGCTGATGTGGTTAAGAATGCAATCACTGCTTGAAATATAGGGGTATAATCGCTTATTATATGTCGTTTAAATTCTGGGGATTCTGATGCGTCGAGGATTGGTCATAGGTAACTGGAAGATGAATATTAATTGGCACAGTGCCATTGCGCTCGTTGATGAAATTGTTGTCGATATGCCAGCTGTGAATGCTGATTTGGTTGTTTGTCCGCCATATCTATTTATTCCAGAAGTCAGTGCACGCATTGCTGATCCGCGTTTAATCTGTGGTTCGCAAAATATTGCGGCGCATGCTGAAGGGGCTTATACCGGCGAGATTTCAGGTTCCATGCTACGCGAGTTCGATTGTAAGTATGCCATCGTAGGGCATTCAGAGCACAGAAAATACTATGCCGATGATAATGTTGTGGTTGCCAAACGCTATTGTCAGGCAATTGCATCAGGTATTGTTCCTATTTTAAGTACTGGAGATTCTCTGGCACAAAGAAAGCAGGGCACTACTTTTGAGGTTGTTGCCAAGCAGATTGAGGATGTTATTGATATTGCGGGTATTGAAAGTTTTCATCATGCGGTGATTTCCTACGAGCCTTTATGGGCGATTGGTACAGGAAGAACAGCGACAGGCGAGCAAGCTCAGGAAGTATTGGAGTTTATACGTCGCTTAATTGACAGTAGAAGCCCAGAAATTGCTGAAAAGATTCAGATTTTATATGGCGGTAGCGTGAAGCCTGAGAACGCAAAAGATTTATTAGCTATGCCCGATATTGATGGCGTATTGGTTGGTGGAGCTTCGTTAAATGCGGACTCTTTTTTAAAGATTTATTCTTCATTTCAAAATTAAAAATGTATCAAATTATTATAATCGGTCATATGGTAGTAGGTTTAGCAGTTATTGGGCTAGTTTTAATACAGCATGGAAAAGGTGCGGATGCAGGTGCAGCATTCGGTAGTGGTTCATCCGGTACAGTTTTTGGTGCGCAAGGATCCGCTTCTTTCTTATCCAGAACAACTGGAATTTTAGCGGCTGTTTTTTTCTCAACTAGCTTAGCTTTAGCCATTTTAAGTGGT
>JAIPFI010000079.1 GCA_021736705.1 Methylococcaceae bacterium | reverse complement strand
GTTAATTCTTAAAATTGAGAATTGTGGGTAATATGTATTATGTGCACTAATCCATAGTTGTATTAAATCATAGCGTTGTATGATTACTAATATGTGGAATTAAGATTAAAATGTTATACTATTACACGATGTTGTTAAATAAAGTGGCAATTCATGTTGTCAATACGCAAAGAAGCTCAAACTTAATCAATATAAATCAAATATGTCAAAAAAAAATATAACACGCCGCAGCTTTTTACGCTGCGCAATGGGAGCAGCCGCCGTTAGCTGTTTGCCTCAAACAATTTATGCGGGCGTAAGAAGATCTGTCGTATCAGTTAAAGATTTAAGTTTACATAATTTACATACTGAAGAAAAAATAGCGCTGAGTTATTTTGAAAATGGAAAGTATGTCACTGAAGCATTGCGTGATATTAGTTATTTGTTGCGGGATTTTAGAACTGATGACGTTTTAGCTATGGATCCACGCCTGATTGATTTGCTTTACGATTTAAAAGGCGTTTTAGGTACAGAGCAGCCCTTTCAAATTATTTCGGGTTATCGGTCCCCTAAAACAAACGCTTCTTTACATAAAAAGAGTAAAGGGGTGGCCAAGAAAAGCCTGCATATGCAGGGTAAGGCGATTGATCTTCGTATCGAGGGTGTTGACTCTAAGGTAATTCAGGCAGCGGCAATGAGTTTAGGTCGCGGTGGGGTAGGGTATTATCCCCATTCCAATTTCGTGCATATAGATACGGGCAGTGTTAGAAGTTGGTAGTCATGTCCTTGTGTGCTGCGAGATCTTGACTGCGTTTTGCTAGTGCTGTTATTAAAGCGTCATCGTGAGCATAGATGTCGGGGTAAAAAGAAACGCCTGATTTAGTTGCTAATGCCGTTGTGTAAAAAATAAGCACAGGGATTTTTTGTTCTAAGTTGATAATGCTAGGTGCGTCAGAGTACATAGCCTCAGATATTTTTTTCTCCGTCCAGCCTGTGTTATGGCGCAACGCAAATAAGGCTAAGGCACTAGGGTTTTCAACTCGAATACAGCCATGACTGAAGTCTCTTTTTGTTCGGTTGAATAATGACGTTCCCGGAGTGTCATGTAGATAAACATTGTAACTATTGGGAAATATAAACTTGATATGACCCAATGCGTTTTTTCGACCAGGACGTTGGCGTAAATGTAGTTGTTTGGTATACAGTCGATTGATGTTTTCTGGGGTGTTGGGTAGTGCTTTAGCTTCGTGTGAAAAATTTTGAACGATTTCCAGGTCGTGACGATCTAAGTAAGTTGGGTCGCGTTCAAGTGAAGGAAGGATTTCTTCTGTTAGGATGCTGCGAGGAATATTCCAATAAGGTCTAAAAACCAGATAGCTCATATCGCCTGAGAAAATCGGTGTTTGCAGGCTTAATGTTTTACCTTTGCTTTTGTTACTCGCATAGGACTTGCCGACGATAACTTTCATGCTTAAGTCGCTATTAAGCGCCTCGTCCGTGTCATAAACCCATAATCGAAAGGCGGGAATATTTACAAGAATAAAGGGGCCTGGAGCTTGCTCAGGTAGCCAGCGCAGGCGCTCCATAGATAACTCGATTTGTTTGATGCGTTTGCTTGGTGGTGTATTTAATAGCTCAAGGGTTTGTTTGCCAATGACGCCATCACTCTTTAGATTGTAATCTGTTTGTAATTTACGGACTTTATCAACAACTGAGCCAGTATAAGTATTGTCTTGGTTTTTATCAGCCTCAATTTGAGGTGTGAGACTAGGGTTGTTAATTGAATTTAAATAATTCCGTAGTTTTCCAACTTGAGTGGAATGCTCTCCAGGTCGCAGAGTGCGTCCAAAATCAAAGTGTACTGGCTCCCTAAGTTGCGTGTTTAAGTCGCGGTATTTTTTGAGCGCGATTTTAAGGTGCTGGTATGGAGCTAGTTTCGGTTCCATGTTGTGAACCAGCTCAAGTACTGACTCTTTTTTTATTGCGGTATAAAGGCTACTGGCAAAGTCGATAGCGCTTTTTTGTTTTAAGTGAAAGTTTTGTTTCTCAGGCGGGATGCGGCCATCGTGTAGGTCATTTAAGTAGCGTAAAAAAGTGAGGCTAAGTGCCGTGTCGAATGCTAAAAATTGTGCTAGTGAGGGCTTGCTTTGCTGTAACTTGTGCCATTCTTTTTCTAGTAGCCGTTGGCTGTAGTCTGTAGCTGTAAGACCTTGTGCCGGTGCATCAGCATAGAGAGCTAGAAGTTGATTAATTGTTTTGACTGGGTGTCGGGTGTTAAACCAGAGTAACTGGTTTTCATTTAGTTGATAGAGTGTTTCTAGTGCTTTTTGCTCCTTAAGGCTATAAGGATTAAGGAAATAAGCAGAGCTGTTTGCCTGTGGTAACGATTGGCTTTCGGCATCTGCGCTAAGTGGGCACAGAAACAATACCCATAGTAATAACTTGCTGCTGTTAAGCTTCGTTGTCTTCGTCATCGTCTTTATCGTGCCCTAAGTCTGAGATTTCTTTTAATCTAGAAATGGCTTTAAAGTTTAAGCTACCTTCTGGGTATTCGCCATTGCTGTCTTTGTTGCCAACGGTTTCGCCGGTTAATAGTTCCAAGGCTTCATTTACGGTTGATACAGCGTAAATAGCAAACATTTCTTCGGTAACAGCATCAATAATTTCTTGTTTGAGCATTAAGTTACGGGTATTGGCTTTGGGAATAATGCAGCCTTGTTTGCCTGTTAATCCGCGACCTTTGCACAGATTGAAGAAGCCTTCTATTTTTTCGTTGACCCCGCCGATAGCTTGTACTTCGCCGTACTGGTTGATTGAGCCAGTAACGGCAAAACTTTGATCTATCGGTGTTAGTGTTAGTGCGGAGATAAGGCAGCACAATTCAGCAAGCGAAGCGCTATCGCCATCAATATGACCGTAAGACTGTTCCATGGCGATATTTGCTGATATTGCGAGAGGGAATTCCTGAGCGTAGCAGTTGCCTAAATAGCCGGTTAAGATCATGACGCCTTTTGAATGAATAGCAAGACCTAATTCGGCCTCGCGTTCAATATCGACGATGCCGCGTGAACCAGGATAAACGGTAACGGTAATGCGTGACGGTGCGCCAAAGCTAGTGCCACCCACTTCAAGTACCGTTAATCCATTGATTTGACCTATTGTTGTACCGGATGTGTTAATGAGTATGGTGCCATTGAGCATTTCTTCTAAAATGCTTTGCGCGAGCCTGCCATGTCGATATTCGCGAGCATATAGAGCTTGCTCTATGTGTCCTTGTTCAATTTCTTCGGTAGTGCATAGAAAATTGGCTTCACCAATAATTTCTAGGGCGTCGTTAATGTGTGCGGATAAACGATTCTGGTGCTCGGCAAGGCGACAACTATGTTCCATTAGGCTAGTAATGGCAGAGTCTGTTAATGGTTTTGCGCCGGAGTCATGTGCTTGTTGTCTCATTAATTGAGCGAAACTTTGCATATTCGGTAGAGTGCGTGGAATATCGTAATCAAAATCCGCGAGAATACGAAACATTTCGTTGAACTCATCATCTAAGTCTTGTAGTAGATAGTAAATGTCACGCGAGCCAACCAGAATGATCTTAATATTCAGTGGAATAACTTCGGGTTTTAAAGTGACCGTATTGATGCTAAGTTCTGAAGAAGGAGATTCAATTTCAATGCGGCCTGCTTTTAATGCGCGTTTGAGTCCTTCCCAAACGAGCGGATAAGTCAGTAGCTTATCCGCATCAAGTATTAAATAGCCGCCATTTGCTTTATGTAATGAGCCAGGGCAGATAAGCTGGTAATTAGTTGTTAGTGCTCCTTGATCGCTGTTGTATTCAATGCGCCCGAAAAGATTTTGAAACGTTGGGTTGGGCTCGTAAATGACGGGTGCCCCAGTGTTTTCTTTGTAATCAATCAATATGTTGGGTTGGTATTGATTCTTTAGTAATTGTCTTTTGGTGCTATCGCTAATATCTTCTAAGGCTCGTGTGGGGACAAAAAGGTCTTTAATAGTCTCGCTTAAGTCTTTTTTGATTTCACTGAGATAGGTAATGACGTTATCAACATTCTGATAGCGCTCTGTCAGTTCTTTAAATAAGGGGGATATAGCTAAGCGAATGGTGGCATTATCCAGCTGGCGATTTTTATCGACTAAAGTCCGACGCCATTGCGGGAGCTCAATTAATGCATCGCTTAAGGCATCTTCTAAAAGCTCGGTTTCTCTATGAAAAGTGTCGCGATCATCTTGAGATAGCCGGTTGAATTGTTCTTCATCCAGAATTTTGTTTTTGCGGATAGGGGCGAAGCTGATTGAGTCGGTGTCGCGAAACAGGGCGATTTTCTTTTCTTTAGCTGCTTTTTCAACTATATCAATAGCATTATTGTAGCGTTGAGTGAAGTTTCGCTCAATGGAGGTTTTCTTTTGTTGATAGCTAGGGCTTTCAAAAGCAGCAGGGAAAGTGGCGATTAAATTATCAATTAAGGTAGAGATGTCTTTGCAAAAAGCTTGTGCTTGCCCCGCTGGAATCTCAATAGCAACGGGTTCTTTGTTATTTTCAAAATTCTCTACGTAGGCATAGCACGGCGGTGTGTCGTGCTGTTGTGATAGTGGAATGAGGTGATTGGTAATCATTGATAGGCGCCCCGTGCCAGGTTCGCCCATAACGTAAATATTGTAGCCAGGATTTTGCATGGCGACACCAAAACTTAATGCGGATTGGGCGCGTTCTTGGCCTAGAATGTTGTCGATTCGAGAGTCCTTAGTGCTAATCGGCGAGTTGTAATCAAGTGGATTAACTTGAAATTTGAGTGCTGTTGCTGGAAGTTTTAACAAATCGCTCATATTCTAAGGGGCAATAAAGTGAAGGGAGTTCGGTGGTTTTGGCTTTAATATTTTGTTTCTTTAGTTTAATGGCGATTGTTCGTGTTTACTGATGTAACCTAGACTGCGCTAGGATGCGCAGTCGGTGTTTTGGTGGTTTAATAATTACGCTGTACGGAGAAGCGTGCCAATAATTTTAAGGCGTTTTTGTATTCAGAGTCAGGCACGCTTTTTAGAGCCTCTATGGCTTTTTGTGCTTCTTCGTTGGCTCGTAATTCTGTATAGCTAATTGCGTTGGTTGCTTTTACGATTTCATAGACTGCATTAAATGAGTCACGACTGCCTGTTTTGATCGCCTCTATAATAATGTTGGCTTGTTCTTCTGTGCCTTTTTCTATTGCATAAATTAGCGGTAAAGTCGGTTTGCCTTCGGCGAGGTCATCGCCAAGATTTTTGCCTAGTTCATCTTTACTTGATGTGTAGTCAAGTGCGTCATCAATTAATTGGAAGGCCATGCCAAGGTGTTGTCCGTAATCAGCTAGATTTTTTTCAATTTCTGGCGTTGCCCCAGAAATGACTGCGCCTAGTCGGGTTGCCGCACTAAATAAGATGGCTGTTTTACGCGAAATAACTTCAAGATATTTTTCTTCAGTCGTTGCCGGGTTGTTACAATTTAATAATTGCAGGACTTCGCCTTCGGCAATGGCTGTTGTGGTTTTTGATAAAATTTCCATAACACGCATATTGTTGGTGCGCACCATCATTTCAAAAGCGCTGGAGTAGAGGTAATCACCCACTAAAACGCTTGCTGCATTGCCCCATACGGCATTGGCTGATTCTTTGCCGCGGCGTAAGTCTGATTCATCGACGACATCATCATGCAGTAATGTTGCTGTGTGGATGAATTCAATGACGGCCGCGAGCAATAAATGCTTGTCATCATTATAGTTGAGTGCTTTTGCTGTCAGTAAGAGTAGCATTGGCCGTAGGCGTTTGCCGCCGCTATTGATAATATAGTGACCTAATTGGTTGATTAGTACCACATCAGAGCTGAGCTCTTCTAAAATTAACTGATCAATTGCTTGAGCTTCGCTTTCTGTTAAGCTTTGAATTGATGCAAAATCAATAGGTTCGTGTGCTTTATTGTCAGTGTTTTTCGAAGCTGTCATTGACTCGTTTTTTATAATAATGAATGATGGAATGGTAAAATTTTGTAATTAAAATGCGCGGTAAGCAGATTATTTAGCAAGCTATATTAACAGAACATAGAATTTAAAAATACAACTCTGGTGATATTTGTTTTATTGTGTTAATTTATGACGAGTTATTCATTACGTTTACTTCTAAGTTGACGGCAATGAATTTTATAAATATAATAATCTGTTCACTTTTAACAGAATTTTGCTTGATGGAGCTGACGCACATGTATGCGGTAATTCAAACTGGCGGTAAACAATACCGTGTTGAAGAAGGTACTACCTTAAAAATAGAAAAACTTGAGCTTGGTATGGGCGACAGTATTGAATTCGATAACGTACTTATGGTGCAATCAGACGATGCTGTTAAAATAGGACAACCTTATGTTGATGGCTCTAAAGTCACAGCAACTGTTATTGCTCAAGGTCGACATAAGAAAGTTAAGATCATTAAATTTAGAAGACGTAAGCACCACATGAAACAAATGGGTCATCGTCAATATTACACAGAAATCCAGATTACTGGTATTTCTGCTTAACACGAGGATTTATAATGGCTCATAAAAAAGCGGGTGGTAGTACTAGGAACGGTCGTGATTCTAATGCGAACCGATTAGGCGTTAAGCGTTTTGGTGGCGAAAAAGTTACTTCAGGTAGCATTATTGTTCGTCAGCGTGGAACGCGTTTTCATCCAGGAACAAACGTAGGTTGTGGTAAAGATCATACTTTATTTGCAACAATAGATGGACAGGTTGTTTTTGAGGTTAAAGGTCCTAAAAAACGCAAATTTGTTAGCATCTTAGCAGCATAATTATTTTACGGTGTTGTCCGTCTGATTAAGGTCGGACTTTAGCGTAAGATAAATAAAACCTCGTCCGTAAAGGCGGGGTTTTTTTTTGCCTATTTTTCGCAAAAGTTATTTACATGGGGTTTTAGGGTTATGAAATTTGTTGATGAAGCGGAGATTCGTGTCGAAGCAGGTGATGGTGGAAACGGTTGTATCGGTTTTCGTCGAGAAAAGTATATTCCTAAAGGTGGGCCTGATGGCGGTGATGGTGGTGATGGCGGTAGTGTCTATTTAGTGGCAACGGAAAATGTCAATACTTTGGTTGATTTCCAGTTTCATTCTGTGCATAGAGCCCAGCGTGGTCAAAATGGTATGGGGCAGCAGCGTACAGGAGCCAAAGGCGAGGATATTTATATCCCCGTGCCGCCAGGAACCGAGGTGCATGATAAACGAACCAATGAGAAATTAGGCGAGTTAACTGTCGTTGGTGAAAAGTTGCTGGTTGCGCAAGGCGGCTTTCATGGCTTAGGAAATACACGTTATAAAAGTAGTATTAATCGTGCGCCGCAAAAGGCGTCATCAGGCTCTAAGGGGGAGCATCGTATATTGCAGTTAGAGTTGACCTTAATTGCTGATGTTGGTTTGTTGGGTATGCCTAATGCAGGTAAATCAAGTTTAATTCGTGCTGTATCATCGGCAAAGCCGCGCGTAGCGGATTACCCTTTTACTACTTTAGTGCCAAATTTAGGTGTAGTTAGAGTCGATGAGTTACGTAGTTTTGTTATTGCTGATATTCCTGGTGTTATTGAAGGTGCGGCAGAAGGTGCGGGTTTAGGTTTGCAGTTTTTGAAACATTTGGCGCGGACTAAGTTATTAATGCATTTAGTTGATGTCGCGCCTTATGAAGAAATGGACTCTCCGGTTGATGCCGCTAGAAAAATTATTAAAGAAGTTGAAAAATGGAGTGATGATTTAGCTAATAAGCCGCGCTGGCTCATTTTAAACAAAATAGATAAATTGGATGATGCAGAGCAAGAAGCTTATTGTCAGGCTATCGTTGATGAATTGCAGTGGCAAGGCTCGGTTTATCAAATTTCAGCATTGAAATCTGAAGGAACTCGCGCTCTAATGTTCGATATTATGTCTTTTTTAGAGAAGCAAACAGCATTGGCAAAGTTGGAAATAGAAGATGAGCCGCAGTAATTTCGCAAAAGCAAAGCGTGTTGTTATTAAAATTGGTAGTGCCTTATTAACGAATGGTGGTAAAGGCTTAAATCAGAGAGCCATTGCTATTTGGGTAGAGCAAATGGCATTGCTTAGGCAGCAAGGAGTTGAGGTTGTGCTGGTTTCTTCGGGCTCTGTTGCCGAAGGTATGGCGCGCTTAGGTTTAAAAACTCGACCTAAAGCGCTGCATGAATTACAGGCTGCTGCATCGGTGGGTCAAATGGGGTTAGTTAGAGCGTTTGAAAGTAATTTTCAATTGCATGGCCTGCATGCTGCACAGGTTTTACTGACACATGATGATTTATCTGATCGAAAGCGTTACTTGAATGCACGTAGCACTTTATTGACTTTATTAAGTTACGGGGTTGTTCCGGTTATTAATGAAAATGATGCAGTGGCTACAGAAGAAATACGTTTTGGTGATAATGATACCTTAGGCGCCTTAGTCGCTAATTTGGTTGAAGCAGATTTATTAATTATTTTGACTGACCAATTAGGGTTGTTTGACTCTGATCCTAGCGTTAACCCAAGCGCACAGTTTATTAGTGAAATCAGCGCGGATGATTCGCGTATAGCGGCAATGGCGGGTGGTAGTCGTAGTGGTTTAGGGCGTGGTGGTATGGCGACTAAGGTCAGTGCGGCTAAATTGGCCTCGCGCTCAGGCGCTTCAACTGTGATTGCTTCTGGGTCTTTAGATAATGTGATTTCTAAAGTGATTGCTGGAGAGCTGGTGGGATCGTATTTATATGCGAATGTTGAGCCGATTGTGGCACGTAAGCGTTGGCTTGCAGGTCAATTGCAGGTGAAAGGGCGCGTGGTTTTAGATGCGGGGGCAGTTGAAGTGCTTAAAAGGTCAGGAAAAAGCTTGTTGGCGGTAGGTGTTAAATCGGTAGTCGGCAACTTTAGTCGTGGCGAATTGGTCTCTTGTATGAATGAACAGGGAATTGAGGTTGCGCGAGGCCTGGTTAATTATAAAGCAGAAGAAGTGGAGTTGATTAAAGGTCGCTCTAGTAGTCAGTTTGAAAGTATTCTGGGTTATGCGGATGATGAAGAGCTTATTCATCGGGATAATTTGGTTTTGATTTAAAAGGCGTTTTAGTCGTTAAGTACCTAAAGCCGATTTTTGATCGGTTAGGTGCGAATTAATTTTTAGGTAGAGTATGAGTAAGCAAATAAAAGCGGTTTCATTAATTTCTGGTGGTCTGGATTCTATGCTGGCAACTAAAGCCATTATGGAGCAGGGCGTTCATGTAGAAGGTATTAATTTTTTTACCGGCTTTTGTGTGGAAGGTCATACGCATGCGATTAGACAAAAAGATAAAGAAAAGCCAAAGCGCAATAATTCCTTGTGGGTGGCTGAAACTTTGGGTATTAAATTACATATTATTGACATCATTGAAGAGTATAAGGATGTTTTAATTAATCCTAAACATGGATATGGCGCACATATGAATCCATGCTTGGACTGTAAGATATTTATGGTTAACAAAGCTAAGCAGTGGATGGAGGAAAATGATTTTGACTTTATTATTACCGGTGAAGTCATGGGACAGCGGCCTATGTCGCAGCGCAAAGCAACTATGCCGATTATTGCTGCACAATCAGGCGCAGATGATCGCTTAGTGCGTCCTTTGTGTGCACAAAGTTTGCCGGCGACACTGCCAGAGCGCGAGGGCTGGATAGATCGTAATAAATTGTTTGATTTCAGTGGGCGTTCGCGTAAACCGCAGATGGCATTGGCTGAACAATATGGCCTGGAAGATTACTCGCAACCGGCAGGCGGTTGTTGCTTTTTAACGGATGAAAGCTATTCTGCTAAATTAGTTGATTTGTGGAAGGCGCGTGGCACTAAAGATTATGAGTTGGATGATGTTATGTTGCTCAAGGTTGGGCGACATATACGTCCAAGCCAGAATTTTAAAGTAATCGTTGCGCGTGAGGATGGCGAAGGGCGTTTTTTGCAAGGTTATAAAAACAATTATATTAATATGAACTGCGCAAGCCATAGAGGACCTTTGGCGTTAATTGATGGTGATCCAAGTGCTGAAGAATTGCATTTGGCAGCGCAAATCGTAGCTCGGTATGGCCAGGGTCGAGATGCTGAGCAAGTGGATATTTTAGTAAGAGATTTAGCGGGTAATGAATCAACTTTACAAATTAAGCCATTAGCTAAAGATGAGTTACCTCAAGAGTGGTTTGTATGAGCCAATATGAATTAGATGCGCGCCGTCTGTTGTGCCCTATGCCGGTTATTCGTACCCAAGATAAAGTAAAGCAATTACAGAAAGATGATGTATTAAGTGTTATTTGTACAGACCCAGGAGTGTTGCAGGATATTCCGGCGTGGTGTCGGATTAATGGGCACAAGGTGTTAGAAACTCAAACTAATGATTATGAGTATATTATTACTTTAGAGGTAGGTGAGTAATGGCTGATGCTTATGATGCGCAGCAAGTTGCTAAGTTAAAAAATAGAGTCACAGTCGTTGGTGCGCTTATTAATGTTTTTTTGACCATCATAAAAATTGGTTTTGGTATATTGGGTCAGTCGGCAGCACTGATTGCTGATGGCGTGCATTCTTTATCTGATTTAGCCAGTGACATGTTGGTGTTGATCGCAGTTAAGTTGGGTGCGCGTGAGGCAGATCATGATCATCCTTATGGGCATCGTCGCTTTGAAACGATAGCGACAGTTGTCTTAGGATTAGGATTGGTTGCTATTGCGCTCGGGATTGCTTGGGATGTATTTGGGCGTGTGCTAAATCCAGAGCGAATGTTAATTCCTCAAGCAAGTGCGCTAGGTATCGCGGCTATTTCTATTTTAGCGAACGAATGGCTGTATCAATATACTCAGCGTGTTGCTGTAGTAACGCGTTCAAAATTACTCATGGCAAATGCGTGGCATCATCGTAGCGATGCCATTTCATCGATTGTGGTATTGATTGGTGTTGCTGGTTCTTTGTTGGGTTATTTGTGGGCTGATTCGGCGGCGGCTGTTTTGGTTGCTGTTATGGTTGCAAAAATCGGTATTAATCTGGTTTCAGATAGTATTAAAGAATTAGTTGATACAGGCTTACCAAAAGCCTTAGTGGAAGAGATTCGTTCCCAGATTATTGCTATTGATGGTGTTAAAAATATACATTTGTTGCGCACTCGATTGATGGGTGAAGATGCTTTGGTTGATGCGCATATAGTGGTTAACTCACGAATTACGGTTTCAGAAGGGCATATGATCGCTGATGTGGTCAGAGATGTTTTGATTGAAAAGTTTGATGATGTGCAAGACGTCTTGGTGCATGTAGACCCTGAAAGTGATGAATATGAGCAGGATTATGCAAATAAATTATTACGCCAAGATGTTGATAATTATTTGAAGGAATATTTGGCGGAAAATTACCCGTTAATTGATAGCTTTAGAATTCATTATTTAAAGGGGCGGGTTGAGCTTGAGGTGGTTTTGCCGCATACAATGTTCAGCTTATCACAGCAAGTGGAAACTATTAAAAAGCGCTGTGTGGTTTTAGAGCAAGAAATAGATAAAATTAGCAATGTTATTGTGTTTTTTAAAGCATAGCTACAGGTGCTGAAATAAATTAATAGGTGAGGAAAATATGGCGGTTGGTAAAGTAGACTTTCCACAAATGCACGCAGTATCAGGAATTAAGTTAGGTACGGCTTGTGCGGGGATTAAGCAGACTGTACGTGATGATTTGTTATTAATAGAAATGATCGAAGGTGCCACTTGTGCTGCTGTTTTTACGCAAAATGCATTTTGTGCTGCACCTGTTGTTGTTGCGCGAGCGCATTTGCAAAAAAAGCCTCGATGGCTATTGGTTAATTCAGGTAATGCTAATGCTGGAACGGGCGCTCAAGGAATGCTTGATGCACAGGCTAGTTGTGCTGCAGTTGCTGAATTAAGCAATTCGTCCGCAGAACAGGTGTTGCCTTTTTCGACCGGCGTTATTGGTCAGCCTTTACCTATTGCAAAGATAGTTAAGGGGCTTCCTAGTGCTCAAGAAAATTTAATTGAAGATAATTGGAGTAAAGCGGCACGCGCTATTATGACGACGGATACTTTTGCCAAAGGGTATTCCAACGTGGTTGAAATAAATGATCAGAAAATTACCGTAACAGGGATGTCTAAGGGCGCTGGGATGATTCAGCCTAATATGGCAACAATGCTAGGTTTTATCGCAACGGATGCGAAAATATCACAGAATTTGTTGCAGAAATGTTTGGCGACGGCAGTCGAGCAATCATTTAATAGGATTACCGTTGATGGGGATACTTCAACTAACGATGCCTGTGTGCTGATGGCGAGCGGTCAATCTACATTGCCTGAAATTATTGAAGGCAGTGATGCAGTGGTGGTTTTTCAGGAAGTTATTGATGAAGCCTGCATGCATTTGGCGGAATTAATTATCAGAGATGGTGAGGGCGCAACTAAGCTGATCAAAATCAATGTGCAGCAAGCAGAAAATGAAGCAGAAGCAGTGCAAATTGCTAAAACTATTGCTCATTCGCCGTTAGTCAAGACTGCTTTTTTTGCCAGCGACCCGAATTGGGGGCGTATTTTGGCGGCAATTGGACGTGCAGGAGTGGAGCGCTTAGATGTTGAGCGGATAAATATTTATCTCGGTGATGTGTGCATCGTTGAAAATGGTGGGCGCGCAATTTCTTATACAGAAGAGGCGGGGCAAGAGGTCATGGATCAAGAGGAAATTGCGGTTACGGTTGTGCTCGGGCGTGGCGAAGCATCGCAGCGAGTGCTAACTTGTGATTTTTCTTATGATTATGTACGCATCAATGCAGAATATAGAACTTAAGGATAGTGCGATTAGGGTTAATGTAGCGATTGGCGTAATTAAAGATGCCCAAGGCCGAATTCTTATTGCACAGCGTAAATCGGAGGCTCATCTGGCCGGCTTGTGGGAGTTTCCTGGTGGGAAATTTGAAGTTGGCGAGAATGCAGGGTCGGCTTTGAGTCGGGAATTATTTGAAGAATTAAATATAAAGCCAATTAAAGCTGCTCCATTAATAGAATTAAGTTTTGATTATCCGGAAGTTAGTGTGCGCCTACATGTTTATGAGGTGAGTCGCTTTTCTGGAGAAGTTATTGCTAGGGAAGAGCAGGATTTTAAGTGGATTGCCAAGGATGAGCTAGAGCAATACCAATTTCCGGAAGCTAATAAAGCAATACTGTCAGCTATTAAGTTGGGGCGTCAGTATGCGATTATAAATGGCGACAATATAAAGCAAGTTTTGCAAGATTTAGATAATGTCTCAGCGCAAGGCGTTGATTTGGTGCAAATCAGGGCTAAGTATTTAAGTTGGCAGGATGCCGAGAAATTAATAAGCGCAGTAAAGACCAGGTGTGACGTATTACAAATGGAATGCTTATTTAATTCAAAAATCATTAGTGCAAAGTTAAGCGGTGCAGGTATGCATTTAACATCGTCAGATCTAATGATGTTAAATCAGCGCCCTGAAAGTACGGGGCTTGTTGCTGCTTCCTGTCATAATTTGCAAGAGTTGCGTCAAGCGGAGCAATTGGGTTTGGATTTTGTCGTCTTGTCGCCAGTAAATAAAACAGCTTCGCATCC
>JAIPFI010000078.1 GCA_021736705.1 Methylococcaceae bacterium | reverse complement strand
GCATATTAAAGTGGGGGAATTAGTTACTTTTTATGCTCAGGTTAATTATGTGGGTAATAGTTCTATGGAAATTGGCATTAGAGTTGTTGCTGAAAATTTGACCACGCACCAACAACGTACTGCGGTTACTTGCTTCTTCACTATGGTTGCTGTGGATGAAGCGGGAAAACCGAAGACAGTAACACCATTAAATGTAGTGAGTACCAATGAAAAACGCTTATTTGAGTCAGCTAAGTTACGTAAAAAAATGCGCAAAGAAATTTTAGAGCAAAGTTTAGCTTTGCAGGTCGATATACCTGATGAAGAAATATAGGTAGCAGATTTAGTCGTTGGTGTATTGTATGGAATTTGTGCGATATAAGGCTAAAGCTTGGTGCTACTGGGCTATATGGAGTTACGAGTCATATTCAATCAACTCCGATTGTTAATTTATGGGACATTATTTTAACTCGGTACATATCGAATAGCTGTAGGGCGTGGCTTCAGCCCGCCTTTTAACATCAAAGCAAAGTATTGGCGGGCTAAAGCCTCGCCCTATGGATATTATTTAATGTTAATTCCGGCTACGCATTTAAAGCGGGACAAATCACTGGAGTGACACGCTTTAGCTATTTCCGAAACAGCAATAGCTAAAGCTATTGCACTCCTGACTTCTGTTTTCAAAATTTCTGTCCCACCTTAAGTTGGTAGCTTTAATTCCTTATACTCAAATAGTTGAGGGCTTAATCATTATAAAAGGCTGATGCCGCTTTTATTTTTGTGGTTTATGAACTGGTTTTTTTAAGTAAATCCAAAATGATAATATCACAGGAGCCACAACCCGTGGACGCACCCGTAGCACTGGCTATTTTATCGAGGTCATCTAAGCCCTTGGCAATAAGTTGATTTACTTTTGCTTCTGTTGTACCGGTACAAGTGCAGATGATTTTTTCTTGATCTGATGAAGGATTGGTCATTGTGTTATAAAGCAGTTACTTTAATCATAAAGCTTAAATAACTTATTAAACCAGCTTAATGCCGAGAGAGTCAAAGGGGTTCTTTGCACTAATCAAGGTTGGTTTATTATCAATAGTACGGTAGGTATGATGAATAAGTCTGTCGCGAGTCCGGCATTAAATAGTCGAGTTGAGGTTATTATGCGGAAAAATATGGCACAGAATATGGGGGTATTATTAAATCAATGTTTAGTTGATGAATAAGGTGATAATAGAATGATTGTGAGGTGATTTTTATGCAAGAATTAGAAGAAAGGACAGAGCAGTGTCCCTATTGTGGGGAAATGATCGATATTTTGATCGATACTTCGGTGCCACAGCAAAATTATATTGAAGATTGTCAGGTCTGCTGTCAGCCGATCACGATGGATGTCACTGTTGGCTATGACGGTGAAGTCAGTATTTTTTTATTAAATGAAAATGAGTGAGTTTTAGTGCTGGACCGTCTTAGGGCAGTACAGCGATTTGTTAATTTACAACAATAAGGTAGTCCGATGCGTAAGAAAATCATTAGCACTGTTTCGCAAGAAGCAATTTACCCCGATCAGGATTGGTTGAATATGGAGGAGATTGCCACGGTAGAAATTACTTCAGAAGACTCCAGTCATCCGATTGAATCCGCTTTACTTTCAGGCTGTACCAGCGGCTGGCGCGCTGCTTCGCCGGGAGAGCAAACCATACGTTTTATTTTTGATCAGCCACAGAGATTGCAACGCATCTGGTTGAATTTTATAGAAACTCAACAAGTACGTACTCATGAATTTGTACTGCGCTGGTCCGCTGATGGGCAGACTTTTCAGGAAATTGTACGCCAGCAATGGAATTTTAGTCCGGCGGGTGATACCCATGAAGTGGGCGATTATCAGGTCGAGCTACAGGGAGTGACTGTATTGGAGTTAATTATTAATCCAGATATTAGCGGTGGAAATGCACTCGCTTCTTTGGCGAAGTTAAAGCTGGCTTAAACAGTCAATGAGAATAGAACATGAATAAATGGGTGCTTTACCATGCTGAATGTATGGATGGCTATGCCGCTGCTTGGGCAGCGTGGAAAGCTTTTGGTCATAATGCCAGTTATAAGCCAGTCCGGCATCACATGCCCATGCCTAAGTTTCCCGACGGTGCGGAGCTTTATATTTTAGATTTTTGTTATCCGTTGGATGTTTTGCTGGTTGCGGCACAGCGAGCGAGTAAAATAGTAGTTTTAGACCATCATATCAGTGCGCAGAAAGAATTTGAGGCGCATGAAAAGCAAGCGGCATTGCCGAGTAATCTTGAGGTTAATTTTATTCAAGAGCATAGCGGCTGTATGATTGCATGGCAGTATTTCCAGGGTGACCTCGAACCACCTGCCTTGTTGTTGCATATTGAAGATCATGATTTATGGCGCCATGAACTGCCTAAAACCGAAGCGATAAGCAAGGCTTTGTATATACATTTACCGCTTAATTTTGCCGCGTTTGAGAAAATAAAACTGGCAACTTTGGCGCGTGAAGGCGTTGTCTTATTGAAGCAACAAAAGTTAAATGTCGAGCGATTACTTAAAGCGCAGCATAAGGTTACTCTTAATAATGTAGAGGGCTTAGCCGTCAATGCGCCCGCGATGTTTTCCAGTGATTTGGGGCATGAATTAGCCAAATTATCGGGCACCTTCGGCTTAACCTATAGTTACCATGGGCAACGCCAGTGTTATGATTGTGGCTTACGTTCAATAGGCGATTTTGATGTGTCTGAATTAGCACTCAATTTCGGTGGCGGTGGTCATAAAAATGCTTCAGGTTTTCGAGTGAACCAAGCCACTTTTTTGACATTTATGTAATACTTATTTTTAAATTAAATTAAATTAAATTAAATTATAGCTAGGACTGACTGAAGTCAGCCCTGCTAACATTAAGGTGAACGTATTGAAAAGAAAAAAAATAAATGAAAATTTAAGTTTAGAAGGGTGCATTTTATGAGCGGAGCAACACGCCTTGATAAACATTTGGTCGAGTTAATTCAATGCTCTCGTGGCGAAGCGCAAAAATATATTGAAGGCGGCTGGGTTTTAGTTGATGGCGTGGTCGTGGATCAGCCGCAATTTAAGGTATTAGAGCAAAAGGTTGAATTACATTCTGATGCAACTTTAAGCGCTGTTTTGCCACGTACTATGCTGCTTAATTTGCCTGAAGGTTTTGATGTCAGTTCGCCCACTGCGCCACTGCAACTGATTACCCCGAATACGCATACGGAAGATGATCGCTCGGGTATTCGCGTACTTAAACGCCATTTTGCCAGACTTGTACCAACAGCACCTATTGAGCCAGGCGCGACAGGGTTAATGGTTTTTTCTCAAGATGGCAAAATCGTGCGTAAATTGGTTGAGGATGCAAAAACCAACGAGCAAGAATACAGTGTTGATGTTAGTGGCGAGATTGAGCCTGAGGGTCTGCAAAAACTAAACGATAAAATGAAACAAAATGGCTGGTTGTTACCGGCAGCGAAAGTCAGTTGGCAAAGTGAAAACCGCCTGCGTTTTGCGCTAAAAAATGTCCACTCAGGACAGATTAAGTTTATGTGCGAAAGCGTCGGTCTAAACGTCGTTGCTATGACGCGTTTGCGTATTGGTCGCGTGTCTATGGGTAAGTTACCACCCGGTGAGTGGCGTTATTTACCTGAAGATCTGTGGTTTTAAGTGGGTATTGAGCCTGGATTGTGTTAGAAATTACCGCTCATATTGCTATCCCTGATAATGAAATTGAATTTTCAGCCATCCGCGCTCAGGGATCCGGCGGGCAAAATGTCAATAAAGTGTCCTCAGCGATTCACCTGCGTTTTGATATTAAAGCCTCTTCATTGCCAGAGCTTTATAAGCACCGACTCTTGCATTTACGTGATCATCGCTTGACGAAAGAGGGCGTTATTGTCATCAAAGCACAGCAATATCGAACCCAAGAGCAAAATAGAGAAGATGCGCTAGAACGTTTAAGAGCAATCATTAAAAGCGTAACAGCTATACAAAAAGCAAGGCGAGCTACAAAGCCGACGCGAGGCTCACAACAAAGGCGAATGGATAGTAAAGCTTTACGCGGCAAAACAAAAGCGCTGCGTGGACGAGTCGATGAATGATGGGTGGTTAAGGCATGGGACGTAAATAATAGGTACATCTTACATTCTGTCGGAGTGGTTTTCAGGCACAACTATCGCAGTTTGAAGTCACTTCTACAAAACCAGCTAATCCCAGGTTGTTGTGTTATTTTTCAATGTTACGACAATATATTTTTTCAGCACAGGATGCTTACCTTGGCGAGTAAACTCTCTAAAATTATAAGCTATCGCACCAGTTGGGTCGCTCAATTATTGGCTAGGCATACTGATTATCTTGCCTTTAATACGCATCATGATCGTATTGTTTTTAAGGGGGATAAAAATCCCATTCCTTTTTTGACTATAGTTTCAGATATTAGCGTAGAGCAAGGCATATTCTGGAATAGTTTGTCCATTCACCTCAATGATGGACAAAAAATATGTCTTGGCGGTATTAGTAAAAAACAAGTAGCAGCACTGCAAATTTCGCTAAATCATGCCATACACTATTGCGTGGATGTGTTTTATCAGCGATTAATCCCCGATGTTGAACAGGCTCATTTGCAGGCGCAAAGATTATTTCAAGCCCGTCGATACATTCGTTATCCGCAGGCACAGCAATGGCTAAAGACCCATCAACACTTGGCTTTGGGTCTTAAACGACAGGATATTGCCAATTACGTAGCGCCAGAGATTCTAACTGCGCTGCAAGCAATACAGCCGATGTTGAATCATGGTTATGCTTACATTGAGCAGTGGAATGAAGCTTATGTGCAGCAGCAGCTCACTAAATTTCAGACATTTTTTGATCAGGTGGAAAGTAATCCGCTCACCGATAAACAGCGTAGAGCTTGTGTAATTGATGAGCGGCATAACTTGGTATTAGCTGGAGCAGGCACGGGTAAAACCAGTACCATGATTGGTCGCGCGGGCTATTTATTACAATCCGGTATTGCGCGCCCGCAAGAAATTCTCATGTTGGCATTTGCACGTAAAGCGGCGGGTGAAATGGAGGAGCGTATTCAGGCTAAGCTAGGTGTAAATGAGTTAACGGTCAAAACTTTCCATAGCTTAGGTAAGCATATCATTAGTCAAGTTGAAGGCATCGTGCCATCAATCTCAAAAATGGCTGAAGATGAGCATTTGAGGATGCGTTTTGTTGATGCGCAAATACAGCGATTATTAAGCGATGAGCAATATAAATCTCGCTTAGTGACTTATTTCCTGCGTTTTAGCTATCCGTATAAAAGTGCTTTTAGATTTAAAAGTTTAGGTGAATATAATCAATATCTTTTAGACAACGAACTGCGCACTTTGCAGGGCGAGTTGGTGAAAAGTTATGAAGAATGTGAAATCGCCAATTTTCTCTACCGGCAAGGCGTGCGTTATCAATATGAAGCTAATTATCAGATAAATACTTCCGGGCCTGATTATAAAACGTATCAACCGGATTTTTTCTTGCCGGATTATGGCATTTATATTGAGCATTTTGCGGTCAATGAACATAATCAAACACCTCCGTTTATTGAGCAGCAAAGTTATCTGGAAGGTATGGACTGGAAGCGTGCTTTGCATGAAAAACATCAAACGCAGCTTATTGAGACCTATAGTTATCAAAAACATCAAGGCATTTTAACGCAAAGTCTCAGCAAGCAATTGCAGCAAGCGGGCGTTAGTTTTCAACCGCTAGCCAATAATGAATTATTAACGCAGCTCAATCAATTAGGTCAGGTTTCTGCATTGGCTCAGTTATTGGCTCAGGTACTCGCCTTATTTAAAGCCGCTTATTTAAATATTAAAGATATGGTCGCGCTGGCAGGCTTGCATGAGGATAAAGAGCGTATGCAAGCTGCGGCATTTTTATTTGAACCGATTTATGAGCTGTATCAGCAACAGTTACGTGATACGCAAACTATCGATTTTGAGGATATGATTGGTTTGGCAATACGTTATGTGGAAAGTGGGCAATATCAATCGCCGTATCGGTATTTATTAGTCGATGAATTTCAGGATATTTCTGCGAGTCGTGCGCGCTTGATCAAGGCCTTATTAAATCAGCAGGAAGATAACAGCTTATTTTGTGTTGGTGATGACTGGCAATCCATTTACCGCTTTACCGGTAGTGATGTCACCATTACCAAAGAGTTTTCTGGGTACTTTGGCTATACCGCAATGAGTATTTTAGATAAAACGTTCCGGTTTAATAATAAGATCGGCGAATTCGCATCGCAATTTGTTATGCGCAATGGTGCGCAAATCAGGAAGCAAATACACAGTCATCATCAGGTTAATCAGTCCGCAGTATCGTTAATTAAAACCAACCAAGATTCAGTGGGGTTAAATGCGGCTTTATCTGCAATTCATGCGAAAGCTCGGGATAAGATGCTTAGTGTGCTGATTTTGGCACGGAACAGTTTTAAAAAACCGGATTTAAGTATTTATAAAAGTCAATACCCCTATTTGCAACTACAGTTTATGACTGTGCATGCTTCTAAGGGGAAAGAAGCGGATTATGTGGTTATCTTAGGATTAGATAAAGGTAAGCAGGGTTTTCCCGCAGAAAAAGCAACATCACCGCTATTAGATTTATTGCTGCCCAAAGTAGAAGATTTTGCTTATGCTGAAGAGCGACGTTTATTTTATGTTGCGTTAACGAGAGCTAGGCGTCATGTGTATTTAATTTGTGATGCGACTAAAGCTTCTGATTTTATTAGAGAGCTTATTCATGATAAATACGACATGCGCAGCGATGAATTTCATGGTGCAGGCTTTCAAAGCAAGATTGTCGAGAAATCCTGCCGTTTGTGTCAAATGGGATTTATGCAGGCTAAAGATAGTCAATATGGCAGTTTCTTTGGCTGTAGCCAATATCCCTTATGCGCACATACAGAACCCGCATGTCAGTGGTGTGGTGGTGAGTTAAAAGAGCAGGGGCGTTTTAACGTGTGTGTCAGTAAACGGTGTGATTATATTGAACCCATTTGCCCTAAATGCGGTGGTAGCATGCGTTTACGTCAAGGGCCTTATGGTGAATTCTGGGCGTGTTCAAACTACCGTAAAGGTGCTGAATTCTCTTGTCAGCATAAGGAAAAGCAGATTGATTTAAGTGCGCGTTCATAATCAAATAATGTGTTTTGTAGGTTCGAATTTATTCGTACTTTTTTATATGAAACCACGATTTTTTAAATGTTATGAACCTATGTTTACATTATCTTATTTAATTGCGCACTTTGCTTGTGGTGGATTTATTTTTCTATGGCTTCGTTGTGTGCTGAGGCTATATGAAAGCTTTATGACTTAATGTATCTCAAAAGGAAACAATTTATGCACTTATGGTGTTATTGTAAATAACATGCCCTTGCTTATAATGAACCTGCGTTAAAGATAAACGCACTTTTAATTACCTAGGGGACTAAAAATGAAAGATTTATATAAAGATATTTTAACTGGATTGGTATTTATGATTGGCTTACTTGGCTTTTTATCAGGTGAATTCATCATCTCATCAACATTATTTGCGGCATCAGCGATTGCTAGCAATGTAAACGTGAACCGTAAACGAGGCAAATCTGGCCGCATCGCATGAGGGTACAGCCCGTCTTGGTACGGCTAATCAATAAAAACTAAAGACTTCCATCGCTATCTGCTTGGGAGTCTTTTTTTATGTCTAAAATTTATGCTAAGGAATGAGAGCAAATAATAGGCGAATTTTGCCTTCTGTAGGAGTGGCTTCTAGCCACGAATGTCAACACAGCTTATCTCAAGTTATTCCTAATGATCCGTTTAATTAACAATTTATAAGTAGGCTATTCCCTGGGAATTTTCAGTTTTTCTAGCCGCTGCTAGCCACAGAAATAATTTGTTGAACTTCACTGTAGGCTAATTCAACTATTCAGCCTTTCTTCTCTTAAAATGAGCGTATTTTAGTCTTACTTTACGTTTATGGTTTATCTGAAGTTAAAATTGTTCTTTTTCTAAATCTTTCTGATGGCACGCCATCAATTTGTGCATTATCAAGCTCAGAATCAGCTGGGCGGTTTTATGGATTGGACACATTCATTTATCTGTCTGCTTGCTTGCTTGGGCATTTTTAATAGTAATTAAATTATCTTCGTTTAAGTGTAAATATTCAGACACTCCCGTTTTTATCACTCATCCTGACCCTTCTAAATTGGCTAGTATTTTAAAGCGAGATTCTCTATTTCGTAGGGCGTGGCTTTAGCCCGCCTTTTAAAGTTGAAGCGAGTATTGGCGGGCTAAAGCCACGGCCTACAGTTGTCAATATGCACCGTGTTAAAGTGATGGCGCATAAATTAACAGTCGGATTTTTTAAATGTGTATCTCTAAGGAAAGTGTCTCTGAATATTTACGTTTAAGTTGCTAGTCACTTAAACGAACTAATGGTATTTTAAACAGTGTGCCAAGAAAAGTGGAATACTGTAGTAAAATACTTGGTTTTTATTGATGTAATAATTTATACTCATTATAGATATTAAGAGAGCGGCTTAAGTCGCTTCTTTTTACTGTTGTTGATATGTTAATACTGTTAGAACGTTATAATTAGGAGAAAGACAAATGGCTTATGAATTACCTGCTTTACCTTATGCAAAAGATGCTTTAGCGCCACATATTTCTGAAGAAACATTGGAGTTCCATTATGGTAAACATCATCAGACTTATGTAACTAATTTAAATAATTTAGTGCCAGGAACTGAGTTTGAAGGGGCTTCATTAGAAAGTCTTGTTATGCGTTCTTCAGGTGGTATTTTTAATAATGCTGCGCAAGTTTGGAATCATACTTTTTACTGGAATAGCTTGTCACCTAATGGCGGCGGCGAGCCAACTGGCTCATTAGCGGTTGCGATTGATGCTGCTTTCGGATCATTTGCTGAATTTAAAGAAGCCTTTACTAAATGTGCGGTGACTACTTTTGGATCAGGTTGGGCGTGGTTGGTAAAAAATCCTGATGGTAGTCTTGAGTTGGTGAGCACTAGCAATGCTGCCTGTCCTTTAACGGAAGGTCAAACGCCTTTATTAACCTGTGATGTGTGGGAGCACGCTTACTACATTGATTACCGTAATGCTCGTCCTAGTTATTTGGCGGCTTTCTGGGAATTAGTTAATTGGGAATTTGCAGAAAAAAACTTTGCAGGATAAAACCTCAGCGTTTTTAAGCTTTGATACAAAAAAGCCTGAATTGATTTAAATTCAGGCTTTTTTATGTAAGGATATTTTATTTTACAACGCGCAGGTGCGGGCGTTGTGGGGGCTTGTTTTCTGGTGGCGGCTCATTGTCCTCATCTTCACGATCAAAGACCATGCCTTTTCCATTTTCCTTTGCATAAATAGCCAGTATTGCGGGTACGGGCGCGATAATATGCATAGATTGTCCATTAAATCGGGTATTGAATTCAACGGTAGCGTTACCTAAAGATAAGCCCTGAATTGCCTGTGGGCGTACGTTTAGGACAATTTTACCATCTTCAATATAATCCATGGGCAATACCGCGTGCGGATGCGAAGCATCAACAAGCAGATGAGGCGTTAAATCATTATCAATAATCCACTCATAAAGGGATCTAAGTAGGTAAGGTTTTAATGAGGTCATTTTTTACCAGGAAGTTTAGCCATTTCATGTTCTTCTTCGCTTAGGCTTTCTGCGAAAGCTTCACGGCGAAATAGTTTTTGAGCGTAGGTGTTAATTATTTGCGCACTTTCAGGTAGCTCAATGCCGATACTAGGTAAGCGCCATAATAGCGGTGCTAAAGAGCAATCAATTAAAGAAAAATCCTCACTCATAAAAAATTCGTTGGCTGCAAATAAAGGCACGGCGGCAACCAAGCCTTCACGTAGCATTTTTTTTGCGCGAGCTGATTTTTTTTCGCCCGAATTGAGTACTTCGTCTAATAAGTTATACCAATCTTGATCTATACGTTTGATAATCATACGTGCATTAGCACGCGATACAGGATCCATTTGGTGCAGAGGAGGGTGTGGAAATCTCTCGTCTAGGTATTCCATTATGATGCGTGCATCATATAAAACCAGATCACGCTCTACTAATGTAGGTGATGTGCCATTAGGATTAAGTTCTAATAAGCACTCAGGTGGATCGGTAGGGTCAAAATATTCAATTTCAGCAGTGACGCCTTTTTCAAATAAAGCAAGTCTTGCGCAATGACTCATAGCGCAAGTAGGCGAAGAAAATAGCGTCATGACTGAACGACGAGTATTAGCAGTTAACACGAATCGTAACTCCAAAGTAGTTAAAGATCAGGAAAAATAATTTTATTGTACCATACATAAATCTAACTACGTGCTTGCTTGTATGGCTTAAATGTATAAATTGGACTGGAGGAATTCAGTAAATCACAGTACACTTATTTCTCTCGTCAATTCGACTAATAAAGGGGAAATAATAATGATAAAAAAATCTTTAAAATTAGTATGTTTAATCGTTAGTATTGGATTTACTGGGTCTGCTTTTGCCTATGGAACATCAGATACAAATAACGGTTGCAAAAAACCTAAGTTTAAAACTTTTACGCCCAGCCCTAAGTCTGAAGTAGATCCCGAGTCAGAAATTTCATTTACCGTCTCAGGTTATGCGGATCCCGTATCAATTCAAGCTGTTGCTAAGGACGTACCATTAGACCTTAAAGTGGACAATAAGATTAGCTTTTTTGAGGTAACGGCGAAACTTCCTGCTTCTTTAACAGGTAAGTATGTACGTATTCATTTACAAGCAGACGCGATGTTGGGCTGTACTGGAAAAGATGGCTGGTTGCTTAAAATCAGAGATAAAGCAGAAGGGGCAGAGTAAGCCGAGTTATTTTAGCCACAAGGTTCTTGGTGCAAATAGAATAAATGCTTAAAGTGCTTTGTGGTTAATTTATTTGTGGAGGGGGGATCTAATAGCGAATTTTATCTTCTTGTTCTTGCCACGCTATAAAGGGCTGTAGCGCACTATTTATCTCAATTTGTTGCATACTGATTGTGCGTTTTTCAGGTGTTACAGCAATTTCATCATAAATAAAACTATCATCAAATCCTGCTTGTGCTGCATCAAAGCGATTACAGGCAAAATAAACCTGCCCTAAACGTGCCCAATAAATAGCGCCTAAGCACATAGGGCAAGGTTCACAACTGCTGTAAAGCGTGCAATCCGTGAGCTGGAAATTATTTAAATGTTTACAGGCAATACGAATAGCGGTGATTTCGGCATGTGCGGTAGGGTCGTTGCTGCAAGTTACTATATTGGAGCAAGCAGCAATCACTTTGCCGTCTTGGCAAATAACGGCACCAAAAGGCCCGCCATTTCCAGAGCGTACATTTTCTGTGGCTAAGTCAATTGCTTGTTGTAAAAATTGTGCATGCATTTATAAATTCAGTGGGTTATTTGGATCTATGCCATCCATAAAGGGTAGACGGCGATCCTGATTAGTAATCTGATACACTTTCCCTAGCCAGTTATTAAAGACAGCTTTGGCGCTATCACGCCAGGTGTTGTCTAAAAAGGGTTCAACTTTTTGCTCTGGAAAATCGTCAATAGGGCTGTGATTTTTTAGTGCTTCTTGGACATGTTCTGCATAGCGAGTAAAAAGCGCTTGTGCCTCGTGGTTAAAATAATGCTCTGGAAAGGGCGGGTACTGATCAATTTCTTGGTTAATATAGCGTAGTACTTCACGCTTATATTCTTTTAGTAAACTGATGTTATCGTACTCGGGGTGTCCCTGAAAAAACACAATGCGAAAACCATCGGGGCTGACTGCGAGATGCAAACCCGCTTCGGAGCTAGAAACCAATGTTTGTACACCATGACGCTCTAAGTCCTCTTGAAATACGGCATTAAAGCGCGAATGCGGTACGTCAAAGCGGGTATTGATTTCAGCGATTAATGGATGCTTACGATCAATGACTTTATGCGCATAAACACCCCAACATTTTGCTGGCAAACGTGTGCGCTCTATGCCGTAACAAAACTGAATGAGTGCATGCGTAGCGAGGCATGAACAGAGAATTGAGGTGACATTTTCTTTTGCCCATTCAAATACTTCGGTTAACGGTTGCCAAAAAGCCTCTTCTTGTAAATGGGCATGGGTGACATTAGCGCCACTGATAATTAGGGCATCTAAACCATCAAGCTTGAGTTGCTCAAAGGTTTCATAATATTGATCAATATGCGCTTGCGCTGCTGCACTTCTCGGTAAACCCTTAATGCTGAAAGGATGTACATGAAACTGGGCAATTTGATTGCACGCACCAATTAACCTAAAAAATTGCCGTTCAGTGGCCTCCAGCGCGGCATCCGGCATAATATTCAGAAAGCCAATATGCAATTCACGGATATGCTGATGTGTGGCGCGATCAGGATTAAGAATATCTTCCCCTTCTTCTTGCAGGCGTAGAAATGTGGGTAATTGGGTGTGGGCAACTAAAGGCATCGTTTTTAAGTAGTTTGCTGTTCTATTGCAGCGGCAATCAGCTGAATAAATTCTTCTTCGTTACTGACTTGAGCAACATCATGGGCGTCGAGCGTATAGCCGTACCGGTCTGCTATGGATTGATAACGAGGTAAGCGCGAGCGAAATAATTCAGGAAAAACCCACGTAACAAATTCATCTGGCGGAATGCTGTCGGTGTCGGGGTAATGGTTTTGTTGCATAAACTCAGCGAGCTTTTCATCCAGAAAAGCTTCGCGGTAATACAGTGGCTTTGGTGATGATTTGGCACGATTAATAATCGTCTGCTCTTGCTCGGGGGAAGTTCTTATATAGATAAGAAGTGTTTGTTGCGCAAGATGATCTAATACCGCTTGATTATCCAATTCGCAAACACTGCCGCCCGCATCATTAATAAAGTTTTTATAGCCGTAAATGCTTTCGGCTTTATGGATAAAGTCGCCGACATCAAGCATGGCAGCAATTTCCGCATGATAATGTAATGCCTGTCTGCGCTTGAATTCATGCAGTGACAAACCACCTAAGTCTGGATTACCCAATTTGCTTAAAAAACTAGAAATGGGCGCTAAATTTTCTACCGTGATGTTATTACAAATATAAATAGAATCAGACAGTAAAAGATCCTTTAAAAAAGGCACTTCCATTGCTCGCTGTTTAATATTGTCCAGTATCGGTTCACCTAAATATTTGGTGCCTATACGGTAGTCACCTGAATAATGGAACCATTTTTCTTTGGGTAATTTGCTGGATAAGGTCGTTTTTCCAGCGCCAGACATACCTAATAACGTAAGACTTTTAGAATTCCAGTTTAGGAATTCTTGAGAACTCATTTTCATGCAGGGTATTTCCTAATCCTGATAGTCTTGTAAGGGCATGTCGTCCATATCGGAGCGGCGGGTATCTGAATTAGAGTAACCTAAATCGTCAGATTCAAGATCATCAAAGGGCGCGCTCCAATCTTCTGGGTCTTCAATAAAGTCAAAGGTCGAGTTATACCAGCTGTCGGTATCGTATTCGCCAATATCTCCATTATTATATTGCACTTCAATGGTATCATCATCTTCCTCAATGGCAACGACTTTGAAGGTGAGGTTGTTTTCTACATCCTTGTACCACTGATCGATAGAGGGGTCTGTTATGGTAGTCATGATTAATTCCTTGTATTTATCGGGAAATAGTCTTGCCTTACGGCGAGAAAAATAGAGCGTATAGCTACGTATGCAAGCTTTCGCTCGTCTC
>JAIPFI010000077.1 GCA_021736705.1 Methylococcaceae bacterium | reverse complement strand
TGTTGAGGCTGTCATGCATAAGCTCAACCATCGCCCTCGAAAAACACTCAATTTTAAAACACCTCATGAGGTCTTTTTTCCTGAACAAGAGAGGGATGCCGCATGATTACTAGGATTGCACTTCGGAGTTGAATCCGCCTCTTAAAAATAAGGGAGAATTGCCGACTAGATAGAAGTATCAGTCTTGTAAGAGGCAAGTGCTATAAGGGACATCACCGGTGACAGCACACGATAGTAAAATCACAGGAAAAGAAAGAGAATTTAATTTGACAGATACTTATCAAAATTAGTACTGCCAGATTAGATTTGAACCATTAGATGAAATTACGATGAGACTTTTAAATGGATTTCAATTTTATCTGTCAGTCCTTGGAACTAAAATATATATTATTAGTTCCAAGGACTGATTTAATTTTATAAACTGTTTTTTAAATTAACAAACCATTAATCTTCTATAGAAGAACTAGGTCTGTCAACCAGCTCGACATAAGCCATAGGAGCATCATCACCAGGTCTAAATCCACATTTCATAATACGCAGATAGCCACCAGCTCTATTTTTGTAACGGGGGCCTAGTTCATTAAAAAGCTTAGTTACAACATCGCGATCACGCAACCTAGCGAAAGCAAGACGTCTTTTAGCGACACTGTCTTCTTTAGACAAAGTAATTAATGGCTCGGCGTAGCTTCTTAACTCTTTTGCTTTTGGTAAAGTTGTCTTTATTAATTCATGTTTAAATAATGAACTAACCATATTACTAAATAGCGCCTTGCGGTGACTGCTATTTATATTGAATTTTCTACCGGATTTACGATGTCTCATTGTAAGAAGACCTAATGTTAGTGTGTTATTGCGTGAGTTTGATCTGCTAAGTTTTCAGGCGGCCAATTTTCCAACCTCATACCCAAAGATAAACCCTTTAAAGCAAGAATGTCTTTTATTTCTGTTAAGGACTTTTTGCCAAGATTTGGAGTTTTCAACAACTCAACTTCAGTACGTTGAATTAAGTCTCCAATATAAAATATATTCTCAGCTTTCAAGCAGTTAGCTGAACGTACAGTTAACTCAAGATCATCTACAGGACGAAGAAGAACAGGGTCAAATATCTCTTCAATTTCAACCTCCTCTTCTGCAAGTTGATCATTTACTTTTTCAAAATCAACGAATACAGATAACTGATCGTGAAGTATGGTAGCAGCAAGCTTAATAGTTTCTTCTGGATCAACAGTACCGTTTGTTTCCAATTCGATTATTAATTTATCTAAATTAGTACGCTGTTCAACACGCGTACTTTCAACCTGATAAGCTACTTTTATAATCGGACTATATGAAGCATCCAGCTGAAGAGCTCCAACTACCAGACTATGCTCCGAATTTGACTTACGAACACTGACAGGTTCATAACCTCTTCCTCGGCGCACTCTGATCTTCATGTTTAAAACACCAACCTGCGTTAGGTTAGCTATTACCAAGTCTGGGTTAATAATTTCCACATCATGTGGAACTATAATATCCGCAGCCGTAACACAACCTGCCCCATGCTTTGAAAGAGTAAGCTCAGCCTCATCTTTGGAATGAAGCACAACTGCTAACTTCTTAAGGTTAAGCAAAATATCAATTACATCTTCTTGAACACCCTCTATAGTAGTGTATTCATGGAGAACGCCTTCAATTTCAACATCCGTAACTGCACAACCGGGAATTGTAGACAACAGCACTCGCCGCAGAGCATTACCAATAGAATGACCAAATCCCCTTTCAAGAGGTTCAATAACAATCTTAGAATGATTAGGTGTTTTGCTTATTACCTCAACTAAGCGGGGCTTCAGCAAGCCAGAAATAGAATTCTGCATTTATATCCCTCAAAACTGCGATTATTTAGAGTAAAGCTCAACTACTAATTGCTCGTTAATGTCACTGCCCAAATCCACACGATCTGGCAAGGCGCTAAATGTACCTGACATTGCCTTAGAATTAACCTCAACCCAAGATGGAAATCCATATTGCTCAGTTACAGTCAATGCATCAACAATTCTTTGTTGTTTCTTTGCTTTCTCTCTAATAGAAAGAACATCGCCAGGAGAAACCTGGTAAGAAGGAACATTGATTAAAATATTATTTACCTGGATAGACTTATGGCTAACTAACTGACGAGCTTCTGCGCGAGTAGAAGCAAAGCCCATACGATACACCACATTGTCTAATCTTGACTCTAGCAGGTTCAACAAGTTTTGACCTGTAGCCCCTTTCTTTAAGTCCGCCGACTTATAGTAGTTTCTGAACTGTTTTTCTAAAATGCCATATATTCTGCGTAAGCGTTGCTTAGCTCTTAACTGAAGCGCATAATCAGAACTTCTTGTACGCTTAGTACCATGCTGACCAGGACGCTGATCCAATTTGCACTTATTTTCTAAAGACTTTCCTCTGCTTTTCAAAAACAGATCTGTCCCTTCTCTTCGACTTAATTTACAGGTAGGCCCAAGATATCTTGCCATAACAAACTACTCCAGATTTTTATACGCGGCGTTTTTTCGGAGGCCGACAACCATTGTGTGGAATCGGCGTCACATCAACAATATTGTTTATTTTGAATCCCAAATTATTCAGAGAACGGACAGCGGACTCACGCCCAGGTCCAGGCCCCTTAATCATTACATCTAGATTCTTCATCCCAAACTCTAAAGCGACTGACCCGGCCTTTTCAGCGGCAACCTGCGCAGCAAATGGCGTGCTTTTTCGTGAGCCTCGAAAACCAGACCCTCCTGATGTTGCCCAGGAAAGAGCATTACCTTTTCTATCTGTGATAGTTATAATTGTGTTATTAAAAGACGCATGCACATGCACTATGCCATCAGCAACTTCTTTTTTAATACGTTTTCTAGAACGATTTTGACTCGCCATTTACCTCAACCCTCTTAAAGGAATATCTTATTTTCTAATTGCCTTACGTGGGCCCTTGCGAGTACGAGCATTTGTTCTCGTTCTCTGCCCTCTTAAAGGCAATCCTCTACGATGCCTTATTCCGCGATAGCAACCAAGATCCATCAAACGTTTGATATTCATAGAAACTTCGCGACGAAGATCGCCTTCTACCGTCATCTTCGAAACGACATTTCGAATTAACTCCAACTGTTCTTCAGTTAGTTCTTTTATTTTTATCGAAGGCGCAATACCCACTTCAGCGCAAATCTCACTTGCAGTTTGACGTCCAACGCCATAAATTGCGGTCAATGCAATCACTGCATGCTTATGGTCTGGTATATTTATCCCGGCAATACGTGCCATCTAGATACTCCCCTTGGTAGTACTCTAAAGTTAAGCGCCAAATTATAGCATTACATTAATAACGGCGCAACAATTATTATCCTTGCCGTTGTTTATGTTTTCCGTCTTCACAGATAACCCTGACAACGCCATTTCTTTTTACAACCTTACATTTTCTACATATTTTTTTTACAGAGGCTCGAACTTTCACTCACTAACTCCTAGATATTGCTCTTTTGCAATAATTTATTTCTTTAGATTGGCTTTTTTCATCAAGCCATCATATTGCTGGGACATAACATGTGTTTGCATTTGAGAAATGAAATCCATTACAACCACAACAATAATCAACAAAGATGTTCCACCAAAATAAAACGGAACATTCCAGTACACAATCAAAAACTCAGGCAATAAACATACAAGTGTAATATAAAATGCACCAATTAATGTTAATCGAGTCATGACCTTGTCTATATAAGAACTTGTCTGAAGACCAGGCCTTATTCCAGGCAAAAATGCACCCGATTTTTTTAAATTATCAGCAGTTTCTTTTGAATTAAACACTAAAGCCGTGTAAAAGAAACAAAAGAAAATAATAGCTGTTGCATAAAAAATAACATAAACAGGCTGCCCAGGAGAGAGCATTGTAGCTACATCCTGAAGCCAGGAAAACCCATCACTATTTCCAAACCATCCTGCAATCGTAGCTGGAAATAAAATTATACTTGATGCGAAGATAGGTGGTATTACACCCGCCATATTAAGTTTTAGTGGCAAGAAACTACTTTGCCCGGCATACATTTTACGACCTTGCTGTCTCTTTGGGTAATTAATCAAAATCCTTCTTTGCCCTCTCTCTACGAATACAACCAACGCTGTGACGGAAATTGATAAAAGAAACAGCAAAATGATAAATGCCCCATTCATTTCACCTGTTCTCGCCAGTTCCAATGTACCACCTACCGCTTTGGGTATACCAGAAACGATACCGGCAAATATGATAAGTGATATACCGTTACCAATACCACGCTCAGTAACCTGCTCACCTAACCACATCAAAAAAACTGTACCGGTAACTAAAGTAACAGTTGTGATAACAATAAAGCTAACACCTGGACTCAAAACTACCGAAAGACCCCCAGCAGTTTGGTTCTGCAACGCCAAAGAAATTCCAATAGCCTGAAAAGTCGCCAAAATAACAGTCCCAAATCGAGTGTATTGCGAAATCTTACGCCGACCTGACTCGCCTTCTTTTTTTAATTGCTCCATTGCTGGTATAACAACCGTCATCAACTGCATAATAATTGACGCCGAAATATAGGGCATTATACCAAGAGCAAATAAGCTCAAACGCATCAAAGCGCCACCCGAAAACATATTGAACATATCCAGAATTGATCCGCTCTGTTGTTCAAACATAACAGCAAGGGCCTTAGGATCTATTCCAGGAACAGGAATATGGGCACCGACTCTGTATACAAAAAAGGCTCCTAAAACAAAAAGCAGTCTAGCCTTAAGCTCCGAAAAACCACCAACTTTTCCTGCCACCTGAGCTCTTGAAGTACTCACTTAAACCTCTACTTTTCCGCCAGCTGCTTCAATAGATTTTCTAGCTCCACCTGTTACATTAATCCCTCTTACAACAACAGATTTGGTCAACTCACCAGATTTAATGATTTTAGCTTTTTTTGTAAATACCGGAACTATATTTGCTGCAACTAGAACCTTAAGATCTATCACTTCAGCAGCTAGATTATTCAATTCGTTTAACCTTACTTCTGCTGAGTACTTGCTTATTAATGAAGTAAAGCCAATCTTAGGCAGTCGGCGCTGCAAAGGCATTTGCCCACCTTCAAAGCCAACTTTATGAAAGCCACCACTACGAGCTTTCTGGCCTTTATGGCCTCTTCCACAAGTTTTACCTAGCGTACAGCCAATACCCCTGCCCACTCTCTTTGATTTCTTTCGAGCCCCTTCACTTGAACGGATAGTATTTAAAAACATTAAACTTCCTCGAATTTTAACATGTACGATACTTTATTTATCATACCTCGGTTTTCAGGTGTATTGAGCACAACAACCGTCTGGTTGATTTTACGCAAGCCCAAACCTTTTAAACAGGCTTGATGGCGCGGTAAACGCCCAAATCTACTTTTTGTCATCGTAACACTTATTTTATTGCCAGCCATAACCACTACCCAATAATCTGTTCAACTGATAAGCCGCGTTTTGCAGCTATTTGGTTAGCGCTATGCATACCTGTAAGACCATTAATAGTTGCTCTAACAACATTAATAGGATTACTAGTTCCAATACATTTAGCTAATACGTTATGCACTCCAACTACTTCAAATACTGCTCTCATTGCTCCACCAGCAATGATACCGGTACCTTCAGAAGCGGGTTGCATGTAAACTTTAGCCGCGCCAGTAGTATTCATAATAGGATATTGCAATGTGTCGCCTTTCAAAGAAACCTTACGCATATTTTTGCGCGCCTGCTCCAAAGACTTTTGTATGGCAATAGGTACCTCGCGAGCTTTACTCACACCGTAGCCGACTCTGCCCTCACCATCACCAACTACTGTTAATGCTGTGAAACCAAAAACCCTACCGCCTTTTACAACTTTTGCAACACGTCTTACATTAACTAATTTTTCTTGTAACCCATCTGCACTAACCTGAGAAGGTGCTGTAGACATCTTATTCCCCTAAAATTTCAAACCGGCTTCACGAGCAGCGTCAGCCAATGCTTTAACGCGACCATGATATTTAAATCCTGAACGATCAAAAGCCACCTCAGAAACTCCGGCAGCAATTGCTTTTTGCGCAATAAATTTTCCAACTTCAGCTGCTGCGCTAATATTTCCAGTATTTTTTAACGTCGATTTAATTTCAGCTTGAGTAGTTGATGCACTAGCTAAAGTCTTCGTTCCATCAGCACTTATTACTTGCGCATAAATATGTTGCGAAGTCTTATGAATTGACAAACGAACAGTGCTTAATTTTTTAATTTTGCTACGCAATTTTAATGCGCGCTTCATACGAGATTGTTTCTTATCCATTACGCTACCTTACTTCTTCTTAGCTTCTTTTCTTGCAACATGCTCGTCAGCATATCTGACACCTTTACCTTTATAAGGCTCAGGTGGACGATAAGCTCTGATTTTCGCAGCAACTTCGCCTACTAACTGCTTATCACTTCCCTTGACAACTATCTCAGTTTGGCTTGGCGTTTCAACTAAAACCCCAGCCGGAACTTCAAAATCAACTGGATGCGAAAATCCAAGTGCAAGACTAAGGATATTACCTTTAGCTTGAGCTCTATAACCCACACCAATCAGGGTCAGTTTTCTTTCAAATCCTGAAGATACTCCAACTACCATATTGTTTACTATAGCTCTTGCTGTTCCGGCTTGAGCAGTAGCTTTTTTATCATTACTGTCCCATTGAACCTGAATTACGTTATCCGTAATATCAAAGCTAACAGCTGAATTAATACTATAAGATAACTGACCATTACTTCCTTTTACAGTCATATTATTACCTTCGAGCTTTATATCCACACCCTTTGGAATATTTACTGGAGCTTTTGCAATTCTTGACATAACCCGGCCTACACCTTAACAAACAGTACAAATGACTTCACCGCCATGTCCACTTGAACGAGCAGCTCTATCGGTCATAACACCTTTCGATGTTGATACAATAGCAATCCCCAACCCGCCAAGAACCTTCGGCAATTCATCCTTAGATTTATAAATACGCAAACCAGGTTTACTAATTCTTTTAATATTTTCAATTACAGGGACACCTTTATAATACTTCAATTCAATAGTCATTTCTGTATGACTACCAATTGTTTCTACAGAATAGCCCCCAATAAAGCCTTCCTCTTTTAATACCTTCGCTATAGATACTTTTAATTTTGATGAAGGCAGTTTAACGATCTTTTTACCCGCAGATTGCCCGTTTCTAATTCTGGTCAGCATGTCTGCGACTGGGTCTGTCATACTCATTTTATAATCTCTCCAAACTTGATCTAAAAGATCTTACCAACTTGCCTTTACCAAGCCTGGCACATCGCCACGCATCGTTGCTTCTCTTAATTTATTGCGGCTAAGACCAAACTTACGATAATAACCGTGTGGACGTCCGGTTAAGTTACAACGATTACGAACTCTCGATCCGCTAGAGTCTCTAGGCAATTTCTGAAGTTGTAAATGAGCAGATTCTTTATCTTCAAATGAAGCATTAGGGTCTCTGATGATGTCTTTCAAAGACTTACGCTTAACATCATATTTCTGTACTAATTTTTTACGCTTATCTTCACGCGCAATCATCGATTTTTTTGCCATTTTAATGAGCCCTTTAGTTCTTAAATGGAAAATTAAAAAGCCTCAACAAAGCTAAACCTTCTTCGTTCGTTCTAGCTGTTGTTGTGATAGTTATGTCCATGCCGCGCAAAGCATCTATTTTATCATAATCAATTTCAGGAAAAATGATTTGTTCTTTAACGCCCATAGAATAATTACCACGCCCATCAAAGCTTTTAGGGCTCAATCCTCTGAAATCGCGGATGCGAGGTATAGAAATACTTATTAAGCGATCTAAAAACTCATACATCCTATCGCTACGCAGGGTTACCTTGCAACCTATAGGCATGTCGTCACGGATTTTAAAACCCGCAATTGATTTTCTCGCCAAAGTAATGACCGGCTTTTGGCCGGAAATTTTTTCCATGTCGCTAACTGCGGACTGCAATATTTTTTTATCAGCAACAGCGCCACCTACCCCCATATTCAGGGTTATCTTTGTAATTCGAGGCGCCTGCATTACAGAAGCATAAGCAAACTGCTCAACCAATGCTGGAAGAATTTTTTCTTTATATACGGTTTCTAGTCTAGCCATGATCTTTATCTACACCTTACACATCAACAACTTCATTTGTTGACTTAAAATACCTGACTTTTTTCCCGTCTTCTAGAAACTTAAAGCCAACACGATCCGCTTTTTTGGTTGCAGGATTATATAATCCGATATTAGAAATATTAATCGGCATATCTTTCACAACAATTCCGCCCGAAACCCCAGCGTTTGGATTTGGTTTTTGGTTCTTTTTAACTTGATTAATCCCTTCAACCAAAACCTTATTATCCTTCAAAACTTTACTTACTCTGCCGCTTTTGCCCTTATCCTTACCGGTACGAACAATAACCTCATCGCCTTGCTTAATTCTTTGCATTTTAAACCCTACCTTATAAAACTTCAGGAGCCAGCGAAATGATTTTCATAAATCTTTCACCTCTTAGCTCACGTGTTACAGGGCCAAAAATACGCGTACCAAGCGGCTGTAGATTGTTATTCAGAATAACCGCAGCATTGCCATCAAAACGGATAACAGACCCATCCGGCCTACGAACGCCTTTGCTAGTTCTTACAACCAATGCGTTATAGACTTCGCCTTTTTTTACTCTTCCGCGAGGTATAGCATCTTTTATGCTTACTTTGATGATATCACCAATCCCGGCATAACGCCTATGAGACCCCCCTAATACTTTGATACACATGACCCTTTTTGCACCGCTATTATCGGCGACGTCAAGGTTAGTTTGCATCTGAATCATGATTTATTCCTAATTATCTGTTTATTAAATAGCTACGCAATGCTATTTGTTGGCACTTTCCAAGACTTGAACCAATTTGAAGGTTTTATTCTTGGACATAGGTCTGCATGATGTAATGGATACTACGTCGCCTTCATGGCAAATATTCTGTTCATCATGAGCCATCATTTTAGTTGAACGCTTAATGTATTTACCATAGATAGGGTGTTTTACAACCCTCTCAACTAAAACCGTAATGGTTTTATCCATTTTATTACTAACAACCCGACCAGTGATCGTCCGCAACTTAGTTACATTTTCGCTCATTTTATGCGCTCGCCATTTCGTTTAATATGGTATGGATACGTGCCACATCACGTCTAACCTTTTTTACTTGATCTGGCTTAGACAGCTGACCCGTTCCCTTTTGCATCTTAAGATTAAATTGTTCACGCGACAATTCGAGCAACATTGCCCCTAATTCGTCTTTTGATTTTTGGCGTAATTCACTTGCTTTCATTACATTATTGTCCGAGCGGTAAAAAGTGTTTTCAAAGGTAACTTTGCAGCACCTAGAGCGAATGCTTCTCGAGCCAACTCTTCAGAAACACCTTGTATTTCGTACAACATAGTTCCTGGCTTAACTTGAGCAACCCAGTATTCTACACTACCTTTCCCTTTTCCCATACGAACTTCTAATGGTTTTTTGGTAATTGGCTTATCTGGGAATATTCTAATCCAAAGTTTACCGCCACGTTTAACATGACGAGTAATAGTTCTACGAGCCGACTCAATTTGGCGAGCAGTAAGTCTACCGCGACTTACTGATTTAAGACCAAAATCACCAAAACTTACTGATGAGCCACGCACGGCAGTACCGTTATTTCTGCCTTTATGTTGCTTACGGAATTTAGTTCTTTTAGGTTGAAGCATTGTTCTCTATCCCTTCAACTATTTTTTAGATTCTGAATTAATCGATGCTATATGCGCATCCATATCGAATACTTCGCCTTTGAATATCCACACTTTAATGCCGATAATTCCATAGGTAGTATGTGCTTCAGCTGTTGCATAATCGATGTCTGCCCTTAATGTATGCAAAGGAACTCGTCCCTCTCTATACCATTCACTTCGAGCAATTTCGGCGCCGTTTAATCGACCACCAACATTAATCTTTATGCCTTCTGCACCTAATCTCATTGTATTAGTTACAGCACGCTTCATAGCTCGACGGTACATGATTCTTTTTTCAAGCTGTTGCGCAATACCCTCAGCAACCAACTGGGCGTCTAATTCAGGCTTTCTGATCTCTTCAACATTAAGCTGAACAGGGATGCCCATTATTTTAGACACACCCTGCCTCAACGCTTCTATATCTTCGCCTTTTTTACCGATGACGATACCAGGCCTTGCTGTATGTATCGTAATATGCGCGTTATTTGGCGGACGATTAATCTGAATACGACTTACAGAAGCATGAGCTAATTTCTTTTTAATATAGTCCCTGACCGTCAAGTCTTGGTGCAGAAAAACAGAATAATCCTGACTATTCGCATACCATCGCGAATTCCAATCTTTTACAATACCGAGACGTATGCCTGTTGGATGTACTTTTTGTCCCATTTTCTGCCCCTACTCGTATTCTGCAACTTTAACTGTAATATGGCAGGTTCTTTTAAGGATATGATTTGCACGTCCTTTAGCTCTTGCCTTGAATCTTTTCATAGTCGCCCCTTCATTCACATAAACGGTTGACACTTTCAATTCGTCAATATCTGCGCTTTCATTATGCTCCGCATTAGCGATAGCAGATTCAAGAATCTTTTTAATAATCGCAGCCGCTTTTTTTGAACTAAACTTCAATGTATTCAAAGCCTTCTCAACCGGCATGCCACGAATCTGATCACCTACTAACCGCGCTTTTTGTGCAGATAGTGGAGCATTTTTTAATTTTGCTGAAACTTCCATAATACAACCTATCTAGATTTCTTATCAGCCACGTGGCCTTTATATGTGCGAGTTGGCGAAAACTCACCTAATTTATGCCCGACCATATTCTCAGAAATCAGAACAGGTATATGCAATCGTCCATTATGAATTGCGATAGTCAAACCTAACATATCTGGAATAATCATTGATCTTCTTGACCATGTTTTAATCGGTTTCCGATTATTAGTACTTACCGCATCTTCAACTTTTTTGAGCAGATGATGATCAATAAAAGGACCTTTTTTAATTGAACGTGGCACGTTAATTCCTCTCTATTTGAGCTTACGACGTCTGATAATCATATTATCAGTACGCTTATTATTTCTGGTTTTATAGCCCTTAGTTGGCATACCCCAGGGAGATACAGGATGTCTACCACCAGATGTACGGCCTTCACCACCACCATGCGGATGATCAACTGGATTCATTACAACACCTCGAACAGTCGGGCGAACACCACGCCATCTTGAGGCACCAGCCTTTCCGAGAGATACTAAATTATGTTCTGAATTGGAAACCTCTCCAATCACAGCGCGGCAATCAGCCATGACCTTACGCATTTCACCAGAACGCAATCTGATAGTTGCATGAGCTCCGTCTTTAGCCACCAATTGGACTGATGTACCGGCGCTACGAGCAATTTGAGCCCCCTTGCCAGGCTTTAACTCCACGCAATGAACCGTCGTACCCATTGGTATATTTCGTAACGGCATACAGTTACCAGGCTTGACAGCCGTGGTTTCCGAAGAGACCACCTCCTGCCCAACTTCAATTCCTTTAGGTGCAATGATATATCTACGCTCTCCATCCTTAAATAGGATCAAAGCGATATTCGCAGTTCTGTTTGGATCGTATTCCAGACGCTCAACAACGGCAGGAATATCGATTTTATTTCTTCTAAAATCAATTATCCGGTAGTGTTGTTTATGCCCACCACCAACATGGCGTGTAGTTATACGCCCCTGATTATTACGCCCGCCACTTTTGCTATTCTTGCTCAACAAAGGCGCATACGGTTTTCCTTTATGCAACTCATCATTTTTGATGCGCACTACAAACCGTGAACCCGGTGACGTCGGTTTAGACTTTACAATAGCCATGCTTTCTACCGTTTCCTATTGATCTTTTAAAACTTAAATTATTAAGCAGCGGAGAAATCTATATCATGGCCGGGCTTAAGTTTTACATAAGCCTTTTTCCAATCAGATCGCTGCCCCAATGAGCCGCCAAATCTTTTTTGCTTGCCCTTAACGTTTAAAACTTGAACAGAATCAACTTCAACGCTAAACATTAGCTCCACGGCACTTTTAACTTGTTTTTTAGTGGCTTGTTTTTGCACTTTAAAAACAAATCGATTGTCTTTTTCCGCAGCAATAGTGCTCTTCTCAGATATAATCGGAGCTTTCAGCACGCCTGCCAAGTGATATTGATTTAAACTCATGCCAAGCGCTCCTCTATTTGCTTCAACGCACCAGGTGTAGCAATAACTTTATCGGCTGAAACCAATAAAACAGGGCTTAAATTAATCGCCTCAATCACTTCTACATAAGGTATGTTTCTTGACGCCAACGCTAAATTTGCATCTACATTCTCAACAACAATAAGAATTCGCTTCGCATCAATATTTTTTATTCTTGAATTCAACTCTTTTGTTTTAGGGCTGGAAGGTAAAATATCATTACTAACCACCAAGCGATCTTGCCTAAGCAATTCGGACAATATTGACCTGACGCCGACCCGAAACATTTTTTTATTCAATTTTTGATCGTAAGACCTTGGTCTAGCAGCAAAAGCGACACCACCGGTTCTCCACACTGGGCTACGCGTTGTTCCAGATCTTGCACGTCCAGTACCTTTTTGTCTCCATGGCTTTGATCCGCCGCCACTGACATCAGACCGCGTCTTCTGCGCTTTCGTTCCAGCACGAGCGCCAGCCAGATACTTTACAACCAACTGATGAACCAATGTCTCATTAAAAGGCTGACCGAATATCGCCTCAGCCACACCAACATTTCCTGAAGAGTCTTGTTCGTTTAAAGCAGGTATTTGCATACTCATGGCTTAACCTTTATTTCGCATTTTCATAGCGGGCGTAATAATTACATCACCGCCCTTGGCACCAGGCACAGCACCTTTCACCAAAATTAAATTTCTTGCCGTATCAATTGAATGGATAGTTAGATTCTGAACTGTAACTTTTTCAGCTCCCATATGACCTTCCATTTTCTTCCCTTTAAATACACGACCAGGTGTTTGACACATACCAATAGAACCCAAAACCCTGTGTGAGCGCGAGTTGCCATGAGTAGCGTCTTGCATGCTGAAATTATGACGTTTTATACCACCTGCAAAGCCTTTACCTATACTTTTACCTTGAACATCAACAACTTGACCAACTGAGAATATATCTAAAGATAATTGAGATCCGGCAGATAAATTCTCGCCTTCACCATCTTCAAGCCTAAACTCCCATAGGCCGCGTCCAGCTGTCACATTAGCCGCCGCGTAATGACCAGCCATCGCTTTATTGACTCGAGAAGATTTTTTATCGCCCGCCGCTACCTGAATCGAACGATAGCCATCAACCTCAATACCTTTAACCTGAGTAACTCTATTTGAGTCAATCTGGAGTACAGTAACTGGTACTGACGAACCATCTTCACAAAAAACTCTGGTCATACCACATTTACGACCTATAAGACCTATTGACATCTGCCAATTCCCCTGCTTCTTAATTCAATTTTATTTGAACATCAACACCAGCCGCAAGATCCAACTTCATCAATGCGTCTACGGTTTTATCTGTTGGTTCAACGATATCTAATAATCGTTTATACGTTCTCAATTCATACTGATCTCTAGCATCTTTGTTTACATGCGGAGAAATTAAAATCGTAAAACGTTCTTTTTTAGTAGGCAATGGAATGGGGCCTTTAACTTGGGCTCCCGTTCTTCTTGCTGTTTCTACTATCTCACCAGCCGATTGATCAATTAATTTATGATCAAATGATTTCAAACGGATTCTGATAGTTTGATTAGACATATACATTACTCGATTATTGATGCAACTACGCCCGCACCTACTGTACGACCACCTTCACGGATTGCAAAACGCAAACCATCATCCATAGCGATCGGTGAAATCAGCTTTACTTTTACTGAAATGTTATCACCAGGCATTACCATTTCAACGCCTTCCGGCAGCTCAACAGCGCCTGTTACGTCCGTCGTTCTAAAGTAGAACTGAGGACGGTAACCATTAAAGAATGGGGTATGACGACCACCTTCATCTTTAGACAAAATATAAATTT
>JAIPFI010000076.1 GCA_021736705.1 Methylococcaceae bacterium | reverse complement strand
CAACACATAAACTGCTTTTTTGTACAAGCCCTGCAACTTGATCCAAAAACTCTACGGCTAGAGACTCAATAAATCAATGAGATATACGTAAATTGGGGTTAAATTAGGGGGCAAATGAACCCCGAAACTTTAGTTATTAGTTTCAGTCAGCAAAGCGCAAAACCACACCCGCGGCTATATTCTTAGTGGTGATGAACAGTTTGTCAGAGCCTTTGAATTGGTAAAAACTGATAGCCTCAGGAAACTGAAAGCATTAAAACAAGATGAGTTTAAGATTCATGACGCTGATTTTTTGACCATTGATGCCCTAGTGCATGAGCAAATACGTTGGTATCGGCAGCTTATTAATAAGACTCGTAGCAAGGTTAAAACGTCTAGTGACATGATTATTTATGGCTCACAACTATTTGAAAAGGCAAGCCAAGGTATTTTGCAAATTAAAGATCGGCATAATCAAGAGGCTATTAAGTTAAGGCAAGCATCTGAAGGTGTTATTCGTTTTTCTTATTTTAGTATTTCTATTAGTACCTTGCTCAGCATCATCATTTTTTTAACGGCTATTTTTAGAGCTAATTTTATTGAATGTCAGCGCAGGCAAGCAGAAAGCGCATTGCGTGACAGTGAGCAACAATTACAATTAGTATTAGAGGGCGGGCAGTTAGGTTTTTGGGACTGGAATATCCTCACCAATAAAGTACAGCGTAATGCAAGATGGGCTGAGATGTTAGGTTACAGTTATGCGGAAATTCAACAGACCACAGCACAATGGTCTGATTTTATTTACCCTGACGACCGAGAAAAAGCCTGGCAGTCTATTTATGATGTATTAGAGGGGAAAAAAAGCACTCACGAATTAGAATACCGTATGCTGCATAAAGATGGCAGCATTCGCTGGATTCTTGATCATGCCAATATCGTACAGCGCGATGAAAACGGTAAGCCCATTCGCATGACGGGCATACATTCTGATATTACTAAGCGCAAAGCCAGCGAAGAAGAAATTAAACAACTCGCCTTTTATGATCCACTGACTGGCTTACCCAATCGACGTAAATTATTAGATAGATTGCATTATGCTATCGCACTTAGTCATCGAGTAACTCACCAATTTGCGTTGTTTATGCTCGATTTAGATCAATTCAAAGCGGTCAATGATTACTCAGGGCACGCAGCCGGAGATGATTTACTTAAACAGGTTGCGCAAAGAATTATCCATTGTTTACGCGATAGCGATATGGTCGCGCGCTTAGGCGGTGATGAATTTGTCATCGTACTAGAAAATCTAAAAATCCCTGATGATGTAGAAACTATTGCCTTAAAAATTATTGAAGAGTTAACGGTGCCATTTCAGTTGTCTGAAAATGTCCGTGCACAAATTGGCGTCAGTATTGGCATTAGTTTTTATCCTGAGCACGGCAACACACCCGAGAAATTGATGGATAACGCGGATACAGCTCTGTATCAAGCGAAAAATAATGGGCGTGGCTGTTTTGCACGCTTTTCTTCAGGTAATATAGACAAAGCTATTTAACGGCTTTCCTCTTATGCGATAAAAATCATGTTTATCCTACATAGCTCTAATAAAACGGAAAATCTGCTCGAACATTTAGCAACGATTATTGATACCGCTCCTTTAGATTCACCCTTTACTAAAGAAGTCTTTCTAATCCAAAGCCAAGGTATGGAACGCTGGCTATCGCAGCAATTAGCGACCAAATTTAAGACCTTTGCTAATTTCGATTTTTTATTCCCCGGAAAATTCTTTAGCCAAATGGCAAGGCAAATACAACAACAATTAAAGTCCGATGAATTTGCCCGTGAATTAATGGTTTGGCGTTTTGAACTCATCTTACGCGAACTGGAAGAGCCGGTTTTTGCACCGCTAGCGCAATATCTTAATGGCGAAAACACCGATTTAAAACGCTTTCAATTAGCCACGCATTTAGCGCAAGTTTTTGACCAATATCAAATGATGCGCCCGCAAATGCTCAATGACTGGCAGCAAGGCAAGTTGCACTATGCCAGTAATACTGAAAAATGGCAGCAAGCTTTATGGCTTAAATTGACCGCGCAAACGGGCGAGCAACATCGTGGCGCATTATGGTTACAAACCATAGCTAAATTTAATCAGCTTGAAGAAAGTGCATTAAGCAAGCAATTGCCCGAACGAATTTCGATTTTTGGCTTAAATACCATGCCCCCTTTGTTTATGGAATTCTTACAAGGCTTAGCTAAACATACCAATGTACATTTTTATTTACTCAATCCAGCGCAGGCATTTTGGGCGGATATGGTCAGTAGAAAACAAGCGGATTTAGATGAATTTGAAAATGGCCATCCTTTATTAGCCAGCTTGGGGCAACAAGGCCGAGAATTTCAGCAAATGTTACTCGACCATGAATTTGCCGTCGAACTGGATAGTTTCGAAGCAAATGAAACAGATGAACTCAGCCTATTGCAGCAAGTACAAAATGACATCTTGAATAACTTAAGCGAATCCACTGATATAAAAAAAGACAATTCAATTAGCATACATTCCTGTCATTCCCGTATGCGTGAAGTAGAAGTGTTAAAAGATCAGTTATTACACGCACTAGAATCCGATGCTTCTATTGAACTGCGCGATATTGTTATCATGGCGCCGGATATACAACAATACACGCCGTTTATCAGTGCCGTTTTTGATGGCATACAACACAGTATTGCTGATCGTAGTTTACGCAGTAGCAATGCCACTTTTGATGCTTACTTACGTTTTCTACGCTTAACCCAAGGTCGCTTTGGCTGGCAAGCGGTGATGGATTTACTCAATCAAAAAGAGGTCTATCAGTGCTTTGGTTTAAATGAAGCGGATCTGGAACTGATTAGCCATTGGGTCGCAGAAACCCGCATACGTTGGGGGCAATCAGCCGCACATAAAAAACAACTCAATTTACCTGAATCTCCCGAAAATACCTGGCAAGCGGGTTTAGAGCGGCTATTAATGGGCTATGCCGTCGGCACTGAAGAGGACTTTTTTGCTGGCGTTTTACCTTATAGTGAAATTGAAGGCTCATCCGCTCAAGCCTTAGGCGGCTTACATGACTTTCTTCATTTGCTGTTTAGAGCCAGCCAAGAATTAGCCAAAACCTACACCTTAGAATCGTGGTCAAAACGCTTACTTTATTATGTTGATTTACTGTTTCCTGCAGAAAATATGGACGCAGAGCAACAAGCAGGCAAACAACAGATTAATGAAATCTTGCTCGAATTAAATGGCGAACTCTCAGAACTGCATCAGCAACCTGTTTCCTTAGCCGTTATTTCTGCCTGGTTAGAAGGACGAGTAGAAGAAACTAAATCGGCCAATGGCTTCTTGCGCGGTCAGTTGACCTTTTGCTCGATGTTACCGATGCGTTCGATTCCCTTTAAAGTCATTGCTCTATTAGGCATGAATGAAGGTGAATTTCCACATGTTGACCACCACCTGACTTTTGATTTACTGGGCAAAGACTTTAAGCCCGGTGATCGCTCGCGTCGTGCTGATGACCGTTATCAGTTTTTGGAAATTCTTTTATCGGTACGCAAGCAATTGATCATTACTTATATTGGTCAATCCATCAGTGAAAATGAAAATATTCCTGCTTCCGTGGTGATTCATGAATTACTGGATATTATGCACAGTCATTATCAATTGACTGATCTAGTGATTAAACACCCCTTGCAAAGTTTTAGCGCACACTATTTTAGCAACAACCCCGACCTTATCAGCTACAACCAAACCGATCTTGCCACGGCAAAAGCCTTGGTTAAACATGAGCCGAGCAATGAACCTTGGTGGCAAGGTGATTTAGCGCATGAAGAACAGGAAGTGTTAGAAATTAATGATTTGTTTGCTTATTTTCGGCATCCGCAAAAATACTTCTTACAGCATGGCTTGAATATTCGCTTTGCGCAAATTGAAGGCGAAGAACCGGAACGTGAACCGTTTGATTTAGAAGATAGCTACCGCATTGATCATCAATGGATTGAAGCCAAACTACATGAGCGTAATTTATCGCTGGCTAAACTAAAAGCCCAAGGTCGATGGATTTCAGGTGAACTAGGTGAAGTTGCTTTTGAAAAAAAACAACAGGAAATCGATCAGTTTGTGGATAAAATTAAAGCCAAACAAGCCGGTATTGCACTCGACCCTTTAGCCATTGATTTAAGCATAGGCTCAGTCCGTTTAGTGGGATCATTAGCCAACATCTACAGTCATGCGAGTTTGTTTTATCGCTATTCACCGATGAAAGGTAAAGATTTTATTATTGCTTGGTTACAGCATTTAATTATCAATCGAGAGCGTGAATATATTACCCACTTAGTTAGCCAAGATGACTTTATCAGCTTTTTACCTGAGCATATTCAAGGCAATGAATTAGAACAATTTATTGCTTATTATCAAGCCGGGCAACATAGTCCAGAAGCATTTTTTACCGAAACTGCGTTCAGCTATGCCAAACAACAAGCCAGTTTAAATAAGCCCAAATCTCGCTCTTCAAAACCTGCGATTGAAGCGGCAAAAGAAACGCTAAACAAAGCTCGCGAACAAAGTTATGAGCCGGAATTAAAATTATTGTATAAAAACCTGGCCACTGTCGATGACTTATTAAATGCTGATTTTGAGCATTATTCCAGCACTTTATTGTTAGCGGCTTGGGAGGCTACACATGAACTCTGAGCAACATTTCAATCCGATTAGTACGCAATTAACACAAGGCATTAATCTTTTAGAAGCCAGCGCAGGCACAGGGAAAACTTACGCGATTGCCATGTTAGCTTTACGTTTTGTGGTCGAAGAAGATTTAAACATTGAGCAAATTTTAATTGTTACTTTTACGAGGGCTGCCACTAAAGAATTAAAAGAGCGCGTCCGCGCACGACTGGTTGAAGCCAAACAATTCTTCTCAGGGCAAGGCACAAATATTGATGCCAATATCGCATTATGGGCCGAGCAACTGATAGACGCTGGCAAGATTAGCGTAGAAACAGCGATCAAGCGTTTAAATAATGCGCTATTAAGTATTGACCAAGCGGGTATTTTTACCATTCACGGTTTTTGCCAGCGTTTATTAAAAGAACATGCCTTAGAAAGTGGCCAGATGTTTGATGTTGAGCTAAGCGATGAAGTCGCTACGGTGCGTCAACAAATGGCCGATGATTTCTGGCGCGCGCAGATTTATCCACGCGATGCGTGGGAAGTCTCCTTGCTTTGCCATGAATACGAAACCCCCGATACTTTATTAAATAGCCTGGATAATGTTTCTAATACCTTAAAAATATTTCCAGCGGTTGAAGATTTAGATGCCTTGTTAATCAATATCAAAAATCTGGCTATCGCAGCACAAGAGAGCTTGGTAAATCAAGGCGACGCCTTAGCCGAATGTGTCAATGCGGGATATTTTAAAAAACCTTATACCACTCGCTTTGCTGAAAACTACAAACAATTAAACCATTGGTTGAATGAAACCGTCGCAGCCGATAAACACTTCAAATGCGCGCTGCCTAGCGCGACTTGTTTTAAAGATTTTAGCGCCAGCACCTTAGCTAAAGAAATCTACGTTGCCAAGAAAGATCAATTCACTTTTGATAGTGCACCCTTTGATGCGCTCGCTAATGAAATCAATAAAGTCAGTCTGGTATTACGCCGCACCTTAGCGCAGACCTTGCAGGAAAATTTAGATATTCGCCTGCAACAACTCAATGTCATGTCGCATGACAGTTTAATTACTCGTACCGCTGAAGCCTTATCTAATAGCGCCGGTGAATTATTAATTGCCGCCATTCGTCAACAATATCGCGTGGCACTGATTGATGAATTTCAAGATACCGATCAAACGCAATGGCATATTTTTTCGCATTTATTCGCTGCCGAGGAACAGTCGTTATATTTAATTGGCGATCCAAAACAAGCCATTTATAAATTCCGTGGTGCAGATATACACTCTTATTTATCGGCCAAAACTCAAGCTAAACAACATTACACTTTAGGGCAAAACTGGCGTTCGCATCCTGATTTAGTCGAAGCGATTAATCAGCTATTTCAACTCAACAGCAATCCTTTTGTGTTTGCGGATTTAAACTTTAATGCGGTCAATCCAGCACTTAGTAAAAAGCATGGCAGCTTGTATAAAAATGATGTGATGTTGCCACCTTTAGCTTTATGGCAGCTGGCTGAGAGTGAATCTAAAACAGGTTATTGGACTTCGGGCAAAGCCGCCGAAGAATTAAAAATAGCGATTACTAATGAAATCGTTCAGCTATTAACAGGCGCAATTCAGCTAAGCATTAAAGATAAGTCACGCGCATTAAAACCTGCCGATATTGCGATTTTAGTACGCACTAATAGCCATGCCAAACTGTATCAAGATTGCTTAAAAGAAGCAGGCATTCCTGCGGTATTAAATAGTACCCAGTCGGTTTTCAACAGTACTGAAGCGAGCGATTTACATATTTTAATGCAAGCATTAGCACAGCCTAGCGACATGGCTTTACTCAAACAAGCGCTGACTTTATCGTGGTTTGCACTAGATGGACAAGCCTTACATCAATTACTCAGCGACGAAATACAATTAGGCGCTTGGCTGAATCGCTTTCAAGATTATCATTTACTGTGGCAAAAAAACGGCTTTATGGCGATGATGTTGCGCTTATTTAGCCAAGAAAATGTGCGCGTGCATATCGCCAAAACTCAGAATGCCGAAAGACAAATCACCAACCTGCACCATTTGCTGGAATTAATTCAACAAGCCAGCCTTGATGATCATTTAGGCATTCATAAAACGATCTCATGGTTACGCACGGCCATCACCGAAGAAAATACCAGTGATGAGCAGCAACTGCGCTTAGAAAGTGATGCTGATGCAGTGAAAATTGTCACCATGCATCGCTCCAAAGGTTTGGAATATCCTATCGTATTCTGCCCTTATCTTTGGTATCGACGCGATAAATTAGTCAGTGAAAAACATTTAATCACCTGTCATGCACAAGGTGAAATGATTGCCGATTTAGGCTCGGATCAATTTGAGCTACACCGTAAAATTGCCATCCAAGAAGAACTCGCCGAAGACTTGCGCATTTTATATGTGGCACTGACGCGCGCGAAATATCGTTGCTATCTGCCGTGGATTAATGAGCGTTCTGAAAAACAGCCCAATCAATCGGCCTTCGCATATTTATTAAGCGGTGAAAAAGCGTTTGCTGAAATGATTTTTTCCGAACAGCAAGCGAGCTTAAAACAATTAGTCACCGATTACCCTGCGAGTTTTAGTTATCAATTAATCAATAAAGAAAACGCATTACAAGGCAGTTATCAAGAAACCAAGGCTGAACAGGATTTATCCGCACACAAACAAAAACGTCATTTATACAGCACATGGCAGATGAGCAGTTATACCGCTTTATCCTATTTAAGCCTGCATGATGCGCCTGAATTACCTTTAGATAAAGCCGAAGAAACCAGCGATCTTACTCATCGCACACAGCAAGAGCCTTTAACTTTAGCCAAAGGGGCACATACTGGTAATGTCTTACATGATTTATTAGAAAATATTCCCTTTAGAAAATTGGCCTTACGCGAAGATATTAGTGAGCGACGCGATAATACCTGTCAGCGCTACGGCTTAAAAGTAGAACAACCAGAAATCATTGATGAGCTACTTTACCAGACAGTCAATACCCCCCTTGCTTTGGATGATGCCGAATTTACCCTAGCTAATCTTGATGAGCGGTCTTGTCTTAAGGAAATGCCGTTTTATTTAACCCTGGCTGATTTCTCCACTGAAGAAATTAATCTCCTTCTGCAAGATAGCCCCACTTATCAAGCTTTGTCAGAGAAACAAATGCAAGGCTATCTAACCGGTTTTATCGATTTGATTTTCGTCTACCGAGGCCGCTATTATGTCTTGGATTATAAAAGTAACTCCTTACCAGATTACCAACCTGACACTTTAATACATGCCATGCGTGAACATAATTACGGCCTGCAATATTGGATTTATAGCGTGGTTTTACATCTCTATTTGCAAAAGCGCTTGCCTGATTATCAGTTTGACCAACATTTTGGCGGCGTGCGTTATTTATTCTTACGCGGTATGCAATCTGATCAGTCAATGAGTGGTGTGTTTAGTGATCTACCCGATGAAGAACTATTGAATGAATTGGCTGATATATTTGCCACAGTTTCGTAGGACTGACTTTAGTCCGCCAGTATTGATACTTCATGTTCCACGTGAAACATTAGGAACCACCCGTCTTTTCTTAAAAAACTGACACTATTAACGGAGTAATCAAGTATGGCTATCAGCGTTTTTGATCTTTTTAAAATTGGTATCGGCCCGTCCAGTTCGCATACGGTTGGCCCAATGCGAGCCGCATTGAGTTTTGCACAGGCACTGGCAGAACAAAACGACTTATCTACACTGGAAAATATCAGCATAGAATTCTTTGGTTCGCTAGGTGCAACCGGAAAAGGTCATGGCAGCAACAAAGCCGTTATCCTCGGTTTACTCGGAGAAACGCCTGATACCATTGATCCAGACACAATTAACGACAAACTCAATACCATTGAACAATCCGGTGAACTACGTTTATTAAAGCAATATCCGATTAAATTCATCGAATCCGAAAGCATTATTTTCCATCGTAAAGCCCTCCCCTTTCATGCGAATGGCATGCGTTTTAGTGCCAAAGATAAAAACCAAACAACGCTACTAGAAAAAGAATTTTATTCCGTCGGTGGTGGTTTTATCGTCAGCGAAACGGACACCGCTATAAATTATGATAATGGCGATAGCTGTTTGCCGTATCCGTTTAAAAGTGCCGATGAATTATTAAAACTGTGCATGACGCATAAATGTTCTTTTAGTCATATCATGTTTCAAAATGAAAAAGCATGGCTCAGTGAAGGCGAAATTAAACGCAATTTATTACATATCTGGGCAACCATGCAAGCCTGTGTACAACGAGGTCTTCATCAAAAAGGTATTTTACCTGGCGGTATGAAAGTCAAACGCAGAGCCGCGGGCTTATATCAACAACTATTGAGCGAACAAGACTCGCCTTTAGCAAGCGTGCCGATGGGTACTTTAGATTGGGTTAATTTGTATGCCTTAGCTGTCAGTGAAGAAAATGCCGCTGGTGGTCGCGTGGTCACCGCACCGACTAATGGTGCAGCGGGTATTATTCCGGCTGTACTGCATTATTATTGGCAGTTTTGTAAAGGTGCCAATGAAGAAGGCGTCATTCGCTTTTTACTCACAGCGGGCGCAATTGGCTATTTATATAAAGAAAACGCCTCTATTTCCGGTGCGGAAGTGGGTTGTCAGGGTGAAGTCGGCGTCGCTTGTTCGATGGCTGCGGGTGCTTTAGCCGAAGTATTAGGCGGCACACCGGAACAAGTGGAAAATGCCGCTGAAATCGGCATGGAACATAATTTAGGTCTCACTTGCGATCCCGTTGGCGGATTAGTTCAAGTACCCTGTATCGAACGCAATGCCATGGGTGCAGTAAAAGCGATTAATGCAGCGCGTATTGCCTTACGCGGCGATGGGACGCACTTTGTCTCGTTAGATAAAGTGATCAAAACCATGCGTGAAACAGGGGCGGATATGAAAACCAAATATAAGGAAACCTCAAGAGGTGGTTTGGCGGTTAATTTGATTGAGTGTTAAGTTTTATAAATCACTATTTCTGCTAGACTACATTGGAAGTTATGTGGGCTCGTCTATTTAATTGTGGTCGCCCTATCAATTTAAGTTTTGAATACAAAATAAAGGAAAATAAGTATGGCAAAATTTTTAAACACTAGTGCGACGAGTTATTTTTTAGAAGAACTCATTAAATCAGCAAAAGATAGGTTGATTTTAATTAGCCCATTTTTGAAATTTAATGATCGAATCAAAGAATTATTAGAAGATAAAAATAGATTGAAAATTGATGTCAGAATTATCTATGGTAAAAGTGAGTTACAAAATGATGAAATCGCTTGGTTAAGCAAACTTACTTATATTAGAACCAGCTTTTGTAAAAATCTGCATGCTAAATGCTATCTCAATGAAAATTTTTGTATCATTACAAGTTTGAATTTATATGAATTTAGCCAAATAAATAATAATGAAATGGGTGTTGCCGTATCTCGAAAAGATGATGAGAAATTATACAAAGATGCATTTGAAGAAGCCCAAAGAATTATAAGAATTAGTGATGAAGTGAGAATTTCATTGGAAAAAATCCCTCAAAATAATGAACTAAAATCCGACTCAGAGGATAAAACAAAACAAAGCAAATTAACAACATCTAAGTTAGCAATAAAGCTGGGAAAAACAACTGATGAACTATTAGATTCGTTAATTACAAACGGATACCTTGAAGCTGTTAATGGCGAAAATAAATTAACAGAAAAGGGTGAAAAATCTGCTGGTGGAGAAAATAAGCAAGGTCGCTTTGGTGCATACTTCTTATGGGATGATACGTTTAATTTTTGAAAGAGTAAGTAGCCTGTATGAAGCTTTTATAATACAGAAATTTCGATGCGACAAATTCGCGTATTCCGTAAGCTTCATGCGGGTTACTAAATTTCTTGTTTGTAAGCGCCCACTTGGAAATACATGTAGCAACAGCTCTGCTGTGACTTTTTCACTAAACAGGGCTTAACCTCACGCACTCCCAAACGGAGTTGAGAATCGAGAAAATATTGGCGGGCTAAAGCCGCGCCCTACCCTGCATTTAAATCCAAAACACACAATTCTTTGGCTGCATGTAACTCACCATTTAATAATAAGTCTTTCAGTTTTTCTGTGCGTTGCATGTATATGTCTGTGTGCTCTTTAAACGCTTGTGGTAAATGAAAGCGTTCTAATTGTGATAAATGACCATCAAAAGCGGCTGAGACACTGAGTAAATCGAGTAAAAAATATCGCTCTTGTTCTGAAACTTCATCAAGAATAATTAAAAAATCGTCCCAGTTATCGTATTCTTTATTTTCTTCAATATTAAATTTGTCACATAAGCGAATTAATAACACTAACATATTCGGATGATAATTCTGCGCCAAGACCATCATAGTCGCAACGGCTCGGACTGATCCTTCCCGTACTTTAGGGCCAAGCTGAGCAATCAATTCATCGGTTAAAATATCGCTAATAATATGTTCCGCCAGTTTATTGCCAAAGAGTCTTAAGCGTGCTTCTTTAGCCACTTTATATAAAGTGAATGCATCCCATATCCCGGTAATCGGAATGGCTACCCAGCTAAAAGTAAATCGCACATCCCCTTTACCGAACAGACGAATCAAAATAAACTTGACCGCTAAACCGGTTAAGATGACTTTCGCTTTATATAAAAAAGCAACCATAAACAATTTTGACTTGGATAAATGTTTAAGCGGATCTATACCCAAATAACGAATAATGGGGTCGGGTACTTCTAAAGCCGCACGCGCTAAAATATTCGGTACGGCGTCATCACCCGGTAAACAGGAACCTTTGACTGCTTGATTATGTCCCGTCAAACAGGCCAAGCTATAGACTACCTTTAATCCTAACCAAAATAAAACGGACATTTCAAGAATCAGCATCACAATAAGAATGCTGCCATAAAGTAAGTAATATGTCGTACTATCCATGGTCTCCATATAAGTCCACTCGACCCATATAGTGACAAAAGTGGTTAAAGCACCAATAGCAAATGCAATAACTGCGGCAAAAGCGGTAATATTAGCGGCCAGCGTTTTTAAAGTAATATCGGGAGCTAAATCATCGATACTGACATTTTCCATACCCGCTGTACCCGACTTATTCGCTAGATATCTGTAATATTTAACGCCTATTTTCTCTAAAAATCCGGCTTTTTCAGTGCGACTATAGGCGACTTTTTTTACTTGTTCAGTTTCTTCAGACATTTTAGTTCCTTATTTAAGCAATAACTTTATGATCAATCACCTGATCCCATTGCTGTCTTAATTGGCTATTTGCTTGGGCTAATGGAATGACATTAATTAATTATCTACCTCATTGGTAAATCTCAGGATAAATAATTATTATAGCTATTTTTTACAATCTATCCTGAATATAGCGCTAGTAGAAATAGTTTAAATGTTTTATATTCAAAGAATGTGTTTTCTTGATTTAAGCTACACTGAAAAATTATAAGGCACTGTTTCTATTATAATAAATAACTATGACCTAGATATTTTATACATTAAGGAGATTAAATGGGAATTTTAGACTCACTTTTAAGCGACCAAAATGCTCAACTGATTACTCAATTAGCAAAAAATAGCGGCATTGATAGTGCTGATATGCAAAACGTTATCGGTCAGTTATTACCTGCTCTTTCTCAAGGAATAAAGGCTAATGTTAAGCAGTCGGGCGGCATTGATCAGTTAATTGGTGCTTTAAGTAAAGGTAATCATCAACGCTATCTTGATGATCCTCGATCTTTAACTGATGCATCAGCCGTGAATGAAGGTAATGCGATTTTAGGCCATGTATTAGGCAATAAAGAAGCCAGTCGGAATATTGCCGCTCAAACAGCACAATCTACCGGTGTTAGTAATGACATTGTTAAGCAATTATTACCTCTGGTCGCAACCGCGATGATGGGGGCTTTAAGTAAAGAAACCAGTAATAGCCCTATCGGCGGCGTAGGTAATGTAGATTTAAGTGGCTTACTCGGTGCTAATGCTAGCCCTGTTGTCGGCATGATCACTTCATTTTTAGATGCCAATAACGATGGTGACGTGACCGATGATCTATTTAATTTAGCTAAAAAATTCTTTTAATTTATTGTTACAGGAGAGACACATGGGACTTTTTGATTTTGCCAAAGAAATAGGCAGTAAACTTTTCACTAGCGATGCAGATGCGGCTAAAAATATTACTGACCATATTTTAGCTAATAACCCTGGGCTGGATAGCCTTAATGTTGTATTTAAAGATGGCGAAGCTATATTAATTGGCGAAACCAGTAGCTTTGAAGCAGCGCAAAAGGCAGTTTTGATGGCGGGAAATGTTAAAGGTGTTAGTAAAGTTACCCCGAAATTTCAAATTAATGATGTCGAAACGGGTACTGAAACGCAAACTGAAGCCGAAATAGTTGCCGCGTTAGAGCCTGATAATGTCGAATATTATATTATTCAAAGCGGTGATTCTTTATCCAAAATTGCTAAAAAATATTACAAAAACGCGGCAGAATACCCGCGTATTTTTGAGGCGAATAAAGAAGTTATTAAAGATCCTGATCTTATTTATCCGGGACAAAAAATCAGAATTCCTTTGGATTAAAAATTTTTGAAAGTTTTCATGGTATCGAGTTGTCTAAATTTACTCGATACCCTTTTAAACTGGAAATTACAATATGTTTAATATTGTTGCAAAAATATTATCCAATTTTTCAAAAAGAAAACGCCTGATAATTTTTACTATCACCGCTTGTCTTCTAGTTTTGGCTATTTTTAGCCATACAGAGCCTATCCCACAGGAGCTTGTTTACCATCATTTAAGTGATCAACGGCTGTGGTTGACAGTCCCTAACTTCGCCAATATTATCAGTAACCTCCCCTTCGCTACTCTTGGGCTATCCGGACTGATTTTATGTTTTCGAAACAAAGAAATAGGCATATCCTGGTACATCTTCTTTTCTGGCCTTTTCTTAGTTGCATTCGGTTCTAGCTATTATCATGTACAACCCAATAACCAAAGACTAATCTGGGATCGTTTGCCGATGACAATTTGTTTTATGAGTTTATTCTCAGCCTTATGTGCAGAAAATATTTCTTTGCGTTATGAAAAAATCATTCTTCCTATAGTTATATTTTTAGGCTTATCTAGTGTCATCTATTGGCATTTCACGGATGATTTACGATTTTATGCACTTATTCAATTTGGTGCTTTATTGTCTATACCGCTTATATTAAGTTTCTATAAAAGCCAGTATAGTCATCGTCATTATCTACTCTATGGTTTACTTTTTTATGTACTGGCCAAGATTTTTGAACTTAATGATAACTTTATATTTGAGCTAACAGCTCACTTATTAAGCGGTCATACCATCAAACATTTACTGGCAGCGGCAGCAACGTATTGTGTGTATCTGATGCTCAAAAAACGACGCCGTTATTAATTGTTATTTCGACTTTAGAAAACAAAAAAACGGAAAAAATAATTTAATTTCTCCTCACCCAACCCTATCCAGCAGGAGAGGACTTTAGCCCTGTACTACTTATTTGATACTGAATAGCTACAACACAGCTCGAACCGCCCCAGCCAATAACTTATCGAGATAAATACACGCAGTCGAATGGCTAATGCTATCCGTACTCCAAATGTTTTTTACCCCCGCTTGCAAAATATGCGCCTGCGCATCACCGCAAAACAGCGGATGAGTAATCACTGCATCAAT
>JAIPFI010000075.1 GCA_021736705.1 Methylococcaceae bacterium | reverse complement strand
ATATATCTAGAAGTTCTATTGACCTCGCAAACATTTACATCTGTATCATGCAATGCCCCATTGCAGCATGCCACGTTTCTGGTGAAACACATCCATGACTGGCATTAATGCCAGCATTTTGTGCATTAATAAAACTTTCAGCCGCTTGCCGATCAAAGTAATAAAACTCTTTAACATCACTCGTTTCTTGACTTAATTCTTGAGTATCCCCAGTCCAAATAATCTCAATATAATCATTGGGCTTATTGATAGCTTTTACCCATCTGCTCAGTACCAATATTATTAGGTAACCTGATGATATAGACTCCTCTCACTCCAAACGGTGTCATATAATGCACCTAAATATAAATAAAGGAACCCAGAGGAGTCCATATCATCAAATTAATTAAGTAATCTGTATAAATATCTAATGTTTCACTACCCATTTTAAAATAATACAAGATCTTCAAATTAAATACGCAATATCAGTTAATCATACATTTCAAGAAAAAATAATGTTTAAATTCATAAATCTAATACATTGCTAAATTGAAAGCATACGACTATACTCGTGACCTCACACGCCCTTTTGTCTGATAAATTATGGTGAATAAAATGTCTGAAAATGAAATACTGGTAAATGACGATAAACTCAACGAAGCACAAAATATAGTAAGAACACACACGTATTATGCGATGGGAGCAGGTCTTGTACCCATTCCTGTATTTGATTTTGTTGCTGTCACTGGCATCCAAATTGATATGTTACGTTGTTTAAGCAATCTTTATGAAATTGACTTTATGGAAAATAAAGGCAAAAACCTATTAGGCGCTTTAACTGGTGGAGGTGCATCTTCTTCTTTTGCTCCGATGCTTGCTAGCACAGTCAAAATGATTCCCTTTTTAGGTTCTATTTTAGGTGCCGTCAGTATGCCGGCAATTGCAGGAGCTACCACTTATGCGGTAGGAAAGGTTTTTATCCAGCATTTTGAAGCGGGTGGCACTTTATTGAACTTTGATCCCAAAGCCATGAAAGCATACTACGCTGAGCAGTTAAAAGAAGGTAATAATATTGCAGCTAAATCAACCCCAGCAACAAAATCAGCTATATCATAAGCTACTTTTAGTACGCGCATAGAATATCTCTCAAGATATTCTATGCATTCTTATTTAACTAACTTCATTAGCAATCACTCTATAGATGCGCTCTTTACCGACTATCATAACGGCATTTATGATCTTTATCCTATTCATCACTTTTTTTTGGTCATATATTTTTATTACCATCAAGCCCGGTGAAGTCGGCATTCTTTTTAAGCGATTTGGTCAGGGAACCGTTGTTGATCACGTCTACCCGGAAGGTTTAAATATCATTTTTCCTTGGAATAAAATGTATATTTATGACACACGGGTACAACAAAAAAAGCACGAAATGACGGTTTTGACCAAAGAGGGTCTTAAGGTCAATATTCTGGTTTCAATCCGCTATTACCCAGAACTCGATACTGTAGGGGTTTTACATAAACGCGTGGGACCTGAGTATGTGGATCGAGTGGTCGTGCCTGAAGTCGAATCGATTCTTCGGGTACAATCAGGTCATTTAAACGTAGATGAGCTGTATACTCCAGATAGTGCCATCTTGCAGAAGATGGTGAATGATGCCATTGAACAGATGGAAAAAAACTATATCACGATTCAGGATGTGATTTTAGTGCGCATGGTATTACCCAAGCCCATCGAAGAAGCAATAGAAAACAAAATCGAGCATAAAGAACTCGCTGAAGGGTATCAATACCGTCTCATCGCAGAAAAGCTCGAAGCCGAACGAAAAGAAATTGAAGCCCAAGGCATTAAAAAATATAACGATATTGTTAAGCAATCCATTTCGCAAGATATCTTAAAATGGCAAGGCATTAAAGCCACTATGGCTTTATCAACCTCGACGAATGCTAAGGTTGTTATTATTGGCAATAGCTCCAAAGAAATGCCTATTATTTTGGGTGGGGAGTAATAGGTGCAATTAAACCTATGAACAAAAGTCGACTTCTGATTATTGGTATTATCCTATTCATTGCGGCTGTCCCCTTACGCCTTACCATTGGCTATTTTAATAGTTACCAATATTCGCTTGATAAACGTCAAACAAAAGCGGAACAAGAAAAAAACCTAATCGATATTGCTATTGTTTGGAGTCTCGAAGTACAAGATTCTTTTATTAAGGGCGTCAAACTCGCCATAGCAGAAGAAAATGAAAAAGGTATCATTATTAAAGAGGCTGGAGAAAAATATAAACTGACCATTACCCCTCATTATTTCGATGATTCTACTACCAAAAAGAACGCCAATAGTATTCATCAAATCGTTAAAAACAAAAAAATAATGTCCGTCATTGGTCATTCAAGTTCGGCTAATGCAGCCGTTGCCTCTGTCAGTTACGAACAACATGGCATATTATTTTTATCTACCGTGGCAACGGATCAAAAACTGACTAATCATGGCTTTAATTATATGTTTAGCACTATTCCAATTGATAAGGAATATACCCAAGCATTAGTCGATTTTTGTATTCAAAAAGGCTATAAAAAAATAGCCGTATTTTATTCAAGAGATGGCGCTTATGGCTTGAATCTTTATAATAACTTTAGTTCATTATTGTATGGAAAAGATATTGATATTGTTTTTTCAAGATCATTTAACTCAGAACAAACAAATTATCTTGAGCCTATCTATGAAATGTTAGAAAGTCATCCACAAGCAATTTTATTAGGTGCAACCGAACGTAATGCAGCGCAATTTATCGAACAATTACGCACGCTCGGCGTAAAAAGACCTGTTATTAGTGGTGATGGCATTGATAATCCTTTTATCTGGCAAATGAGTAATAATACTGCCTATAATACATTTGTCGCCTCAATTTATATTGATAGTCCTTTTTCGGCAAATACAAATATAGCACCTGAATTTTATGATGCTTTTTTTGCCCGTTATGCCTACGCACCTGATTATTTAGCTTTACAGGGTTATGATGCGATAAAAATTCTCGTAGCTGCAATACGTCGTAGTAATTCAAAAAATCCGCTGATTTTAGCAGCTACCTTAAAATATAACTTTGATAATGCTTATAATAATTATAAGTTTAATTCTCTCGGTCGCATTTTAAATAAAAAAATTGTTATCAAAGAAATGAAGGAAGGCGGTTTTTATGAAATTAAACAGGAGAATTAAATGCCTGGCTTGATCTACTTATCTGTTTGTTTTTTTATTGCTTTATTAGGTATTAATCGAAAATTTGGCTTTTGGGGTTATTTTTTCGGCTCAATTCTGCTAACCCCTATTATAGGTTTAATTCTGATTGCTGCATCTGATATAAAAAAAAATAACACATAATAACCTATAATTTTAAACTTCTAGTAAAGCTTAATGCTTTTTACATTTCGCTTTTTTGTAAAATGTCCCTATCAAATTTGATCAAGGCATTAAAATTAATAATGAGATTTTTATATGGCGAATACCGGAGAAACCATTTTAAACAATACAGGAACTTTCCCTGCTTGCGCTAAACGACAATCTATCTGCGGCTATGCCTGCTGTAAGTTCGGCTCCGGAAATTGGATTATGCTCTTACCGGGAGAATATGAACAAGCACAGCAACAGAATTTAAAGAGGGATCATTTAACTTTTGATAACCCTAGCCATGCAATCTGCCATAGTCCCTGCCATAAAGGTGATTTAAAACCAATTGATTGTTCTTGGTATCCATTATTTCCCGCTAATATTGAAGCAACTCAATTTTTAGTGGCCGACCACCGTAAATGCCCCATCCCCAACACTGAATTATTCGATAAAATGCGCGAAGTGCATGCGGCTGCATTACTATGGGAACAAAACAATCCAGGTAGTCTTGAACAAATAATCACGTTAAGCAAAGATTTTGTGGGCTATATGCCTTTCCCTTATAAAATTGAAAATAATGACATTCTTTTAATGAACGACGAAGAGTTGAAAGAACTAATGATTAATAATAGCTTACCTGCTAACTACGTTTGCCAAGAGTGGTTAATTGACGCTCAAGGCTATAGCGCAACTGGTACTCCAGATGATAAAGAATAAAAGCCTTGTTAAGAATTTTTCTGTTTTGCAGCCTGATGTCACCCTATGTATCACATTAGGATTGGTATTAATGCTAAAAACAACAGCCAGCAATGCACAATATACCTTGTATGAAAGTGATTACGGTTTATTATCAACCGGATTACATGTCCAGATGGCAAGTTTAAGTGAGATTAATAATCGCTCAGGTGACCCTTTAAGCTCTAAACTGAGTGATATTTATTTTGAATATACCATTGAGCCTAACGTAAAATTTGCCCTCAATCTATTTGAAGAAAGTCAATTATACGGTGGCTTTAGTATGATCTACAGTGCCATGCAGGGACATGACCCTTCCGGCATTACTTATCATGGCACCCCTTATTCCAGTCGCGAAGATTATGCACCTTATCCGGATTATAAAGATTGGATGATGAAAGAAGAAATGTATATAGGCTTACGTTCAGGAAAACTAATTCCAGGATTAGATGATAATGCTATTGATTTATCGGCTGGCTCTCAAGACTATAAACTCGGCACTGGATTATTATTAGCGAATGGTACTGATGATGGCGGCTTTCGTGGCTCTTACTGGATTGGAGCGAGAACAGTATTTGTTAACACCATGATTGCTCGTCTTAATTCAAATGGATTTAAACTAGAAGGATTCTATTTAGAAAATAATCCACGCAATCCAGAAAATTTGAAACGCTATACCGGTATGAATATCGAATATAACTATAAAGATATGGCCAATATTGGCTTTAGTTATATTAATGATGATCATTATGCTGGGCCGATCACAGCCAAAACCAATGCCTATGATTTTCGCGCAGACTTTATGCCGCTACCCTCTATCTTACCGAATTTATTCATCAGCTCTGAATTTGTTTACCAAGATAATAATAAGTTGACCGATGTTGACCCACTTGATCCTATTCTTTATCTATATGGTGAGATGGGTAAAAAATCCGTATTCGGTGGATTTGCTGAAATTCAATATAAATTCCCTGATCTTCCGTGGCAACCTGTACTCAGCTATCGCTATGCCGCTATGCAAAAGGGCTTTGATTTTATGAACTTTGGTTTTAAAACCTGGAGCACCTGGTTTCAGGGGGAAATAAATGGCGAATTTATTTCAGATAATACCGATATCATCACCAATGTGCTGCGTGTTGTTGCAAATCCGCGAGATGATGTCACGATCAATTTAATTTATCTTAATTATAAATTTGATGATCCTGAGGTTTGGGGCATCACCTCACGTCATTACGGCAATGAGGTTGATCTATTAGCAGATTGGGCATTTACAGATTCAATTGATTTTGCGGCTGGTTTAGAAGCATTTATTCCTGATGCGGGTGGTTCTGAAATATTTGGCGGTGGTAATAAAGTATGGTTACAAGGTATGGTATATGCGTCATTTAAATTTTAGTTTATTTTTTATCTTTATTTTTATTTCTTCGCTATGTCAGGCCGATGAAACAAACCTGATGCCGTCTGATATTGCGCGTATCAAGCAACGTGGAGAACTTATTGTAGCGATGTATTATGAAAATGTACCTCCTTTTGCTATACAGCACCCAGACAATACACTGGATGGGATCGATATTGATCTGGCAAACGATATTGCTAATAAACTCGGTGTTAAATTAGTACTTAATCGTGACGCGCAAACCTACGATGAAGTTGTTATGTCCGTCGCAACAAAACAAGTCGATATTGGACTGAGCTCTCTTAGCAACACCTTAGATAGAGCTATGTTGGTTAGCTTCAGTACGCCTTATTGGTCATTAAAACAAGCCTTATTAATCAACCGTTTAAAATTATCATCCTACAAAGATCACCCAAATTTTAAAAACAGTGAGCTACTACTTAACCAAACCGGCATTAAAATTGGAGCTATTAAAGGCAGTTCATATATTGATTTTGCTAACAAGATCTTTCCACTAGCAACTATCATAAGTTACGACACTTTAGAGCAAGGAATTAAAGACACCAAGGCATCAAAATTATTAGCTTTTCTTTATGATGAGGTAGAAGTCATGAACTGGAGCAAACAATTTCCTGAAGATAGTTTATATCTAAAGTCAGACTTCATTACGCAAAGTGAAGATACTTTAGCGATAGCAGTACATTGGCAAGATACGCATTTGCTTAAATGGATCAATCTCTATATCGAACAATCTAAATATAATCTTCTTAGAAAATTAAAAGAAAAATATTCTGATTAATAAACAACTATATTTTTATATAAACTTTTAATTCCTATCATTATTAATTAACTAACTCAACGCACGCTATGCAGAAAATTTCCTTTAAACCAAACATCAACTGGCTACTCAGTCCATGGCTGATTTTGATCGGTGTCATCACAGGCGGAAGTATTGGTGTTTTTGACAAAGAGTTAGCCGGATCTTTATTACCTTTTGGTCTGTTGTATTTAAAACTCTTACAAATGCTGGTATTACCAATGCTATTAACCGCCGTCATTTCAGGTTTAGGCAACTTATTCGCATCGGGTATCAAAAAAAATCAACTCAGCCAATTAATTATTTTCTTACTTACTGGCTTAATGATTGCCAGTTTCATTGGTCTCTTATTCGGCATATTTGGCCAACCAGGAACCGAGCTACAACATGATGCACAAGTGACTTTAGGTCGAACGATCAATCAAACCGAGCACAGTAGCTTAGTTACAGATAATGAACAAGCGCAAGCGCCCAGTATGTTTAGCTACATTCAGGCAATGATACCCGAAAATATTTTCACGTCACTCACCCGTGGTGATACCTTAGCCATTCTGTTTTTTTCACTATTAACCGGCGTGAGTATGGGAATGCTAAATTCTGATGCCAATAAAAGTGCTTTGCTAGTGGTGCATGCGTTTTATAGTATATTTCTCACCATTATTGGTTGGATGATGTATCTACTCCCGTTTGGCTTATTATGTTTATTTGCGGGGCAGCTCGCACAAGTCGGCCTAGACATCGTATGGGCGACGGCAAAACTTATTCAGTATATTTATATGGCTTGTATAGCCACCATGTTCATTTATAGCCTAATTATATGGTGGAAAGTGAGAGACAGATTTTCGTACTTTCAGTCTTTAGCTGGATTACGTCAGCCACTCGCTGTTGCTTTAGGTACGTCAAGTAGTTTTGCCACTATTCCTACCGCGTTAAATGCATTAAAGAACAATCTTAAAGTAGACGAAAATGTATCAGATTTTGTCTTACCTTTAGGCGTTACCATTAACCCCCCGCGGTCGGTTTTACAATTTGCTATTTCTAGTATGTTTATTGCGCAGATTTATGGCATGGAGTTAACGCTTGATCAATTCAGCATGATTTTCATGGGTGCAATCTTAGCAGGACTCGCGTCATCAAGCGCACCTAGTGTTGTCGCGCTCAGTATGATCACAATGATTCTTGATCCTTTGGGATTACCTAGCAGTGTGGCCATTATTCTACTGATTGCCATTGATCCCGTGGTCGATCCGATTGTGACGGCACTTAATGTTCACGCTAACTGCGCCTTAAGTGTGGTTATCTCTGATGAATCAGAAAACTCCAAACAAACGCAAGAACATATAAATTCTGATAGACAGGGTGAAGATGCTTGCAGCGTCATCGAAGACTCAAAACCTGCTCAATAATCCGGCAACGCAAACTGCTCCAACAAGATATTAAACGTTAGCACAATAAATAATAAATCATCCTCAAAGGTTTGATTAATACTAAAGCCATCTTGCCGATATTGCGTCTTTAAGCGCTCAATCACATCGGGATTAAAATATCCTTGGCGTTTAATAAGATCATAAGATAATAAATCTTCTATCCAATCAATATTTTGACGCAATAAAGCCGGCGTGCCCGGTGCAACAAAACTAAATTTCTCGCGATTAATCACTTCTGCAGGAATATAGCGTTGCGCTAATTGCTTTAAGATATATTTTTCCTGCATATTATGCACTAAGTATTTTGGCGGTATATTTCTGACACAGTTAATCACATTAATATCTAAAAATGGGTAACGTGCCTCTACCGAATTTGCATACGCCACGCGATCACCATGATCAGCTAATAAATGATCGGACATGCGTAACTTAAAATCTAAATATGAGCGCTGATGACTCACATGCCGACCCATAAATTTTTGCTGATCAATTAGAGGATACTGCGTGCACTCAATCGGTGTTTGCAATACGGCCGCAGAATATAAAGCAGACTTGGTTTCTTTAAACGCTTCATAGTTTTTCTCATAAAAAAACGGCTCGCCCCACAATTCTTGTTGCAACTGCTCTTCTAATAACGCCTCCAAATCCTCGGCAAAATCATCTTGAGTACGACTTTGATCTAAGCGATAACCCACATAACCAGCAAATAACTCATCCGCACCTTCTCCGGTCAGCACCACTTTTAAGCCTTGCTGTTTAACCAGGTTAGATAGCACCAAAGAACAACTGTTATACGATTCTTTTAAGGGCGTTTCCGCATGATAAACCATCTGTTTAAGATGATCAGCGATATGCGAAGTATCAAACAAGGTTTGATGATGGATGGAATTAACTTGCTGTGCCATTAATTGTTGATAATAACTTTCATCAATCGCTTTATCTGGAAAACAAATAGAAAATGAGTGACGCTGTTTTTCCGGCGACAAGTCATGAATCAAACCAGCAATTAAAGACGAGTCTAAGCCGCCACTTAAATAAAACCCGACTGGCACATCGGCATTTAAACGATAACGTACCGCCTGACGTAAAACGGCATCAAGCTCTTCTAAACACTCGGCTTCAGTTTTATTATGATTTAAATCTTGCTGTTGCGGATAGTCTAAATCCCAATAGGTATTGACCTTTACCTCACCGCGCTCGGCCAAAATAAAATGCCCAGGTTTTAATGCGTGAATATCTTTAAAAATCGTGCGCGGACTCACCATGCCCGGAAAAGTAAACATTTGATCCAGACCAACTAAATCGACTTGCCGCTTAAGCTGTGGCACTTTAAGCAAAGCCTTAATTTCAGAGGCAAATAACAACTGCTGTTGCTGTACCGTATAAAACAAAGGCGCAATACCCACATGATCGCGCGCCATAAATAAGCGTTGTTGTTTCAGATCATATAAAGCAAAAGCAAACTGACCATTCAACTTCTGTAATAATTCGACCCCGTATACTTCATATAAATGCAAGATGACTTCTATATCACACTGTGTTTTAAACTGGTGACCCTGCGCTTCTAAATCTTTGCGCAATTCCTTATAGTTATAAATTTCACCATTGCAAATCAGCACCAGGCTATCATCTTCATTAGTCAATGGTTGATTACCACTGTGCAAATCAATAATCGATAAACGCCGAAAACCTAAACCAATCTGTTCATTGATATAAAAGCCATCATCATCCGGCCCACGATACTTAAAACTATCCACCATCGCTTGTAATAAGCCTTGTTCGATAGGGGCTTGTTGTTGTAATTGATAAATCCCAGCGATACCACACATACTTAGAAATCCTCGTCCAATTCCATACTGGCTTGTAAAAATGATTGACTGGCTGCTGAGTCAGCTGTATTTAAGAGTAGACCAGCTAGTTTTTGATCCGGCTGTGTACTGATGCGCTCTAATACCTCAATCAACTGTTGCAATAAGGTATCAATGCGCTCTACTGAGAACAAACTTTGGTTATAAGTCATTTGTAAAGCAATCACTTCGCTTGGTATAGCAAGTAAGGTCAGAGGATAATTCGTATGCTCATACGCTTTAACTCCCATAATGCGCAAAGGCAATTGTTCAGATGAGACCAAGGGATCGACTGGGTAATTTTCAAACACTAATAAACTGTCTATTGCTAGCGGCGAACCTAAATATGCCTGAATCTCTGCCAAAGCCGTGTATTCATATTGTTGCATCGAAAACTGCAGTAATTGAATACGTTTTAACAAGTCAAGTACACTATCATCTGCACTTAGTTTCAAATAGAGTGGCAGGGTATTGATAAAGAGACCGGCCATTTGGTCAATCTGTGGTACCGGAATCGAGCGCCCGGAAACGGTAATACCAAATAACACATCGTCCACCTGCGTTGCTTTTGCTAAAACTAAAGCCCATGCAGCCTGAATAAAGCCATTTAGCGTCACACCCATCTGTTTACTGTGCTGTTGCAAGGCTTGAGTAGTATGCTCGTTGACGCGCGCAAAAGCGTCAGCATATCCTTGTTGCGCGGTGTACTCTGTCGCAAGCGGCTGATGTTGTAAATCCTGTAATTGCTCCCGCCAAAAATCGCCAGCCTGTCGTTGATCCTGCACAATTAACCAGGCAATATAATCGCGGTATTGCGCACAAGGTCGGCGTTGAACGGTCTGTTGTTGTAGTAATAAGGCATAATCACTTAAGACCTCTTTTAAGAGTAAAGCCACACTCCAGCCATCTAGCAATAAATGTGAATGTGTCCAGATAAATCGATACTGCGCTTGCGGTAATTTAATCAAGATAAAACGCATCAGCGGTGCCTGATTTAACACAAAGACCTGATTGCGATCCTGCTGTATTAACTGCTGCTGTTTTAATTCACTATCAGCGACACTTAAATCGCTAAAATCTTCAATCAGCCAGCTAATCGGCAACTGCGCCATGACTGCTTGTAATGGCTGGGCAAAACCTTTCCACACAAAACATGTGCGTAAAATTTGCTGCTGCTGGATACTCAGTTCCCACGCGTGTTTAAACAAGCCAATATCCATTTCCCCTGCCAACTGATAGCACAGTTGTTCAAAATACACATCTTGCGCAGTATCACCCAAAGCATGAAATAACATCCCTGCCTGCGTCGCCGAAGCCGGGTAAAGTGCTTCTACTGTTGGATATTGACGTTTTAACTCAGCAATATCGGCTAAGCTTAACTGTGCAAGCGCAAAATCACCTTGCTGTGTTTGCTGTAATAATTCGCGTAGATACGTGTCAATGCCCGACAGTATTTTCTCTATACTCGAAGGCTTATGACGCTGCGCGCTATAGTTGAGCGTGATTCTTAATTGTCCTTGATAACATAAAGCCTCAACTTCTAAAACATGCGCGCGCTGACTTTTAGGGCTATGAACACTACCATAGTCTTCATTCGCTATCGTAAATAGCGCCCGCTCATCAAACAAACTATCAAACTGGCCTAAATAATTAAAAACCACCTCCGCTTGTGGTAAAGCAGCCAACTGTTGACGCCAAGCCTCATGCGCCGATAAATAGCGTAAAAGCCCATACTCCAAACCATTAGCAGGCAGTAACTGTAGCTGTTGTTTAACCGCTTGCAATACGCAATAAGCATCACTCGAACACTCAACAGCAAACGGAAATAAACTGGTAAACCAGCCACAACAATGGCTAATATCCGCGTCAATAATCGACTCGCGGCCATGACCTTCCATCTCTATCAGGATTTTATTATGCCCAGTAAAATCCGCCAGACTACAAAACAGCGCGCTTAATAATAAATCCTGCAAGCTTTCATACGGATGCTGTAATAAGGCTTGCGTAGTACTGACATCAAAAGTTTTAATTATGCTGCGCGTACTGGCACTGCTATTTTCACCCGACAAATCAACCGGCAAGTGCCCCTGTGCTCCTTGCGCCTGCTGCACCCAGAAATCGATGCTGTCAAGACTTTGGGTATACGCCTGTAATTGCTGAGTCCACAGAGCATACTCATTGTGCTCCGTAATCTGCGGTAGCTGCTGCTGTTGTAATTGCTGACAAGCACTACTCAAATCGCTAAGCAAAAGACGCCAAGAAACACCATCGACGACTAAATGATGAATAATAATCAGCAATCGCTGTTCACCCTCAGCCAGTTTAAATAAAGCCACCCGCATTAACGGGCCTTTTTGCAAGTTCAAATCACCTTGTAATTGCTCCGCCGTTTCTTGTAAAACCTCCGCTTTTTCTTCCGGTGTAAATGAACTTAAATCTAATGTTGTTAATTTCAGTGTTTTGGCCGCGTCATTTGCCGCCACCTGCCAGCTCTGCGTGCCAGCATCCTGCGTAAAGCGTAAACGTAAATTAGCATGTTGCTGATAGAGCGTTTGCAAGGCTTGCTCCAGTAAACGAGGCGCTAACGGTGTTTGCAAACGTAATAAAACCGCCTGATTCCAATAGTGCATTTGTGCAAAATTCTGTTCAAAAAACCAGTGTTGGATTGGAGTCAGTAAAATATCGCCGCTATTTTGTAAAGAGGCTTTGGCTTGCTGGGGTTGCTGCTGCTCGATATGTTGCGCGAGTTCGGCAATCGTTTGATGCAAAAACAGTTGTTTCGGTGCAAACTTCAATCCTTGCTTAGCCGCATGACTACTCACCTGAATCACCAGAATCGAATCACCACCGAGCTGAAAAAAATTATCATGAATACCGATACGCTCAATTTTTAATAATTGTTGCCAAATGTCTACCAGCGTTGTTTCCACGCGATTACGCGGTGCTGCATACTGATCCAGCACCACGCTGCTACTATAATCAGGTGCAGGTAGCGCCTTACGATCAATCTTGCCATTCACTGTCAACGGCATCGCCGCCAACAATACATAATACGTCGGCACCATATAATCCGGTAAGCGCTCATGCGCTAAGGCCTGTATTTGCTGGCGTAAGGCAGCATGTTCACGCGCGACTAAATAGGCCACCAAATGCTTATGCTCTCCGTCGCTATATACGCTGACAATGGTTTCGCTAACATCTGCATGCGCCGTCAATACTTGTTCAATTTCCCCTAATTCAATGCGAAAACCGCGTAATTTTACTTGGGTATCGGCACGTCCAATATATTCCATATCGCCATTGACTAAACGCTTGGCTAAATCCCCCGATTTATACAGCTTGCCGCTGGAAAATGATGACTGTTCAATAAAACGCTCCGCATTTAATTCAGGGCGGTATAAATACCCGCGCGTAACGCCCAAACCAGCAACATAAATTTCACCCACCTCATCAACGCCGACTTCCTGTAAATTTTCATCCAGTAAATACAGCTTCAAATCGGGAATCGGTTCACCAATTAACTGGCTGCGACCCGCCTGAATATCCGCTAGCGTCACCGGTCGGTAACTCGCATGTACCGTGGTTTCAGTAATGCCATACATATTAATTAAGCGTGGCGATTGTTCACCATGGCGTAATAACCACGGTTCTAAGGCTTTAAAATTAAGCGCCTCTCCACCAAAACTAACAAAACGTAAGCTTAATAAATTGGGCGCATACTGTTGATCAACCCGCACCAATGGTAAAAATGCCGATGGCGTTTGATTTAAACAGGTGATTTTTTCCGCAACTAATAATTGATAAAACTGCTCCGGATCACGACTGACTAAATAGGGCACAATCACTAAACGCGCACCATACAGCCACGCGCCCCAGATTTCCCACACCGACATATCAAACGCACTCGAATGAAACAAGGCCCAGACATCCTGCGCGGAAAACTTAAACCAATGTTCGGTTGCACTGAGCAAGCGCGCCACATTTAAATGTGTCACCTGCACACCTTTAGGTTTGCCGGTAGAACCGGAAGTATAGATCACATAGACCAATCGCTGCGCAGGGTCATCATCAAACTGACGCAAGCTGTCGGCCACCGTGAACGCCGGTAAAGGCTGATCCAAACAAATCACCTGCTGCGCACTAAATGAATCAGCGAATGGTGTTTGCGTCAGTACAATATCCGCCTTGGCATCAGCCACAATAAAGCTTAAACGCTCAGCTGGAGCATCGGTATCCAGCGGCAAATATGCCCCGCCCGCTTTTAAAATAGCCAATAGACCAATCAGTAAATCAAAGCTACGCTCGGTACATAAAGCCACTAATGTTTCCGGTTTTACTCCCAGTGTTTGCAGATAGTGTGCTAAATGCTCGCTGCGCTGATGCAACTCACCATAAGTAAGTTCCATGTTGCCGCAACGTAAAGCAATGGCATCCGGTGTTTGCTCGGCATGGCGCACAAAGACATCATGCAATAAGTTAAAGTCATTCATCGGTCGCCTCCCTTAATTTAAGTCCTGCAAACGCGCATTGGGTTCAACGCTCACTTGCTGCATAATAGCTAACAGCTGCGCGGCATAAGCCTGAATACTGGTCAACTCAAATAAATCCGTATTGTAATTCAAGGCAATTTCCATTTTCTGGTGTGCCAGATTGATATATAACAGCCAATCAAACAAGCTCCCTGGCGGATCAATTTCTACTGGCTGAAACGCATGCTGCTGTGCTAATTTTTGAATCTGGCTGCGGTCGTCCATGGTCAACACGACATCAAACAAGGGATTGCGGCTCATATCGCGTGGTAGTTGTAGATCATCCACCAAACGATCAAACGGATACGCCTGATAACGGGAAGCCTCTAACACGCATTGTTTAAGCTGAGCGAGTAACTCGGCAAACGATTGTTGCCAGTTTAGTTGATTGCGTAACGGTAAGGTATTCACATAAAAACCAATCTGCT
>JAIPFI010000074.1 GCA_021736705.1 Methylococcaceae bacterium | reverse complement strand
TCTACTGTCCGATAATCCAATAATACCGACTTTAATGATGCATTGATTTTTTGAATCGTCATATCTCATTACTGAAATAATTGAGCATGACTCCCTAACCTCATTAACACTATTTCATTATTTATAGCTAGGTAAATAACTAGAACATCCCCACCTAAATGAAATTCCCGACAGCCTAAAAATTGGCCTAACAAAGCATGATCTTTAGATTCCTCAGGTAATGGCTTATCTTCTTTCAAACAATGAATGAATTGAACAAATTTATTAAATTGACCATCTGTTATCGAAACTTTTTTAAAGTCCTTAATAAATTGTTTGTGTCGCTTTATTTGCATTGATGCAATTCATCCAATGAAAAATCATCTACGTTAATTCCTTGTTTTGATTCATCAATGACCGTTTTTGTGATTTTATTAGGTATCCTAACCTCAAATGGCATGCCGTGATGTAAATTGACTTGGCATAAGAACATGTTTACAGCATCCCCCATAGTGATACCAAGTTCTTTAAAGATTATTTTCGCGTTTGCCTTTACTTCCTTATCTAGTTTTATGCTAGTGGTTTCTTTTAGCGTAATGCTCATTAGATGATCCTCTATAAAATACTACTATTGTAGTATACTGTTTGCGAAAATAAAGACAATAGTAATAACCATAGAATATTATAGTAATCTAATATGTAGTGTATTATAAAGTATACAATGTGAGACTGTTTTCCATAACGGTAGAATGCGTCCTCGATATGTCTTTATTTATGTCTTATTATTGATTCCTATAACGTCTTTATATAAATAAGACGTTATAGACGGACAAATATTTAACGAGGCTATGTTTCGACTTCTACTTTGCTATTGGTTAGCAAACCAAACAACATATTCTCTGACAGGCCAAAAATTTTCATTTTCCCGCTGCGTAACTTCCAAATCAGCGAGGGGAATATAGCCAGTCTTCCTATTTTCTTTCACCTTAACTATTATTCCATAAGTTTCATCATCATAATCGATTGCTAATGCCGTCATAATATGACCTATGCCAAAATCTTTGTTTTTATTAGATGAAAAAATGTCACTATCAAAGTCTTCTCGTCTTATGATTTCAAATGGAAACGTAAGCTGATCTTCTAGCCAGCTTTCCCAGTCTCTTTCTTCCCATAGTTCATATTTCGTATCCCATGAACTTTCATTACCTTCATCCCATGAGGAATCATAGGGTATTTTGTTTACCATCTTTTAGCTCCAAACTTATAATAAGACATTATCAATTTTAGTATATTACTTCTGTTTTTCGTAAGATGAGCAGCGCAAGCCTCACTCATTTTTTCAACACCCGATAAACACTAGCTACTCCAATCCCTAGTTGATCCGCAACCGCTTGCCTGGTTAATCCCTGTCCTATTAAATCATGCACCTGTGCCGCCCTTGCTTTAGCCGTGGGTTTGCGCCCTTTATATTTCCCTTCGGCTTTAGCTTTAGCAATACCTTCTAACTGCCTCTCTTTACGCAGATTCGTTTCAAACTCAGCAAATACGCCCAACATATCTAAAAAAGCTTTACCTGCTGCACTGCTGGTATCAATCGGCTGTTCGATAGCTTTTAATTCAATACCCTCTTTGCGTAAATCGTAAACCAGGTTTTGTAAATCTCGTAGGCTTCTTGCTAAGCGATCAATTCGGGTGACTAATAAAGTATCACCTTCGCGTAAATAATCTAAACATGCTTCAAGTTCTGGACGATCAATTGTCGTGCCGCTGATTTTCTCGCTGAATATTTTTTTACAATCTGCGTTTTTGAGTGCATCAATTTGCAGGTCATAATTTTGGTCTGTGCTGCTTACTCGCGCATATCCGATTAATGCCATGCTGTTTCCTATCAATAGACTTTAGATACTATGATAACAACCTATCAAAATATAAAAATAAAGTCTAGTGATAGGTTGTTTGTGGGGTTTTTCAGGCTATCAATAAAGTACACCGCAGTGATAGATACCAAACGACTCTTATTTGTGGGTGGAGGGCAATAATAGCCTACCAAGTGACCACAAAAGTTTATCGCGTTCTTTTCCCATGATTTTCCACTTGTCAAAATTTATGGGTAAAGACTTTAGTAAAAAAGTCTTTATTTTTATGCTTAATTTTCTAAATGATTTGGAATATCCATTTTCTTGTACAAGACCCGCAAGATCAAAATATAATCCTCTTCAATCAGATAAATAATTAAATGTTCTTTATGCGGATGAATGCGGACAGGTGGAGTAAATTCCTCTCGTTCACGGTTGAGTTTTGGATTACAGCTAAGAAATTCACATTTTGCTTTTAGGCTCTGCTGGTAGATTTCCGCTTTTCGCACACCATGCTCTAAAAATCCATAACGATAAATCTCTATAAGATCATTTTCAGCTTCTTTAGAAAATACATATCCACTCATAAATCATTGTCTTTCAAACTGTTACGCGCAGCTTCAATTATTTGATCAAAAGATTTACCACTTACCCCGCTTTCTAAGCCTTTCGTAATTGCTGCCTGTAATTCATGTATTTTATTGCGGTTTTCCTGATCCTGACGGATTAAATCACGCACATAGTCACTTGTATTTGCATAAGCTCCAGTATTGACTTGAGATTGAACCCAGTCTTTCATCGGATCGGGAACCGAAATATTCATTGTTGCCATTTCATCACCTTTTTAAAAAACACCACTTCTCTATATATGACATAGATTGGCAATCTTTGCCAACTTTATTTGCATTGACCAGAGGTGCGACAACTATTCCTTCATTTTCGGGCCATAGGCAATAATTTAAGTTGCCAGCATGTGTTCAAATAAACGAACGTTTTTTTGAACCGTCATGATGAATCTATAGGCTTTAAGAAATTAAATTTCCAATCTCACCAGTAAAGAATAAATTTAAAATGGTACTACTGGAAAGTGGACTGGCTCAGAACGAACACTTTTTGGGGTTCTTCCACAGGACCCCTAAATCTAAGTTAACACCAGAGCAGGTTGAAGAATTAAAGCGCAAGCGAGCAGAAGGCGTAAAGATAAAAGACTTAATGGAAAGTTTTGGACTGAGTAAAGCGAGTATCTATCGTTTATTAGCTGCGTCAGATTTAGGTTAAACTAAACCCTTAACGGGGTTTATGTTCCGAATTCTGCGCCGCCCCCAATATTCACCTCTTCAAACCTACCGAGAAAAACAATGCTTCTGTCTCACTAATGCGCATCAATAAATATATCTGTGAAAGTGGTATCTGCTCTCGAAAGGCGGCAGATAGCTATGTCAAAAAGGGTGTTGTCTTCATTGGTGGCAAACTGGCAATGCTGGGCGATAAAGTATCTTCCGGTGATAGGGTCACCTTGAATGGCCTGGTTGTTCAGCCACTAGACCCTGATAAGGTGATTTTTATAGCGTTGAATAAACCCGTTGGCGTTGTGTGTACCGCCGCTAAAACGGATAAACGAAATATAGTTGATTTCGTTGGCCACGATTCCAGAATATATCCTGTGGGGAGACTAGACAAAGATTCGCAAGGATTGATATTTCTAACCAATAAATGCGATCTGGTAGATAAAATTCTGGGTGCAGATAAGCCTCATGAAAAGGAATATCTGGTTACCGTGAATAAAGAAATAACCAATGACTTTATTGCCGGTATTAGCGGTGGAGTTCCCATGCTCGGTATTGTCACAAAAGAATGTAAGGTTATTAAAGAATCTGAAACTGTTTTCAGAATTACTCTGGTTCAGGGGCTTAACCGACAGATTCGGCGTATGTGCAAACACTATAACTATTCTGTGGAAAAACTTGAACGTGTTCGAATCATGCGTATTAACTTGAACGGCCTATCTGTGGGGCAGTGGCGTAAGCTGGGGGAGCAAGAGCTGTCTGAATTGATTCAGGCGTTGGAATATACGACATTGTAGTGGTCTATGACGAAAGACCTTATCCAGCGTTCTCTAATAAGCCAAATTGGTTAAAATGGCATTCGGAACATAAACTAAAAAGAGTTCATGCTAATTCTTTCCCGTTGCAGCACATAAATACCTGCGCCTGCTAATGATATACATCACCAGAACCCTGGCACCACGTAAAGGGGGTTATGTTCCGTTTCGTGCGTCGATCCCTACAAAAACCCTTAAGTGTACTGGTCTTATTCAAACCAGTTATCTAACTTGAGATTTTTGTAGTTAACAAAATCGTCCATATTACGCGTGACGAGCGTTAAATTATTAACTGCGGCAATAGATGCAATTTCACCATCTGCATAAGTTACTGTCTTTCCATGCCTCTTTAAACTGGCTCGCTGTAAAGCAACCCATTCAGCTGCCGTTTTTTCATAAGGTATGATGATTAATCCATTATCTTGTAAAGTCGATAAATATGACTGTAATTGCGTTTTTCTTTTTGAATTTGCTAATAATTCACACCCATACTGCAATTCATGCCAAACCACTGCCGCCGTTGCATATTGACCATCACTTTCAGAAAAACGCTGCATAACCTTCATATCGGGTATTTTTCTAGCCGGTTCCGAGAGGATATTCGTATCCAATAAATAAATTATTCGTCCCATGAAAACTCACGCCCAGCTGATTCTTTACGCATTGATTTCAGATCCTTATCACTTAAGCTAACATCGGCACTATAATCTAACTGACTTCGCCAATTTAATATGGCTGAATTCAAGCTTTTTGTTGGTGAAATTAAATGCTTATATTGGCTCTCAGACATCATGACGGCAACAGGCTTACCATAGCGCGTAAGATGAATAGGTTCTTCAGCCTCTAGGCTATGGATTAATTGGGATAAATGGTTTTTTGCTTCTGCTATCGTACTTGTTTTCATAATAAACACCTCGATCTAGTATGGCTATCATTATAGCTATAATAAGTTTATTATCCAGCCTCTTTTCAACTACCTATCTGCCTGAAACAGGCTATCAAAGAGATGATTATTTTTTGTCAATAGTGCTCAATAGCTAAATTATAGGTTCTTAGGGGCTTTCTATTCACGCTAACTGTTGAAACAGCAGGCTTAGCGATTCAAGGGGTTTGAAGCGCAACGGTACGGAAAGTAACGCTAGTTTCTAAAGTAAGTTGATAACTGAGGTGAAATTGTAAACGCCTAATTTCCGCTCCCGACCCAAAGGAGACGTTGAATTACTAAGTTTTAAGAAGAATAAACTTCAGTATTGAAAGCGAGTTGACGGTATGTTTGTATTATATTGTTATCTAACGCTGGATCATTCACACAGCCCTAAGGCATTACTCATTTTGTCAAAAGCAGCTTGAAGTTTAGGTAAGCCTTCACGGGCTGATTCTATATCATCATCGTTATACTGCTTATGCAAGGTGTGAGCGACTAGATGCAAAGCCTCATGAGTTTTTTCAACTTGCTTCAAGTCTTTTTCTTCAAATAACTGTTCTTGCTTGACTCGCTTTATCCAAGCACCACAATGACAATGCTTACTGTTTTGGATAGGCCAATGTTCAATATCATCAGGCGATGAATTAATAGTGTTTATAAAATTAGTTTTCCAATGCTCAGAGGTTAACCTGAAAAGTTTAATTCTGTTTTCTTTCTCTGTACGGTATACATGAGCACAAGAAATCCACTCTTGATTTGGAATGTACTCTTGAAGCCATTGCGGGAAGTCATCAGCAGGTATTGGCTTGGCAATACTATAACCTTGTGCTTGTTCACAGCCCATAACAAGAAGCATTAATCCATGCTCCGTTGTTTCAACACCTTCGGCGATGACTTTTCGGTTAAATGATTCAGCAAGCCCAATAACACCATCAACAATAGTGTAATCACTTGGATCATCAAGCATATCTCTGATAAAACTTTGGTCTATTTTGATGGTATTGGCAGGCAAACTTCTTAAGTGTGTTAATGATGAATAGCCTGTTCCAAAGTCATCCAGAGCGATAGTAACGCCCAAAGCAGCTTGGCAAGATTCAATAATGGTACTAATGGTATCGAGATCACCTAAAGCAGAGCTTTCCAGTATTTCAAGCTGGAAACGTTGAGAGTCAACAGCGGGGTATTTTTTCAGCATGGAATCCAAGTTGCCAAAGAAGTCTTTTGACTGCAAGTGATCGGATGCAATATTGACACTGATCTGAAGTTCTATTCCTTGTTGCTTCCATACATCCATTTGTTTGAGTGCTGTATCAATCACCCAGTCACCAATTTGTATTTCTAGCTGTGTTCCTTCAATAATCGGTAAGAACGCTAAGGGTGGAATAAGCCCTTTTTCAGGGTGGATCCAGCGTATCAATGCTTCAGCACCAAATACGTCCCCTGTAACCATATTCACTTTAGGCTGGTAATACAATTGGAAGTGATTATGAGTAAGTGCTTGTTCAATTTCATCTAATCGATGGTGTTTTTGAATGGTTTCTTTGTCATGGTCTGGATTAAATAAGTGATAGCGATGCTTGCCTTGTAATTTTGCCTGATACATCGCTTGATCGGCATGACGAAGTAAGGTGTCAATATCACTATTATCTGATGGATATAAAGTGACACCACTTGATGCTGTAATTTTATGATTTTTGCCATCAATAAGGTAAGGTTCCGACAAGGCATAATGGAGCCGTTGTAATGTATGCTCACATTGTGAAAACGACTCAATATCATTAAGTAGTAGAGCAAATTCATCACCGCCCTGACGAGAAACGGTATCCTCTTCTCGAATAATGCTTGAAATACGACTGGCGACTTCTATTAACAGTTGATCACCTACATCATGTCCATAATTATCATTTACCGGTTTGAAGTTATCTAAATCAAGGAAACACACTGCTAGTTGCTTGTCTGTGCGCTTACTATGGGCAATGGCTTGGTTAAACCTATCTGTAAATAGTGCACGATTAGGCAACCTTGTCAGCTCATCGTAGTGAGCCATTAAGCTAAGTTGCTCTTGCTGCTGTTTGATGCTTGTTATATCAGTAAATATACCGACATAATTGACTACCTTATCAAGTTCATCTTTAAGTACGGATAGGGCCAATAATTCAGCGTACAGTTCACCATTCTTTGTGCGGTTCCAGACTTCACCTTGCCAGTGACCTTTTTCATTAATTTGCTGCCACATGTCTTGATAGAACTCAGGACTTTGTTTTCCTGATCTGAGCATGCGAGGATTTTGACCTATCACTTCATCTCGAGAATAGCCAGTAATGTCACAAAAGGCAGGATTGACATCGATGATATTCATCTCAGCATCAGTGATGATGATACCTTCATGGGTGTCGTTAAAAACCCTAGCTGATAGTTGCAATTTTTCTTCTGATTTCTGTTGCTCTATTTCTAAAAAAGCCTGAGCACATAACTCAGAAACAGACCTGCTAAAATCTTCTTCTTCTAATGTCCACATTCTTTTTGGACCAGTATGCTCACAACAAGTAATACCAACTGTTTGTCCTTTAATACGAATGGGTGCATCTAACATTGAGCTAATGCCTAGCGGAGTTAGATAATTGCAACTAAACTCGCTCGTACTGGGATGATGATGAGCATCACTTGCAGAGATAAAGCCAGACTCAGCTATCGCTGCAAAGTAATTCGGGTACTCTTTGGATTCAAGCGTTACCTCGTTGTATGAAACATTGCCGCTCTCGTATAAAGCTTTACATGTAATAGCCGTATTATCTTTATTTAATAACCAGATACTTGCACGTGTGGCGTGTAACTGCTCTGCTAGTACTGTCGTAAACCTATTTAAAGCAGCCTCAAGGGTATAACCCTTCTCTTTTGCTAATTCTAAAAGTGCCCCTTGATGTGCTAACCGTAAGTCACGACTCTCTTGAAGAGCAGCTTCAGCACTTTTCTTCTCAGTAATGTCTTCCGTCATACATAAATGACGAGGCTTACCTTTATCTTCTACCTGCATCGGCGCAATGGTCATATTAATCCAACGTACGCTACTATCAGGTTGGATATAGCGTTTTTGCATGGTAAAGCCCGATGTCTCACCCGCATTCATTGCCGCCATATTATCTAAGTATTTTTGAATATCATCTGGGTGCGTTATCTCCATCGAATCTAATGACCGTAACTCTTTAATTGAACGTCCAACTATAGATGAATATGCTGGGTTAGCATCGTAAATATGCCCTGTAAAGGAATCAATAACGGCAACTCCTAGAGGGGCTTCTTCAAATATTGTTCTGAACTGCTTTGTGCGTTCGGTAACGGTTGCTTCTAAATTTTTCTGGTGAGTTTTTAATCTAGTGATCAATAGAGAAGAAAGTGTAGTTAAGAGCACGAAGAGAAAACCAATTAGTCCTGCACCCAATAGGGCTGTATAGTTTCTCCAGCCTTTTACTGGGAATGAGTAGAAATGCCACACGTCATTAGGCACTTCAATTTCAAATATTTCAGGGTCATCTATTAATGGTATGTTTGAACTAGCGATGATTTGAACTTCACCTGTATCTGGGTGAATTTTAGATAACTGATAGGCGATACCTTCATTGAAAAGTGTTGGTAACTTTGAAGTCTCTAAGATGTCTGGGAAGCGAATTAGGGCTGTAGCGAACCCCCAAAATTGCTTACCTTCTGATGATTCAAGGTAGATTGGTAAGCGAGCAGCGGCCCCGATACCGCCCTGAACAAGTTCAAAAGGCCCCGCTAGGGTGAGTTTCCCAGTGTCACGAGCAAGAAAAGCTTCTTTAGTTCTATCTGGGCTAAGCAGTAGGTTATGCCCAATAGCCCCCTCATTTCCCTGAAGGGGAACAATATGCTTAAGAATACCATCAGGTTGCAGTTGTAATGAGGCAATACCTGGATATAGCGGCAGCATTTCCTTTGCTAATTCGTTAAACCCTGTTGTTTCACCATTTTGTGTGCGTATTAATGCCGCTAATGGGTAAGTAGCCGACAAGGCTTGGTTAAGGTTATTTCTGATGTGGCTTGCATAGCTACTAGAAATTTTTTGAATGGCGGCACGTTCTTTCTGGTAGCTATAAGCATCAAATAAATATAGTGCGTATAAAGCAAAAATCATTGAAACGACAAAAGTAACCTGTGTCAGTTTCGACTGAATCAATTCTTTAATCATGATTGAGTATCACAAACTCCCTTAAGGTTACCATCTGTAAAGTACCATAGTTTTAGATGGCACCCAATAAAAACATAAAGCTAGCAACAAACGAATGGCTGTTGTTGGCACACAACCGATAGTCAGTTTAACATTAACATACTTTGAGAAGTGGTTTGAGGGCTAATTATTTCCTTCTTTTATGTATGAATAGAGAGTTGGCTTTGAAATTTCCATCATCTTACATAATGTATTGACGGGTGTTTTTTTCTGCTCATAAAAGTCAATTAATAATTTACGCTTTTCATCATCTAATGCTTTAGGGCGTCCGCCTTTTCTTCCTCGTGCACGGGCAGCATCTAATCCAGCTCGTGTTCTTTCGCTAATCAAATTGCGTTCAAATTCAGCTAATGCGGCAAATAAATGAAAAACTAATTTCCCATTTGATGTTGTCGTGTCGATTGATTCTTGTAAGCTTCTAAATCCAACCCCGTCATTTTCAAGCGTCGTTACCCAATCAATTAAATCTCGAATAGACCTGCCCAAACGATCTAAACGCCCAACAACTAACGTATCTCCAGAACGAAGCTGTTCCTTTAATTTATCAAGACCTGGTCGAGATGCGACTGTTCCACTTATTTCATCAAAAAATATTTTTTCACATCCTTCCTTGCGTAATGCATCTTCTTGAAGGTTTAAGTGTTGATCATGAGTTGATACCCTGGCGTAACCTATAAGGGGTGCTAATAAACAAAAGGCTCTAAAGTTTCATGGAAATTTTCTGAGTACCTTATCCAGAAAGGTTTTCAGCTTATTTCCAACTTCTCAAAAGTAGCCTATTCTGACCATGTTATTTTTAGGAAATTTAAACTGCCAAACTTTTTCGCACCAAGAATAAAGAGTTTGTGTTAAATATAGATCGACGTAGAGACTCATAGAACAACGAAATCTTAGTATTTAGGTCATAAGTATCGTTCGTTTATCCTCGTGCCCACATTTGTAATCGGTTATAAAGTCTATGAAACTTTAGAGCCTTTTGTTTATTAGAACCCGATATTTAAGATTCTCATAAAACCGCACTAGATAGCCTAGAAAAAGCAAGGCTAGAAGCAGTAGAGCAATATAAAGAGCAGATAGTTAGTTTACAGAATGAAAAAAAGACTCTTCAAGAGGATATAGGGAAATTGCGTGATTCTTTTGACCTTAGAGATAAAAAATAAACCGTGTTTTTACTTGCGCGGTAGCGCCGTATAAATGTAAGCCGTTTTATTGTTTTTTTCTTCCTGAAGAGATTCTTTTTTAGCTGGAATAATGATGCCGTTTTTATAAAAAATAACACCATTATTTCTAGCTATTTTAGCGCCATTTATAGCTCCCCACTCTTTTTCTATTGCTGTATTTGATCTTACGATCGCTTGCGCCTGTTCTTTAATTAAATCATCCTGAACATATCGAATAAAAGCTTTTTGCGCTAAAAAATAGCCTAAACCAGAGCCCATAATTAATGCTATTAAAAACACCAAACCAACTGCCATATATACATTTTTTGAAAATACTTTAGTCGTTCTATTGACATCTTCTATCCGTGCATCCACCAACGTATTCAGTGATTCAAACTGCCTGATAATCTGTGTCACATTGTTTGAATCAGCATTCAGATCTGCTAGCTTATTTGCTGATTGAATCGCTGCATTCAATTGATCAGTGAGCAGCGAGACTTCTTCAAAAATAGCATGCAGTTTTTCATTATTCATGATGCTGCCATTAATTTTTTATGCGCAGGTAGGATACATTTATCAACCAATATTTTAGCCGCTCTTTTATTGAGTTCTTTTTTCATTAAAAGGTGAAACTGATCTATATTGCCATCATTTTTTGCTTTTAGAGCTTGTCCTTTGTAATCAATGTTTTCTGCCATATTAATAACAAGTTCTTTTGCATTTTGGGCATCAATAAATATTTCACTATCATTTATTGTTATGTACTTCCCACCTATATTTTCTAAGCCACGTTCTTTCATATTTTTGAAAAATACTTGATATTGATCTTCAATATTTTCGTTTTCTTTGTATCGAGAAAATGCAAACATTATATTTTTTATATATTGACTGATGACAGAATAACTCTGTAATGCATTTTCACAATCTGTTCTCCCTGGTGTCATCGGAATCACGACTAAATCAATATCCTCGAAAATCTGGTAATCCACTAATACTGTTAAAGTAGCCGTTAAATTATCAGCGCCTACATCGATAACTACCTCATCATGCTCATTCAGAATGCTGAGTAAATCATTGATGTTCTGTTTACTTAACTCAATAACGTCTTTAAAGTCTTTTTTATACGACAACTGAGTCGTATTAAGAGTATCGATCTCAACGATGATCATTTCTTTAGCTTTTGGTGCAGCAATCACTTCACGTGCAATTAAACTCTTACCACAACCGCCTTTACTATTAAATACTAATGTTCTCATAGCTATCCTATATTTATTTAAAATCAATGCTAGATGATAGCGCATGAGTCGCATCAAAACTCTTAGAATTATTACCCTCCTTCACTTCATCTGAAGTAATTGGCACTACTTTTTTAATCGATTTTTTTCGCTCTGCTTTCTTAAAACCAAGATGATCCTGGCAAAAAGTTCTTAATGTCTGAGCACTGACTTTTAATTTCAACTTAAGCTCAATCACCTTAGCAATATCACGATATTTTAATTTACCCGACTCTATTTCATTTTTTAGTGGCGTCAGAATATCAGCAATAATATTTAATTTAGACCCCATCGTTTCACGTTGACCAGGGAGTTTTACTGTTCCGCTCAATAAATCTTGCAACATCTGTGCAAAATCATCCTTGTTCTTTTTTATAGATTCATCACTAGGTAGGTTCTTGACTGTTTTTTTTGTTGTCATAATATAAATATCCTCTTGCATTTAATGTTAAATAACAGTATAGCATAAAAAATTTATAGTGAAGATGACCTATAAAATTAAAAAAAGCTATACTATTAATAGGATTTCACTTATTAGGCACGTCAGCCATTGTTTAACATTTTTTACGCTACGCTACAAAAATATTAAACATGGCTTTGTGCTTTAGGTTGCACCTAAAAACCGCTAAAAGAAAAAAGCATACGCTAAGGACTTATTTTATGAAAAAAGAGAAACGAGAAATCCATGTAGGTACACGAATGACAGAATCAGAGTATGCAGAGTTTATGCTAAAAAATAGAGATGCCTCTGGAAAATCAATAATGAGCAACTCTAATTTTATAAGAACATCACTGGTTAACTCATCTATTAAAGTCAATAACCAAGAAGTGGAACAATACCAATGTTTTATACTGGGTAAGATCAGCAATAATATAAACCAATTCACCAAGCGCCTGCATGAAGATAATAAGGCCGAACGTATCAATGATGCTACTTATAAAAAAATACTCGAAGAACTGGTGGCATTGAATGAAGAAATATTTCATTTAACATTACCCATCAGGTAACTAGCAATGTTAATACGAATCACAAGAAACTCAGAAGGCATTGAAGATTATTTTGAAACGGGGCATAAAAAAGGCCGTGAATTATCACGCGATGAACTTGATAGACGCGTACACCTTGCAGGTGATATAACAGCATTTAGTAAAGCCGTTGAATACACCCAAAAAAATAAAACATGGGAAAATAATTATTATCATATAACCGCCTCTTTTGCCTATGAAAATAATAATTTAAGCGATGACACGCTAAGAGCCATCACACAAGATCTTCTCAACTATTATTTTTGTGATTATAACCCAGAAGATTTACTCGTTGCAGGTGAAGCTCATCGACCTATTACTCAAAGTGAAGTCAATAAAAGCACGGGAGATGTGAATCAACGATTACTGCATTTACACCTTGCTGTCTCAATGCTAGATATCACAACTGATAATCAAGTTCGGATGATTCCATATAAACATGAAGCTGACAAAGCTTTTCAATCGTTAATCGCAGAGAAGTATGACTTGATTGATCCAGCGACGCGTATGAGAGAAGTTAAGCAGACTAAAAAGGAAATTATTGAGCGCTGGAATAACAATCCTAATACAACTTATAAACAAACCAAAGTATCAGAACTAAGAAAGCTATTTTCTTCTCTTTTAGCAGAAGGTATTCATGATATTGATGATGCTATTAAATTATTAAAAAGTCTTGATGTGGTTGCAGAAGTTAACTTTAAACAACAAAAATCAGGCAATCAATATCTACAAGTAAAAACCACCGTAGAATCAAAAAATATCAATCTACGAGGCAATGGATTTGAAGCACTCGAAAAACTCTATTACACCACTACTGAACTTAATAATCGAATCAATACTGGTAAATACAAAAATAAAAATGAAATACCAACAAATGAAGATATTGTTATATCTCACAAGAAATGGTGGTTAACTCAACAAGAAAAACGGAAACCTAAAACTAAAAAAAAATTAGATCACACCCTAGTTGAAAAAAAATATGAGAATCAGTTTAAAGACAGAATTAAAGAAGCTAGAATTTACTATGTTCTCTATCAAAACACTATAGAAGAAAGCTTGATTCAAGGCTATACAATATGGGAGAAAAATAATAACCTTTATCTATTCAATCATGATCTAGGCGTAAAAATATTTGATCAACCTAATAAAATTATTGCACAGATACCAGATAACCCAGATGCCAGAAAAAAAGTAGTCCGTTTAATGCTAGCAATGGCTAAAGCAAAAGGCTGGGATATAAATACACTCAAAGTAACAGGAAGTGATACTTTTAAAAAAGAAGTGGCGATACAGATAAAATTGAGTCAGCAAGAAAAAAATACATTGCTTGATGTCCATCTACCTATCGATATAGATTCCATTAAAAATAAAACTCGATCCAAGCTAAGTGCGGTAAAACAACTCGATTACGACACCAAAGAAGATAATGCTAAAAAAAACAACTTATCGAAAAAAGAAATAGAATCCATCAAAACAACGCTTAATCCACAAATCGTACTTGATTATGCATTCAATCAATATGGCTTAATAAAAACTCACTTTAGTGTTACGGATAACAAAATTAACGACGATAGAACAAAAGCTAAACCAAAAAATATTATCGATTTTTTAACAAAGACTTGTAATATCCCATTTCGTGATGCCCTTCCAATACTTAATAAAATGTTAATTGATCAAGAAGCGACTGAAAAAGTAAATAATAGACTAAATAACCAGAATCAAACAACAGACAGCGAAGATAATGAAAGACTAGGGTTACGATAAAATTTGAAATTAATTAATTAGAATACCAATTCAACAAATTTCAAGCGCTTATTTCAGAAGGGGTTGTAAGCCCAAACCCCAGAAATTTTGGATGAATTTAAAATACAACAACTTACGAATTTTTGACTGATATGTCAGTTGCACAAACGAACGTTCGTTCAATAAAGCAACGCTTCCCATAAACAAAGGGATTGCGTATTGCATTATAGTAATAATTAGCAACAGGTTTATGCAATCATGCTCATCGGTTATGCATGGGTTTCAATTCAGGATCAAGATAATGCGGCGCAAATTGCCGCACTTAAGTTGGTTCTGTCGCAAAGATTATGACAATCTCAGAGCCGCTGTACTCTGGACATAATTATCCTGCTAAAGCCATAAACTGCTTATAAGCAGGATAATTTTCTTCTGACAATTGTTTCTTTCGAATCATATGTGCAGTTTCAA
>JAIPFI010000073.1 GCA_021736705.1 Methylococcaceae bacterium | reverse complement strand
AGCTCTCAATCACGTCATATAAGGTGATTATAAGCGCATCTTTTTCTTGCGCAGTTAGTATTGATAAATCAGGGCGTTTTTCCATGCTGATACTATGCTGAATTTTTCATGATTTTTCAAGTGTGCTGAGTAGTAACGATTTTTGATCGTTTTCGCGCGCTAATGGATGAAGCTGGGTCAATTATGTTGGTGATTAATAGCAAGATTTAATTTTAGAATTGAGTAGCCGGTGTTATGTTCAATTAGAATTAGCGGGGTTGAAAGTAGATTTCATAGTCCGCTAACGTAATTAACTTTCTTTAAATGATAGTTTGCTATAGAATAACATCATTTCTCATTTGCATAAATTACATATTTCCAAGGAAAAATATCATGGCAAGAAAAAAAATAGATTTTACTTTGGATGATGTGGTTGAAGAAATAGTAGGCCAACTAAATGAACTTAAGGAATACATAGATGAGTGTTTTGGCAGAAATTTTTATTTATCTTCTTTAGGACAGGAATTATCTACAGAGACACAAATTCTTTTTGATTCTGAATATGCCTCTAAATCGACTATTGATAGCGCCCCTTTAATTGATGAGGTTAAACAGGCATATAGGTATGTATCTGGAGTTATGTATGGTGATGTTGAGGCTGTTGAGACTTTTCTTTGTGGAATGGGATCGTTTAGGGTTTTGATTTCTGGCTTCATTACCCAATTAGACTCTAAGTATCTTTTTTTGCATAGCCTAGCATGCGCTAGATGGACTCTTGATAATGGCGATTGCCTTAGTATCAAGGAGATGGCTTTATTGGCGGGTGTTGATGAAAGAACGATTAGAAATGCTGCTAGCTCAAAAGAAGATAATAAACTAATAACCAAAAAATCAGGTAGCTCTACCATTATAGAAAATGAAGAAGCTATTCGTTGGCTTGATAGCCGCCCTGATTTTAAACACACACAATTTATTGCAGATACCAAACCTGATACACCACGATACTTTGAAGATGAAGCAGGGTTTGGCGGATTTATCACATTTTGTATGAGTAACCAGAAACTTACATCAGAAGACGTTGCAGGGGGATTAGGCCTAGATACTCAAGTAATGGTTGATTTGGAAAATGGCATTGATAGGCTAAGTATTACTCAAGTGACTAAGTTAGCTGAAATATTAGGTGAAAATAAATCTGACTTTATAAAAGATTATATGAGAGTTTTTCACTTAAGAGAATTAGCTGACCTGTTAGATTATGAATACAAGTCAAATGACTCTTCTAATCCAGAAAAAATGGAATGGTTTAAGTTGATGACGCTTAAACAAAAGTTAAATCTTGAAACGCAATTACGCCATTATTAACATAAATTTACTCTGTGAGAAATAAATGACTCCATTTGAACAATTCGCCCCTGTTCTTCAATCAGATACTGCCCCTATTGTAGGTGATCCGCGATTATTAATGGATTCAGAGGAAGGCGTTTCTATCTATTACGCCCCATTTGAATATAACAACCCAAGTGCGAAAATTGTTTTAGTGGGAATTACCCCAGGGCCAACGCAAATGGTGAATGCCAATAATGAAGCGAGAAGAAGCTTATTAAATGGTTTTGATTATGATGCGGCAAAGAAGAATGCTAAAGAAACGGGCGGATTTAGTGGGGAGCCTATGCGTAGCAATCTTATTAAGCAACTTAATCATTGGGGCGTTCATAAATGGCTAAATCTAAATGATTCAAGTGAGCTGTTCTCTACGGCAAGGCATTTATTACAGACAACATCATTACTTCGGTACCCTGTGTTTGTTGATGAAAAAGGTTACAACGGAAAGCCTAATATGATGAATAGTTTAATATTAAAGCAATATTTATTTGATCACTTTGTTAATGATGTAAGTAGCTTAGAAAATGCGATATTTTTCCCATTAGGCTCAGCGGTTACAAAGGTCATTGATGCTTTAGTTAAGCAAGGCTCTATTGATGAAAATAAAGTGGCTACTGGGTTATTTCATCCATCAGGGCAAAATACATATCGTGTGGAGTATTCTATTGGCGATAGAAGTCAGTCTATTCCTCATGCGACTAACCTCATACCTTATGATCAAGGGCGTGTAGATTTTAGAAGTCGCTTTTTATAGAGTTGCAATAATTTTATAATGATACTTTACTTTGGAAGATAATCACTTATAATGTTTTTCTAAGTGATATTTTACCAAGGAAAACAATCATTTTTTCTCTGCATGCTTAGGGCGACATGTGGATATAATCTCTAAGTCCTGTTGTTAGTGAAAGTAAAGTCCTCTGGGGAGTAGTGACCCTGGAGGCAATTTTTTCAATACAAACCACCAAAGGAATTCATGACAGCCCTAAAGTACACCACCGAACACATAACAAAAAGCAGCAAGACGGTAGAAGTTTACGCCTACAAATTAAAAAACAAATTATCAATACAAGTTGCCAAAGATGTCGATGAGTCCGAACTCGACATTGAAAGCATAAAAGCTTTTGCCAATAAAACATTCGGTGGCAGGATAGCAGCGTAGATAGATAGATAAATTTAATTTTTTACTAAACTGAAAAGGCTTATCTGCATGAATCCAGTAAAAGAAACGATACCTTATATTAATAAAAACTGTATAAAATATGGCATTGAAATAATAAACAAAGATAGAAAAAGCGACAACTTTAAGTTTCTAATTTATGGTCGTCCAGATCAAGGTAAGCAGCTAGGTATTTATGATCGGCAAACGACCTTACTTAGATTAGAGAAAGGTGAATGGGATATAAGCGGTATTGAAGGTTTAGAAATGGTATTAACATGCCCTAAATCTGCGGCATCTCAGGTTTCATTCTCTAATTTTAATAGGGATCGTGGCGTTTGTGTAAGAGTAGAACATACTCACGCTCTTAAGCAGTTATTGGATTTATATTTTGATGTGTAAATAGTGCCTGAACGGAAATGCTGTAAGGTATATAAATAGCTACTTACAGACAAATTGGGATCGACAAACGAAACGGAACATAAGCCACGCCAGGAGATCGGCGTATTACAGCCCGATAAGCCCGACCTGTCACATAAGAACACTCTATTGATTGCTCTTGATAACTTTGGATATAATGGCTTTAGTGTATGAACACACCCGAACTGCATTGCTTGCTCTAGGCTCAGCTACGTTTAAAACTTCAATATTAAACTCAGCAATAAATGCGATTATTTCTTGTGCTGCTTGGTCTTCACTCAGTTGATTAGCATCAATCAAAACATAAGGCTTTTTCTCTTTGATACCGAAGTTAACCGCTAGATGCCACACCACCATAATCAATACACAAGCGCCAAAGCTCAAGCAAATACTCAACATCAACCTTAGCTCTATGTCGGCCATTCACCTGTTCTCTTGCCTTTAGCTTGAGCTGTTCATAAAGTTGCCAGCATTTTTTTTCATCTGGCTCAACAGCGGTTAATAAAGGAAACATAACTTCATCGCTATGTTTAATGTAAAACTGCGCGTATTTGAAACCGGATCTATCGTTGCCATATTCATAGAGTATATCCACCCAGTTGGCATCGAAATTCCCCCCATCGGCATAAATCGTTTCACCCGGCTGGATTGACTGCGACATGATTCGGCATAATTGCTCTGGGTGCAGTCCATCTTCTCGGCATTGTTTACGGCTAATACCATGTATTTGTTGGGAGTTATAATCCCAGTCAGTCCACGCTTCAATCGCATAGGGATTAATAAGGTAGCTTTCTATTTTACCTAGCGGATCAGACCAGGCGATTTCAACTGGATAGCTGTCCATGCTAAGTGAACTGGCTTCGACATCTAAAAAACGCGGCATAGCAATCGGTTTAGTCATTAAGTCTCCTAAAATAATAGTTTTTGTTTGCGGCGCACTACAGCACTGACTCCCCAGCTAAGTTGACAACCCCTTCTAGGCTCGCACCAGTAACCGTAATACGGTTCGCTAACACGTCGTTATAGTGCCTGTGGTGGTGCCCATGAAAAATTTTAGATACGCCAAGCGCCTCTGCTAACTCATCAATGACTTGAAAACCATATTGATGGCAGCTGGGCGCTTCATGTGACACTAAAATATCTGCACGTAAAGTGCGTTTCATGTGCTCAAACTCATGGTGCCAAATGGCATTGTCCTTGTGTAATGGGATCTTTTTGATAGGGTGTGGCTGACTTTTTAGCCAATGTTGCTTATCCTTCCAGCGTGGAGGTTCGCTTGGATTCCAAATACGACTGGCAAAAATACCACCTAAACCGGCAATCCTGATACCTTCAACTTCAACGACTTTTAAGTGCAAATTGTTATTAGATAAAGCCGAATTAAACAAATATTCATATTCCGCGCGCGAATCAAAATCATGGTTGCCAGGGATCCAGTAAATATCCGTTTCCCCGATAATCGCTTGCAGATACTGTTCTAATGGGCTCTCTAAGTTATAGTCACCCAGCATAACAACCGCTGCCGGGCGGTGTTTAAATACGGCACTGACTATATTGTTAAAGCACCCGTGTGGATCTCCAGCAAATAAAATCTGATTTTTGTTTATTGTTGTTGGCTTCATATGGTGCCCTGTTTTTTTTGATGTCATGTTTTAACAACTAAATAGTTTCAGACATAAAACCAATACCCTCTGACTAGAATGTTGAGTGCAAATTAACCCTACATTTACATTACTTTTTATAATCATCTAAAATTACGACTTAATGCTTTTTCATTGCGATGTTGATTTAATAGTATGACTCGCTCAACATCCCCATTGCTTGCTCTAACAGCAACACCATTAGGGCTCCCTGAAACTTTTCGCCCATAGTGCTCGGTTGCTGTTTGCGTACTCGCATGACCCATTAATGCCGCTATTTCTTCAAGTGATAGTCCTGACCTTTTCGCATTAGCCGAAAATTGATGCCGTGCTGAATACAAAGTAATATGTTTTTTGCGCTTCGGCCATATCGCTCGCGTTAGTTCATAAAGTGCAGATCGGCAATGTTCATAATAAGAGTTAAAGCCATCTATATTAATAGCCTTTTTTATTAATCCGAGATGTAGTTCGATCACCTGCTTATCTTGATCAGACAAATTCACTAACTCGATTGTTCTTTCTACTCCATGTGATCTGCCGTTTGTAGATTTCGCATTTTTGACGACCAGCTGATTACCTTCATTAATACGCGCATATTGCCATTCACTAGGTCTTAGACCAGAAATCATACCGGCTAAAAGCCAAACCATAGCCGAAGTACCATGCTTCATATTTTTATGTGCAGCACTATTAATTAGGCGAGTTAAATCAGTATCATTAATTTTCTTTTGCTTATTCGCTGATGTAGCTATGCCTTTTTTGCAACAATTCATAGGGCCTGCACTTTGCAATATATCTATCGCATGACCAATATCGTCACTTATTCTCTGCTGTTGCAAATAAAATATGATCGATGCTTTGTACTGCCTCCAGGTTGGCCTTGCAATTTTAGGTTGTTGAGAGACTAGCCACACAATCCACTCTTGATTACTTATATGCTTATTAAATAGGGCATCCTGGGCTCTAGCATACAATTGCCCTGCTCGCCTCAGGTACTTTTGCTCTGTTCCGTTTGTTCTCATTTTTAAGCACTCCCTATGTTACTGTAGAAAATAAAGGTCCATATAATGAACTGTTATAACTTCAGTTTCATTTAGTTTAAAACGGTTACAAACAGATCTAAACTAAATGAAACTTTTATTATTCCTTACAATCACTTAATTTCATGCTTTAGTCCAGCCATCACAGCGTCCATTTTATTAAGCCGATTCATATCAACTATCCCTGCAACCACTCGATCTATTTGCACTTGAGTTAATTCATTTGTTATTTGCATCCAATCGTTTGCTCCTATTTTTTTCAATTGATTACCTCCTCCTTTAGCATCATCGGCGGCGCCTAAAAACAAATAATCGAGACTTATTCCATGAGCTAATGCGAGCTCAATCACTTTTTCATATGGTAGCGCTTTTCTTTTTTTCAGATTTGCATACGCAGTTACTGATAAGCCTAGTTTTTCAGCTAGCTCTTTATCTGTACGCAATTGCAGCGCCGATTTCAGCTTTTGCATCACACTATCAAAATATAGTTCACTATTCATTTTATATGAATTTCTTAATTTAGTAGAAAATAATTACACTAGCGAAGAATTAAAAAAACAAAATCAATCCAAGACTACATGCAAATAAATATGGATAAGAAAATATTTTTCAAAAAAATAGGGTAAATATTTTTTTTGTTTATATACTTCTAATTGAGATTCATTTTATATGAATTTTTTATTTTATCAAAGGAGATAACTTATGATCAATCAGCAAAACTCACTACCTACCTTTACCCACACACAAGAAGTACCTAAGCACCCCATTTACTTAAACCGTAAAGCGCCAAAGAAACTAAGTACTTTCTCACGCGTAGAACTGAATATTGACTGGATTTTATTTTATCTGAGATCTGGCTGGACCTGGACTCTGGTTGCAGAATTACTAGAAATGTCTCCGTCAACACTGATTAAACATTTTAATACGCTAGTTCCAGAAGAGGAATTTCAGCGATCAGTTGCAGTCATGCTCCCTGCACTGAAACTTCGTGAAAACAACAGTGAATAAAGACTCGCAAGAATCCAGCAACTTAAAATCATTAATAGCTCAGCCTCAAAGGCTGAGCTGTATTGATAAAGTGTCTTTACATTTAAATGATATTTTGTCTGCTAGAGAAAAGAAAGTTACCTGGCAAGTAATCGCCGATACTCTTAACTTACAGCGACCCACCCTTATTAATGCCGTTAAGACACTCACAACAAAAAACCAGAAAACAACAGTAGAATCTGTAACATCAAATCAATCACAAAGCCCTAAACAGACCGTTCATTCAATAAACAACACCAACCAAAGAAACAATTTACATGAGCAAACCACTAACTACCGTTCGGATCTTTCAAGCGCAGCCTTTAGTGGAATAAAGGCAATCGGACGATCAAAGCTTGAAGATTTTAATTTAGACAACTAACCACATTATCGAGACATCTATGACTAAAAAAATAACCCCAGCTCACTACAATAGAAAACTAATCACTTGTGATGGATCAAAAGGAGGGACGGGAAAATCATTGATCGCCACAACAATTGCCAGTCTACTTTTAAGAAACAACTATAGCGTAACGCTAATTGAAGCAGATAAGACAAATCCTGACATCGCAAGGCGATTTGGTAATTACGCCCCCGTCTTACTCGCCGGCATAGATAACAAGGATGGCTGGATGTCACTACTTGATGAGATAGAAAACATAGACACACAGTATATCGTAATGTCGATGCCTGCGGGACTCAACGAAGTCAATGAAATAAGCGGCCTATTAGCTCGCACACTACACGAACTAGAAATAGAGCTACATCAAGTCTTCTGCCTATCTCGTCAGACCGATTCACTATATTTAATTAACACAAGCATAGAAACAGGTCTTGCAGCATTTGCTCAACAGTCAATTGCAGTTAAAAATGGATTTTTTGGGAAAAATGAAGAATTTGATAGGTGGAATCAAAGCCCGACAAGAAACAAATGGCTATCAAAAGGTTTTCAAGAAACATTCTTGCCAGAGCTTAATCACCGCATTATTGACTTCTTAGAGACTCATCCACAGCCGCTGCATGGCATATCAAAGAAGCATTTGCGAACTGCACTATGGCTAGATCTTCAAGATTGGCTCGGCATTGCAGAGCAATGCTTCAGCAGCATAACCATAAAAGAGCAAGCAGTTACATCAGCTGGAGACTAAGAGAATGGAATCAGGATATTTAACTGAAAGCGTATTAAAGCTAATAAGGCAACACCAAACAAAAGAAGAGAACAGTTCAACCAGAAAGGATAATCAAAACGAAATTATGCAACGAATAACAAACACAAATACACCTATCGAAAAAAAACCAAACAATAAACGCGATAGTTTTTTAGATAGCCTGCCGAGCAGTCAGCAAGTTGAAGCCCTTAAGTGGGCAGAACAGCATAACATTAGCCCAGACGACCCGACCTGGCTTTTAGTTGAAATGCTTGGCTATACGAAACATTACACCGAGACGCTTCCTAACCGGATACAGGCCGCCGGCCAACTCGCGGTAGAAAGTATTAGTCAGCAAAGAGAGGCGGAAGGAGCAGCTTTTGCACATAAATCGATGAAGCTGATGAATACTTTACTGACAGATATGACAGAGAAGGTAATCAAAGAAACAGGTGCTATTACTGATATCCGAATGCGCAACAAATTACTAATACATGGATTATCAATATCTGCGGGTATGTTAATATTTTCAGCAATGAGTTTTTTAACTGGCTTTCTACTGGGGCTTGGGAATATAAATTGGCTAGATGAACCTGCACATAATGTCGCACTTCGAGCATTACAAGTAATTATCAATATCCCCGTTGGCTATATTGTTCTTGCTCTAATCTGCTCGGCAAGCATCATGCAGATTATTCATTTTATGAAAAGCAAATAGCTACATACCTTTTTACTTGCCCCCATATCTAGAAATCAAGGAAGCACTATCACCAAAACTTCTGCGCTTCAATGAAGATCATACATCAAATTTTCGTTTTCCCTGCCATAGAAATATTGACGCAATCACGAGCCAGCGCATATCAAGCATAAACCACCCAAAGAAAAACCCATCCATCAGCCAAAAAGCTAAGTACACCCACAAGTACACCCAAAACGTATAAGACTAAATTTCAGGCAAAAAAAAGGGCTGTAGAATTACCTACAGCCCTTATTTTACTTGGCTCCCCCGGACGGGCTCGAACCGCCGACCTAGTGATTAACAGTCACCCGCTCTACCAACTGAGCTACAGGGGATTAAACTTTATTTCAACAATGGTGCGCCTGAAGAGATTCGAACTCCTGACCGCTCGGTTCGTAGCCGAGTACTCTATCCAGCTGAGCTACAGGCGCCTTGTTGATCTTTTATATTATCCTTACTTCTCTATTCCGTGTCAAGCTTTTATTTCAAAAATTCTGAAATAAATTTTCAACTCATTTATATGGCGAAGAGGGAGGGATTCGAACCCTCGATGGGAGTTAAAGCCCATACTCCCTTAGCAGGGGAGCGCCTTTGGCCGCTCGGCCACCTCTCCTAATTTAATTTTTTCTAGTCCTCTGAACCCATGAGTCCAGTCGTTCCAGTTTCAACAACAGGATCGGAAGTCCCTGCTTTTTCATTTCTTATTCTTTCGTAAATCTCTTCCCTGTGGACAGATACATCTTTCGGTGCATTAATGCCAATTCGGACTTGATTACCTTTTACCCCAAGAACAGTGACAGTAACATCGTCACCAATCATTAAAGTCTCTCCTACTCGACGCGTTAATATAAGCATCTATCGTCTCCCTGTTCAAAAAAGTTCAGCCTAAAGCAGAACCGGACTGAGCTGCTAATTATAGCAGCAATTTTCAAAAAATAAACACCTAATCTAATTTTTTTTAAAAATAGTTTATGCGCTTACTTTTTTTGGCTCTTTATCTAATTCAAAACCCTTATGCAGCGCCCTAACTGCCAACTCCAGATACTTTTCATCAATAACAACGGAAATTTTTATTTCTGATGTAGCAATCATTCTAATATTAATTGCCTCTTTCGCCAAGACTTCAAACATTTTACTGGCAATACCTGCATGAGAGCGCATTCCCACGCCAACAATAGAAACTTTGACAATACTATCATCTGCAGTAACAGCTCTTGCACCTAAATCATTGCAAACATTAGTAAGAATTTCTCTTGCCTTAACAAAATCATTGCGATGCACGGTAAAGGTAAAGTCGGTAGTGGCATCATCCGCGACATTTTGAATGATCATGTCAATTTCAATATTCGCATCAGCAATCGGCCCTAAGATTTTAAAAGCAGCTCCAGGAATATCAGGCACACCTGTAATCGTTAACTTTGCTTCATCTTTGTTGAATGCAATACCTGAAATTAACGCTTGTTCCACTTCTGATTCCTCGTAAGTAATGAGCGTGCCCCGCCCTTCTGAAAATGATGATAAGACGCGCAAAGCGACATTATATTTACCGGCAAATTCTACCGATCTAATTTGCAATACTTTTGAACCTAAACTGGCCATTTCCAGCATTTCTTCAAAAGTAATTTTATCTAAACGACGCGCTTTAGGTTCTATACGCGGGTCAGTCGTATAAACACCATCAACATCCGTGTATATGTGACATTCATCAGCTTTTAATGCAGCCGCTAAAGCAACGGCACTGGTATCCGAGCCGCCACGACCTAAAGTGGTTATATTGCCACCCTCATCAACCCCTTGAAATCCTGCAACCACAACCACTTTGCCAGCATTTAAGTCAGCACGTATTTTTCCATCATCAATACTTTTAATCCGCGCTTTAGTATGCACACTATCCGTTTCAATACGCACCTGAGCGCCCGTATAAGAACACGCAGGACAGCCCAATTCTTGCAAGGCCATACTCAACAAGGCAACTGTAACCTGCTCACCCGTTGACAACAAAACATCCATTTCTCTTGAAACAGGTGTTTTTTGCATTTGCATAGCCAAATCAATTAAACGATTGGTTTCACCACTCATTGCCGACAACACAACAACCAGCTGATCGCCTTTATCGTGCGCTGCTTTTACTTTTTCTGCTACCGCTTTAATCCGCTCAACCGTACCTACTGAAGTACCGCCAAACTTATACACATACATCGCCATTCTTTAAGCACCTATTTGTTCACGCACCCACTCAGGCACTTGTTGTAACGCTTGTTCTAATTTTTCAGGCTCTGTACCGCCTGCTCTTGCCATATCTGGACGACCGCCACCCTTACCACCCACCTGCGTGGCAACAACATTAACCAAGTCACCCGCTTTAACACGCGCGGTTTGATCTTTAGTAACGCCGGCAATTAAAGTAACTTTACCCTCTTTCACAGTGGCTAAAACAATGGCCGCACTGCCTAATTTATTTTTCAATTGATCCAGTACATCCGTCATTGCTTTTGGCTCAACGCCCTCTAACTTAACCGCAAGAACTTTAATACCATCAATATCAACGGCTTGGCTTGCCAATTCACCCCCAGCAGAGCTGGCCAATTTGGATTGTAAACGCTCTAATTCTTTTTCTAAAGATTTACTTTTATCCATCAACTGCTGAACTTTTTCAGCGGCAGCTTCAGGAGATGATTTGACGACACTTGCTATTTCTGCAATAGATTTCTCGCGACCTTCTAACCACTGCATAGCTGCTTCGCCAGTAATGGCTTCAATACGACGCACACCTGAAGCGACACCTGTTTCACTGATAATTTTAAACAAGCCTATATCGCCTGCTCGTTTAGCATGCACACCGCCACACAGTTCAGTCGAAAAATCACCAATTTTCAAGACGCGAACTTCATCACCATATTTCTCGCCAAATAAAGCCATTGCACCGGCATTAATCGCATCTTCTTTGGACATAACATCCGCGCTTACTGAGTCATTGTGACGAATCTGTTGATTCACTATACGCTCAATAATTTTAATTTCTTCAGCCGTCATTGGCTCAAAATGCGCAAAGTCAAAACGCAAACGCTCGGCATTAACCAAAGAACCTTTCTGCGTCACATGATCCCCTAATACTTGGCGTAATGCGGCATGTAGTAAATGCGTAGCCGAATGATTTAAAGTAATTGCCTGACGACTAACCGGCTCAACAAATGCTGTGCATGGCAAATTATTTTTTAACTCGCCGGAAATGACTTTACCATAATGCAAGAATAATGAACCACCCTGCTTTTGTGTATCGGTAACTTCAAAAATACCACCATCAACCTCAATACGACCACAGTCGCCCGCTTGACCACCTGACTCAGCATAAAAAGGCGTGCTTTCTAAAACCACAACCCCTTCAGCACCTTCAGTTAAAACGGATACCGCTTCACTTTGTTGAAATAAGCCGATAATTTTCGATTCTTCATTTAGCTGCTGATAACCCGTAAATTCAGTTTGCGCATCTAATTTAATAGTTTGATTGTAACCATCACCAAAACTCTTCGCGGCACGCGCTCTTGTGCGCTGCGCCGTCATGGCAATATCAAAACCTGCATGATCAACCGATAAGTTATTTTCACGCGCATAATCAGCGGTTAAATCGACCGGAAAACCATAGGTATCATAAAGCTGAAACACGACATCGCCAGGAATGACTGTACCGTGCATTTTTTCTACACAAGCTTCCAGTATTTTCATGCCTTGTTCTAGGGTTTCAGCAAAGCGCTCTTCTTCCAATTTTAAGATGCGCTCAACTTGCTCTTGCGCTGCCGCAAGCTCAGGATAAGCGTCACCCATTTCCGCCACTAAAGGCGCAACTAATTGAAAGAAGAATACCTCACGAATGCCTAAACGATATCCGTGGCGAATCGCACGACGAATAATACGGCGCAATACATAACCACGCCCTTCATTTGACGGCATCACGCCATCAACCACCATAAACGCACATGAGCGTATATGATCGGCAATAACTCTTAGAGAGCTTTCTGTTAAATCTTTAGTGCCTGCTAAATCAGCAGCCACTTTTAATAATTTTTGGAATAAATCAATTTCGTAATTATTGTGCACGCCTTGTAACACGGCAGCAATACGCTCTAAACCCATACCGGTATCAACTGACGGTTTAGGTAATGGCGTTAAATGACCGTCCATATCGCGGTCATATTGCATGAACACTAAGTTCCAGATTTCGATATATCGATCACCATCTTCTTCGGGCGTACCCGGAGGCCCACCCGCAATGTCTTCACCGTGATCATAAAAAATTTCCGTACAAGGACCACAAGGGCCAATATCGCCCATAGACCAGAAATTATCTTTAGCGCCTATACGTGAAAAACGTGTCGCATCAATTTTGACATCTTCTAGCCAGATTTTTTCAGCTTCGGAATCTTCATCAAAAACTGTAACCCATAATTTCTCAGCTGGAATTTCCAATTCTTTGGTTAAAAATTCCCACGCAAAATAAATGGCTTCTTTTTTGAAATAATCACCAAAACTGAAATTACCCAGCATTTCAAAAAACGTATGATGTCTTGCGGTATAACCGACATTTTCCAAATCATTATGCTTACCACCGGCGCGTACACAGCGCTGACTGGTGGTTGCACGTACATAATTACGTGGTTCGCGACCTAGAAAAGTATCTTTAAATTGCACCATTCCGGCATTGGTAAACAATAAAGTAGGATCATTACCGGGCACTAAAGAGCTTGAAGGCTGAATAGAGTGGCCGTGATCTGCAAAGAACTTTAAAAAAGTAGCACGCAATTCTGCGCTAGTCAGATTTTTCATAATTAACTGGGTTATATAAACGTTTTTAAATCATTTGCTCTTGTATAGATTTAAGAGCCTATTTTTCTTTTACCAATATAGTCCGTAGAAATTTACGGCTCGCAGAGCCGCGAAGCGAAATACGGAAGAAATGAATTACTCAAACTTCGTATTCTGCAAGTGTCATACAGACTACAACACTAACTAACATTTTGCAGTAACTCACGTATCATATCAGTAGAAAACCCACGCTGCTGCAAAAATCGGCTACGCTTGAGCTGTTCTTTTATATCGAAGTCAGCGTCATCACTGCCATATTTTTTCTCATAAATTTGCGCCAGTAATTCCCGCCAACTTCCGGCAATATCTTCAACAGCCATATCAAAATAACAATCTCCGGCTCCGCGCTGCTGTAGTTCAGCTTTAATTCTTAAAGGCCCAAAACCTTTATGAATTCGGCTTCTTGCATAACTTTCAGCAAATCGAACATCACTTTGTAAACCGTGTTCTGCCAGTGCGTCTATTACATAGTCAATATCAGACTTAAGAAAACCTTTTGCAGCCACTTTCTGTAGTAATTCATGCCGACTATGCTCACGCCGCATTAAATACCTTAAACACGCTTCTTTTATTTCTGCCTGTATTCCTGCTCTTTCCGTAAGTTCAGCCATACAACGCTCGTATTATTCAGATAGATCCTCATCATCAACCTCAACATCCGTGACGCCAGAAACAGATGCTTTAGTAGCAAAAGCTTCAGCACGAATCTTAGCTTCAAGTTCTATTGCCACAGCTGGATTCTCCTTAAGATAAAGCCGTACATTATCTTTACCCTGGCCGATCTTATCATTACCATAGCTGTACCAAGAACCCGCTTTATTAACAAAGCCATACTTGACACCTAAATCAACTAATTCACCTAAGAAAGAAACACCTTCTCCGTAGATGATTTCAAATTCAGCTTGCTTAAAGGGCGGGGCAACTTTATTTTTAACCACTTTAACACGCGTTTCGTTACCAATAATTTCATCGCCTTTTTTAATCGCGCCAATACGACGAATATCTAAACGAACTGAGGCATAGAACTTTAAGGCATTACCACCGGTCGTTGTTTCAGGGCTACCGAACATCACGCCAATCTTCATACGAATCTGGTTAATAAAAATAACCATCGTATTCGAGCGTTTAATATTTGCCGTTAATTTACGCAAAGCCTGAGACATTAAGCGCGCTTGTAGACCCATATGAGAATCACCCATATCGCCTTCAATTTCTGCTTTTGGCGTTAACGCGGCAACCGAATCGATCACTACAATATCGACAGCATTGGAACGCACTAACATATCGGCAATTTCTAAAGCCTGCTCACCCGTATCTGGCTGAGAAACTAATAAATCATCAATATTAACGCCGATTTTTTCTGCGTAGCCAATATCTAAAGCATGTTCCGCATCAATAAAAGCTGCCGTGCCGCCGATTTTTTGCATT
>JAIPFI010000072.1 GCA_021736705.1 Methylococcaceae bacterium | reverse complement strand
AACGACGCAATCCCAAGCTTAAAAGGCGGACTTCAGTCCGCCCCACATTCCGTCCTACATCTCTTGTGTATGCAGTGTTAAGTCATTCTTATCTATTGATATTGTAAACTGCCCTTGCAAAAGCCCCTGCAACTCCTTCCCTACCATGCTATAACGCCAACCATGCCGCAACAAGCCATCAGGCTCATCAAATAATAAAGCTTCCAGGTCTTTCCGTGTCGCTAAAATAATAGGATTTAAGGCATTTTCTTCAGCTCGCAAGCGCACGATTGCGCTTAAAACATCTAAAACCGCTTCTTGCTTAACTGTTTTTTTTGCGCTATTTTCTTTGGATTTTAACTTCAACCCCGGCATATCCTGTGCCGCTTTAATCAAATCACAGACCTCTTGACCGGATCGTCTCACAAAACTATCATTAATACTGCGTATTTCCGCTAATGCTTTGATAGTCACAGGCTGTAATTTAGCCATATCTAAAATCAACTCATCGCGTAAAATCCAGTTTTTAGGTCGATCATCTTTTTTTGCCGTTATCTCACGCCATTCAGCTAAAGCTTGGACAATAGCAAGCTGCTTGCCGGTTAATTTATTTTTACCGCGAATTTTCAACCAAGCATTTTCAGGCGGTATATCATATAAATCAGGATTCATTAACTGCTCAAAATCCTCATTGAGCCAATTTTCCCTGCCTAATTTCTGTAATTTTTTCTCCATCATCTGATAAATCTTAGCTAGATAAATCACATCATCTGCCGCATATTCCATTTGCTCAGGTGATAAAGGTCGTTGACTCCAATCAGTACGCGTATGAATTTTGCTTAAGTTAATATTTAAAAAACCCGAGACTAACATGGCATAACCTGGATTTTCTTGAAACCCAAGCAAAGGAGCAACAAGCTGAGTATCGTAAACAGGCGCAGGTAATTTCCCTGTAAGATTATAAAAAATCTCTACATCTTGACGGCAAGAATGCAGAACTTTAATAATATTTGGATTATTAATAATTTCAAATAGCGTATCCATCTGCCCTTCTAAGGCAATAGGATCAATACAAGCCACCCACTCCAATGTTGCTATTTGCAATAAACAAAACTTTGGATAATAGGTTTTTTCACGCAAAAACTCAGTATCAATAGCAAGCCACGGCTCGTGCTGCATTTTTTGGCAAAGGATTTCTAGTTCAGTGACTGAATCTACAAACTGAATTTTATTCATACGTTTCATTTATATTAATAATTAAAGGTCAAACCTTATCTTGTCCCGAAGTCGGGTTTCTTTTATTCGCAGCCAGATAATGCCGGCGTGTACCGCGACGATAACTCTTTTCCGCTTGGTATTTTTTACCCGCGCCACTTAAGCGCTTAATATCCAATGTTTGTCCATTTATCTCTAACTCCTTAAATGTCTGTAATATTTCAACAGGCATGCCTGGCGGCAAACTTAGAACGCTATAGTTTTCTAGAACATCGACATAACCAATTTTTGTGCGCTCCACTCCCGCCTCTTCAACGATAAGATCTTTTATAAGATTGATACTTACCTGATGCACACGCCCCACCTCAATCCGATAACGCACCATTTGCGCATTAAGCAACTCGAAAGCCTTTTGCTTCTCCATACTCAATTTACTGTGCTCAAGATCGCTGAGCGTAGGCTCAGGCTCATTAATAAATAATAAGGCTGCAGCTAAATCAAGATAATCTAATTTTAAATTGCGCGCAGTGACTTCAATCAATGCTTTATTTGCAGTTAAATCTTCTTTGGCAAGTACTCGTTTTAATTCATTTTCTAAGCTTAACTGCTTTTCTAATTGAGTATACACAAGCCTATTTTTGATCATTTAAAAAATCTAGTCGAACATCAACATAAGACTCATCACGCAAGCGCCTTAGCCATAACTCGGTTTCCTCTTCTATTTTTCTTTTACGAATTTCATCGCGCGCCTGATTAACCTTATATTCTTCGCTATTATCTTTGGTACGACGCGCTAAAACCTCAATAAGGTGCCAACCAAATTGCGTTTGTATTGGCGCACTTATTTCATTCACGCGTAGTTCAGACATTGCTTTTTCAAACGGTGGTACTAATACTCCAGGCATAACCCAACCCAGATCCCCCCCCTTTAAAGCCGATCCGGTATCATCCGAATTTGCTTGTGCTAGCGCGGCAAAATCATCCCCATCAGCAATTCGATTCGATATCACAGCTAAACGTTTTTTTGCTTCAGCATCGTTCACTATTTCATTCGTTTTAATTAAGATATGCCGAACATGCGTTTCAGTAATAATATGTGCATCAATCCCAGTGCTGTCTATTAGCTTAAGGATGTGAAAACCACCTGGACTACGAATAGGTTCAGAAATTTCTCCTTTGCGCAACGTTTTTAAGACTCCAACAAACAACGAAGGGACTTGATTTATAGTTCGCCAGCCTAATTCTCCACCCTGTAAAGCATTCGTACCATCTGAAACACTCACCGCCATTTTCTTGAAATCATCCCCCGCACGTAACTTAGCAATGACTCTATGCGCTTCCGCTTCTTCCGCTTGTATTGTCAATGCAGACGCGCCTTCTGGAACGGCTATCAAGATATGTCCTAGAAAATACTTTATTTTCTGAGTGTCGGCGCTAATTTCAGTATCTAAATAATGGCGAACTTCTTGCTCTGAAACTTTGATTCGGCTACCAATTTCTTGGCTACGCAATTGATTAACCAGAATCTCTTTACGTATACTTTCTTTAAATACATCAAATTCTATTCCTTCTTTGCTTACTTCCCTTTTAAATTCCTCCATACTCAGGTTATTTTGTTGGGCAATGGATTCAAGCGAATTATTAACCATCTCGTCGCTTATTTTAATACCTGCCTTTTGTGCTAACTGACTTTGTAATTTATCAACAATTAAACGCTCCAACACTTGCTGATACAAAACTTTCCTAGGAGGAAGCTGCACATTATTAGCTTTTAATTTGCTCACAATGGCCGTTGCTTCGCGCGCCAATTCACTATCGAGAATAATATCATCTTCAACAACAGCAACGATGCCATCCAAATATTTCGCCGCAAAACTATTATGACTTTGAATCAGCAATAAGCCACCCAAAAACAGAACTGAAATAAACTGTGTAACTGAACGCTGAATTTTCACTTGACCTCTTTTATGTACCATGTGTTTGTCATTGCAATTAATAATTGGGTTTTCTATACCCTGAAATATTTTCCAATAAAAAGTCTTCCAGATTATCACCTAAACTAGTCAATCCTTTTAATTCAAATTGAAAATATATTGAATTTTGTGGTTTAGCATCTACCCCTGTAGCTGCTGCTGTGGCTGTACTAAGAGTAAATTGACGCGCAACGACTCTAAATCGCCAACAACAACTATCTTTTTCAATACCATAAAAATACTCTAAAGTCTTATGATCAAAAAAGGAGTATCGGTATAAACCAATAACACTCCAACCATCGTAAATAGGAATAATAGTAGAAGCGAGAATTTGATTTTGGGCTGGCTGGACTTGATCTACCTGCTCCAGCCGATAACGATACCCGACATTAAAAATCGTGTTGTTATTAAGGCCATGGTAAGACAAATCGGTATTACCTCGCCCTATCGCCTTTTCTTTATAACTCCATTGCATACCGGAGCTAAATCTAATTTCATCCGTTATTTCACTACTTAATTCAGTAATTAAATTAGACAGTAATTCAGAATGTACCGCATCACCCGCTAAATTGACTTTTCTGTCTTCGAAATAGAAAATCTGGCCGACCGTAAGATTTAAACGCTCTTTTCCATCATCAATTAATCGTGTCGTTAAAGCGGTAGTAATTTGATTGGTATTCTGGGTTTTATCAGGGCCATTAAATTCATTATCTCTAAATAACTGACCGCTATTAAAGTCATATAATGAAGTGTCAAAATTGGGCATGTCACTTTGCTCTGTGTACGGCACATATAAATAGAATAAGCGCGGTTCAATGGTATGCGTCAAGGACTCAAAATCACGTTCAAAAAACAAGCCACTATCTACCGACACAAAAGGCAAGGTCTTACTCGCATTAGTTGAAGCTAAAGGAGCGTCCCCCCCCAGCCAATACTGACTATGCTGCAAAGCGACTTTAGGCGTAATAAAACCCGAGTCATAAATAAAAGGAAAGCTGATTGAAGGTTTAAGATTTAAACGCTGCCCCTCTGTTTGCCCATCAGGAAAATGCCGCTGAAAAATCACATATTCACTATCGAGTGCCAACGCTATCGGCAGTTCATTGAAATCTTTCACCATATCTAGTTTGATCTGTGGCAAACGCCGATAAGGTAACAGTTTATCATCTTGATTCGGAACTATATTCTGGTAATTTTCTGCCTTAGCCGTTAAAGTCATCCAAGGCAAGGTATAGGCAATATTAGCGTCACTTTCTAAATATCGCGATCGATGACTCATGCCTAGCGAACCATCTAAATCATTAAAATATGCGCTATCAGAGACATAATTAGCGTCCCAATCAAAGCTCACGTCCTTAGTCAACTGGGTTTTATGTTGAAAACTACCGCCCCAGCGTAAATCCTTGGTTTGCGTATCTTCTGGCATCATTTCAACCTTAATATCGCCTTCTGAATCCGTCCATAGATAGCGAAAATCTGTGCCCATCATAAAGCCTCTAGAGCTCATATAACGCGGTGTTAATGTCAGATCATAATTCGGCGCCACATTCCAATAAAAAGGTAAGGCCATATCAGCGCCAGTACGTTGCGAATAACCAACGGTCGGCGTCAACAAACCTGTCTTGCGCCGATCATCCGTAGGGAATGAGCCATACGGAATATACATAACCGGAACCTGCTTAAATTCTAGCCATCCATGTTTGATAGAAGCAGTGCCATCATCATCATTGACCTTCATTTTAGAGGCATGCAAAATCCAATCTTGATTACCCGGTTCACAAGCCGTATAGGTCACATCACTAAATCGACTGAAAGTTGGGCTATCGCGATAAACAACATCAGCACTACCGCGTATCGGAGAAGCCGGCAGAATATAAGAGACATCCCGCAATAAGGACTTATCCTCATTTAAATTCATTCTTACCGATGAGCCGTATAAGGCCATTCCGCCATCAGTATAAATAACGTCGCCATATAAATCGAGTACGCCAGAATTTCGATTATAATCCGCCTCATCAGCCAGAACTCGCTGATCAGCGCGCTCTAAATCAATATCACCTGAGAAATTAGTCATTTTCTGGTCAAATATTTCGCTTTGATCAGCAGAAACATTTATCGGAGCAAGCTCGCGCAATTGCTTATCAACCATAAAAGTCGGTTGGCCTAATTTTAAGCTGCACATCGCCCAAGGATCTTGTTTGAACTGCTGCTGTAGACGCTTAAATAACTGCTCTTGCGCAGAACTATAAGTATCACTAAACCAGCCCTTTTCTTGCTCCTCAACGACCTGTTGTACTTTAGGTTTACTCATCGGCTGCTCAGGATTCACACATTGCCACTGACCATTCGCTCTATTTCTTTTACAATCCCAGCCAAATTCATCCGCCCGAACAGCAGAAATTTGCCACAAAGCTGTACTAAAAAAAATCAAAAAAATACGCGCTACTATGTAAACCATAAGCCTAAAAATAAAAAATCAAAAAGCCTACATTAATAGGCAAAATATCATAGAATAACAACCGACCATTTTACCTTACTTTTCCAGCCTCTTTATAAAAGAATGATAACGGCAAGCGACGATAGAGAAAAAGCCATTCTGCACTGGCTCACAAATGACTTACAATTAAATATTACGCAATTCAAGCCAGCATCGAGCGACGCCAGCTTTAGACGCTACTTTAGAGTGCATCAACAACAGGACACGTTTATCGTCATGGATGCACCACCCGATAAAGAAGATACCGCCCCTTTTATCAAAGTTGCCCAGCTCTTTGCACAAGCCCAAGTAAATGTACCGCAAATCATCCAGCAAAATACTCAGCAAGGTTTTTTACTACTCGAAGACTTTGGCTCAGAATGCTTATTAGACTGCCTCAACGACAAAACCGTCGACAGGATATATAAGGATGCGCTTGCCAGCTTATTTATTCTGCAAACGAATGTCGATATAAAAACCTGCGACTTACCGCGCTACGATGCTCATTTATTACAAGTAGAGCTCAATTTATTTTCTGATTGGTTTCTCAAGCAGCAATGCAATCTGTCACTAAGCACTGCCGAACAAGCCATACTAGCAAAAAGCAATGAATTATTAATTAGCTCTGCATTACAACAAACACAAGTCTGTGTACACAGAGATTATCACTCACGTAACTTAATGCATATCAGCATTGATAACCCCGGCATTATTGATTTTCAAGACGCCGTTATTGGCCCTATTACTTACGATGCCGTTTCTTTATTAAGAGATTGCTATATTAGCTGGCCTGATGCTCAAATCGAAAGCAGCCTAAAGCCTTATTACCAAAAACTGATTCAAGCACAATTAATTACTTGTGATTACCCACAGTTCCAGCGTGATTTTGATTTAATGGGCATGCAGCGCCACTTAAAAGCCATCGGCATTTTTTCCCGATTAAATATTCGAGATGGTAAAAAGGGTTACCTAAAGGATATTCCACGAACACTGGATTATGTCATCACTATCAGCGCTCATTACCCCGAACTACAAGATTTCCATCACCTTTTAGTCAATACAGTTTTACCCGCTAGCCAACAAGCCTTATGAAAGCCATGATTTTAGCTGCAGGGCGTGGCGAAAGAATGCGTCCTTTAACTGACCGCACGCCCAAACCTTTGCTCAAAGCAGCGGGCAAGCCACTGGTTGAATATACGATAGAGTCTTTAGTTAAAGCTGGAATTACTGACATTGTTATTAATCTGGCTCACTTAGGTAAGCAACTAAAAACTTATTTAGGTGATGGCTCACAATATCAAGCGCATATCCAATACTCCGATGAAGGCGAGATCGGACTGGAAACAGCAGGCGGGATAAAAAATGCACTGCCCTTGCTAGGCAGTGCGCCTTTTATTGTCGTAAACGGCGATATTTACTGCGACTACCCTTGGCACAACCTAGTCAACAAACCACTCGATTTAGCACATCTCATTCTAGTCAACAATCCTAGTCATCACCCTAAGGGTGATTTTGCACTGCGCAGCGGATCAATCCTTACTCCCGAAGGCGAAGAAAAATTTACTTTTAGCGGCATAGGACTTTATCATCCCGATTTATTTGCTGAGCTTGAGCCAGGTAAATCAGCGCTTGCGCCTTTGTTAAAAAAAGCCATGCAGAATCAACGTATCAGCGGTGAACACTATGCAGGATTTTGGATGGACATAGGGACACCAGAACGATTAAAAGACTTAAGTAACTTTCTGGCATTACCCCAGCACAGCTGATATGAACTTTATTTATCACCGTTCAATACTCAGCTTACTGTCTATTAGCTTTTTTTTAGCGCTATGGTATGGGCTTGCGCTGTATTTAAATGCGGAAACCTTACCCACCCCTCTCACCGTAGCCAAGGTATTGATCACGGAAATACAATCTGGACAATTAAGCCACCATTTAAGAAAAACGCTATATCGCCTATCTATCAGCTTTGGCATTGCCATGTTACTCGGCTGCGCCATTGGCATACTCTTAGGTAGGCACCCAAAACTAGATACCTTTTTCGATAACTGGCTGGTTATTTTTCTCAACATCCCCGCCTTAGTCACCATTATTTTATGTTACGTCTGGTTTGGGCTAACAGAAACTGCGGCTATTCTTGCTGTTGTGATTAACAAACTGCCCAATGTGATTGTTACTATCCGCGAAGGCACGCGCGCCTTAGACACTGAATTATTAGACATGGCAAAATGTTACCGCTTTAGTAAAAGCAAAACATTACGCCATGTTATTTGGCCGCAACTACACCCTTTTGTCATGGCTGCAACACGCTCAGGCCTGGCTTTAATCTGGAAAATTGTTTTAGTCGTGGAAATGCTCGGGCGTAGCGATGGTATGGGTTATCAGCTCCATTTGTTTTTCCAGCTCTTTGATGTAGCTAGCATATTAGCTTACACCATTGCCTTTGTTACCCTGATTCAAGGAATTGAATTACTAATACTCAAACCACTCGATAAACACGCACAAAGGTGGCGGCGATGAATAATCTGACGATAAACATCACTGACAAGTCATATATAAATCCGACCGACAAAACCAGCAAACGGGTCATCAAAGATTTACAGCTTAACTTGGTTAATAATGAATTTGTCTGTTTAGTGGGTTCATCAGGCTGCGGAAAAACCACATTGCTCAATATCCTTGCTGGATTAGATGCAAAATTTAGCGGTAACATTTCTCTCGGTAAAAGCCAAAAAGCCCCCAAAGTCGGCTATGTTTTTCAAAACCCCAGATTGTTGCCGTGGCGCACCGTACAAGAAAACATTGAATTAGCGTCTGAGACTAAAATAGAAACCTTAGACTTTTTACTAGAAAGCATGGGCTTAGCGACAGAAAAAAATACTTTCCCTGCACATTTATCTTTAGGCATGAGTCGCCGCGTTTCCATTATTAGAGCTTTTGCCATGGATCCAGATTTATTACTCATGGATGAGCCGTTTGTTTCACTAGATCCTCCAACAGCGCGTCAGGCACAACAACTATTGATCGATTTATGGTCTAAACGTCCGCATAAAGTCCTCTTTGTCACACATGACTTACGGGAAGCCATTACTTTAGCGGATCGCCTGATTTTTCTAAACAGCAACCCCATGTCAGTGATCAGCGAAATCACGGTGTCTATTCCTAGAAACGAAAGACTAGAAGAAGCAAAAATTGAACAATTTAGACAGCAGTTATTTATTGATTATCCGGAAATAACTGCGTTATTATAGCCACTCTCTTACATTACACCTATAACAACACACGGAGAACGAGGTTATATGAAAACATCACTTATTATCGGCATTTTTACTGCCGCTATCACCCTCATCCCTAGCATCAGTTCAGCTAACAGCGATGATAGTAAATACCCAGCCGCCAATTTCCAGCCTAAAGTTATTTATATGAATGAAGAAGCGACGAAGTCGTCTACTAAATTTATCGGTGAAAAATCCGCTTTTGACCCAAAATACCCTGCAGCAAACTTCGAACCTAAAGTGATTTATCCTTAAGTCATACTGAGCTTAACGTGCACAAGATTTTAACCACAGAATACAATTACCTACTCTGTGGTTAAAATATTGTGACCCTTAACGCTAAATTCACCTATCTCACCGCACCAATCAAAGTATCAAACAAGGTACTTGCGGTAGCAATAGCTTGTGCCGCCGCCTGATAAGACTGCTGGAATTTAATTAAATTCGCCGCTTCTTCATCTAAATTCACGCCCGAAAGATTAGATTGCGCTTCAGTCGCCCTATTTAGTAAAGACTGCTGCGCATCCGCGCTAATATTTGCTGCATGTGTCAAGCCACCGACTTTAGCAACAATCTGCCCATAAGACTCTTGAAAACTTGCCGTCCCGCCAAACATTACTGTGTTATTTGCCAGTCCAGCTAAGCTTAAAGCGTTTCTATTATCACCCGGCATAGAGCCAGCAATGACAGTCACTCCATCGGTATCCAAATTAGTCGCTGCGGCAATTTTTCGTGGGTCGGTAATATTCATTGCCAAATTACTGGCGGCTTGATAGGTAGGACGGATAAAGAACTGCTCTCCAGTCGCTAAGTATTGGTCTAACTCCAAAGTAATACCAGGCAACTTATCTCCCGCATTACTTGGAGTCAACGAATAAGGTGCTGGGAATAAAGGGCTCGGTGAAATACTCAACGTCATTGCCATATTATCACTTAGACGAGTTAACGTATAGTCCGCACCATCATACTTAAGTAGGTAATCACTGGTATCTAAATTAGCACTATCCGCCCCCATAGTGCTAAATTTTACACTTAAGGTTGCCGCACTTGGCGTAACAGAAACATCACTAGTAGGAATTTCAGCACCATTAAATTTAAAGAAATCAACACCCAAATTACCATCTAAATCAAACCCACCGCTTAAACTCCCTAAACCATCTACCTGCCCCCGATGCAATGCATTAAATTCCATGGCAATCCCTGCTGCAACCGCGCCTAATTTTTGCTGTGCTGGGTCGAGTATTTCTGCTCTAAAACGTAAAGTCCCCGCAATCTTACCCCCCTTAATTCGATCGGTAATAACTTGCTCCTGCCCCTTTACGTCAGTAAAAGTAACTTCCAATTGAGTCGGATCGAAATCATTGGCTTTAATACCAAGAGCAGAGGCTTGCGTATCCATAACTAAAGGCAAGCCATTACTCATTAACACACTCACCATACCGTTGGCTTGCGGAATCACAGAAACATCAACTAAACCGGCTAACTTATTGACTATTTTGTCTCGCTCATCTAATAAATCATTCGGCTGCTGCTGACCATTCGCCCGACCAATATCAGCGGCAATTCTTTTATTTAAATCAGCAATAGCCAGAGTATAAGAATTAGCCGTTTCAGTCATACTCTTTAAATCAGAATTAACCTGACCTTTGAGCTCTGCAAAACGATGACTAATCATTCCGAAACGATGCGTTAAGCTGTCACCTTCGATTAACATAACTTCACGCGCAGCAATTGAACTAGGGTCATTAGCCACATCATTAACAGAATTAAAAAAACTTTGTATTGCTGGATCCATACCCGTACTTGGATCAGCTAATAAATTATCTATTTGCGCGGCATAAGCTTTAAAACTATCTACATCGCCAAAGGCGGACGTACTGGAACGCAACTGAGCACTAATAAACTGATCATAACTACGCGAAATATTGCTAACTTCAACACCCGTACCAATATACCCCCCCCCTGAATATTCAGGTAACGACGCTACTGACTCAACGCGTTGGCGACTAAAACCTTCGGTATTAACATTGGCAATATTATGACTGGTCGTTTCTATTGAGCGCTGAAATGCCATTAAGCCTGAAACTGCTGTGCCTAAAATCCCACTAGCCATGCTCTACTCCTTTGCATCAGCGACCACTACATTTGGACGCGGTAAATCAGAAAATACATCATCATGATAAATACGCATGACTTTCTTCGCATAAGCAGGATCCGTTGCATAACCTGCTGCTTGTAATTCATGCATATATCGTTCCGCTTTTTCAGTTTGCTGTAATGCCTGCTGATAACGAGGATTTTCTTTTATAAAGCGCACATAATCATTAAAGCTATCTTGGTAACTTTCATAAGCCCTGAAGCGCGCTTTTTCTTGCCTAGCTATACCGCCATCAAACTCCAAAGTATTTTTAGCGACTTGCTTCCCAGACCAGTCTTTATGGGTTTTTATATTAAATAAATTAAAACTACTACTGCCATCCGCCATTTTTATGACGCCCCTTCCCCAGCCTGATTCCAGTGCCGCTTGAGCCAATAGAGTCTTAGCTTCAACGCCCAATTCTTGGGCGGCCTTTTGAGCTGAAGCACTCAATATGCGCACAAAATCTTCTTTAGAGTTTATCTTTGCAGTCTTTATATGCTCATTCTCAGAACTTATATCTTCAATTTTTATACTCTCAAAACTCACTGTATCTACGCTTACCGCCTCAATACTCGTTAATTTCCGCATTGCTTTACTCGGCCTGTTTATATCAACAGGACGTACTCTATAATCATCAATGCCTAATTTATCGAGTGAAATGCTTTTTTTAGGACTGAGTTGCTGCTCTATAACAGCGGCTAAACCGATGCCGGGATCGCCAGATAACTGCACAGAAAGTTGTTGATCATGCATATCTTGAAAAAACTTGCTTTGCTCATTGTCCAGAATACTGCCGTCAGTCAGTTTTGCCGCGCGCATGCTTTTTAACACCATGCCTAAGAATATTGATTCAAATTGTTTAGCAACTTCTTTAATAGCTTCAGGTGTTTGCTGCTTTGCTTCAGTTTTTAACTTAGCAAGTCCATTAAAGTCAGTATAAACATCAGCAGAATTAACATTACTTAGCATGACGTACTCCTTTTTTAAATAATTATCAGTTCAGCTCTTAATGCGCCAGCTGATTTTAAAGCCTCCAAAATAGCCACCAAATCACTAGGAGAAGCCCCTACATTATTCACTGCACGAACGATTTCATCCAAGGATACGCCAGGGTTAAACACAAACATATGATTATTCTCTTCCGTGATACCCACTTCAGACTGAGGCGTAACCGCTGTCGTTCCAGCCGCATTACCAAAAGCCGCAGCATTAGGCTGGCTGACTTGAATATTTTCACTGACCGTCACCGTTAGCGAACCATGCGATACTGCCACTGGCTGAACACGTACCATATTATTGATGACCACGGTACCTGTTCTCGAATTGACGATAATTCTCGCCGGCGCATCATCAGGATTAACCATAATATTCTCTACCATTGAAGCAAAAGTAACGCGCTGCCCGGCATCTAAAGGCGCACTGACCCTAACGGAAGCGGCATCCGCTGCTATTGCAGTTCCCTCGCCCAATAAACGATTAATTGCCTGAACCATACGATTAGCGGTCGTAAAATCTGCACTATGCAAACTAAAGGTAATGACATTACCATCCGCAAAAGGACTGGACACACTACGTTCCACTGTCGCGCCACTAGCAATTCGACCAACAGCGGGATTATTAATCGTAATACTTGAACCATCCTCACCAGAAGCTGATAAGCCTCCGACGACTAAATTACCTTGAGCGACGGCATAAACTTGCCCATCCGCCCCTTTCAATGGAGCCATTAACAAAGTCCCGCCACGCAAACTTTTCGCATCGCCAATAGAAGACACGGTAACGTCAATGGTTTGTCCCGGCTTCACAAAAGCCGGCAAATCGGCACTCACAGCAACTGCTGCAATATTTTTTGACTTAGGATCAATCCCCGCTGGAAAATTAATCCCCAAACGCGACAACATCGCACGTAAAGATTGACCGGTAAATGTGGTTTTATCGCCAGTTTTATTCAATCCGACCACCAAACCATAACCAACTAACTGGTTACTTCTCACGCCGGCTATATCAGCTAAATCTTTAATGCGTTCCGCAGAAACATTGCTGGTATTAGTAAGAACGAAAAAGGTAAGTAGAATGATATTAAAGGTTATTTTGTTCATGTACGTCGCCCATTAAAAAGGAAATAACCAAGAGAAAAAGCCTCTACTCATCCAACCCATACGATTAGCGTCAGCAATAGCGCCATCACCGGTATACATAATAGTGGCATCGGCAAGTAAGCTAGAAGGCACTGTATTTGAGGCATTAATATCAATCGGTCGAATAATACCGGAAACCCGAATGTATTCATTACCTTGATTCAATGCCACACGTTTTTCGCCCCGTACTTTTAAATTTCCATTCGGTAATACCTCCACTACACTGACGGTAATATTCCCAGTTAGGCTATTACTCTGATTAGCCTGTCCATTACCTAAAGCACTTCGCGTCGCGGCTATTTCATTGGTTAAAGCATCGCCCATAACAACACTCGGATCCATGCCATAAATCTTTGGTACGGTAATACTGACATCAAGGTCTTTATTAACATTAACATCCGCCGATTTTTTCGCCTGCGTTTTTTCCGATAAAACAATAGTAAGAATATCTCCCACGCGACGCGCTATCTGATCTTCAAATAGGCGCATATCATAATTATCCTGATATATGGAACCCGTTTTCTGTATCGGTGGTCTTAATGCCTCTGAGCGTACTGGAGCAAATTCGGGGTCACGGTCGGGTAGCGTTTCACATCCAGAAAGTGCCAACATTACCGACAAAACACTTATATTTAATAATTTCATGATATTACTCCAGCTTAAAGCTGCTGCGTAACATAAGAAAGCATCTCATCCGTGGTCGAAATCGCTTTTGAATTCATTTCATAAGCACGCTGTGTCTCAATCATATTAACCAGTTCTTCGACCACATTAACATTCGATGTTTCCAATGAGCCTTGATGCAAAGTGCCTAGTTCATTTTGCCCCGGAGATCCAATAGTAGGCGATCCACTGGCCACCGATTCTCTAAATAAATTTTCCCCGATAGGCTCCAAGCCCGATGGATTAACAAAGCTGGCCGTCTCAATCTGTCCGACTTGAGCTGATGTCGGACTTCCTGGCTGTAATACAGAGACCACACCATCTGTACCAATGGTAATGCTAATAGCATCGGCTGGAATAGAAATAGCGGGCTGCACAGGATTACCATTAGAATTAACCAATTGCCCCGTAGAATCTAATTTAAAAGAACCATCACGCGTATAATTAATATCGCCATTAGGCATCAGGATCTGCAAGTACCCGCGCCCTTGTATCGAGACATCTAAAGAATTTTCTGTTTGCACAATATTACCTTGGGTATGTAACTTTTCTGTCGCAACAACCCTAACACCCGTACCCAACTGTAAGCCGGTAGGTAATTGTGTATCTTGTGAGGAACTTGCTCCAACTTGACGTACATTTTGATACAACAAATCCTCAAAGATAGGTCTGGCTTTTTTAAAGCCCGTTGTATTGACGTTAGCTAAATTATTAGCAATAACCGCCATTCGTGTTTGCTGGGCATCCAAACCTGATTTTGCCACCCATAATGCTCGTTCAGTCATGATAAGCTCCTATTATTTGACGCTTATCTATGTACAAGCAGTTTTTATGCCATACAAAGCAACACGACAAACCGAAGAACATGATTAGAGGGGGCTATTATACGAATTCGAGCTGCTTAGGAATAAGACTTTAACAACTTGAACAGGAGTAAAAAAGCTTTAGCTTTTTTCGTCAAACACAGCAATAGCTAAGGAATGAGCACAAAATAACT
>JAIPFI010000071.1 GCA_021736705.1 Methylococcaceae bacterium | reverse complement strand
GACCGTATTCAGTTAGCAGTTTCAACAGATGCTAAAAACTGGCGGAAAAAAGGCGTGGTTTTTTTTGTGCAAGGTGCTAACCACGTTAACGACCCTTCCGTTGGGGTCGTTAATAATACTTTTTATATGTATTACACCTTGGCTATGCACGGTGTTACAGATTCAATTGGTTTGGCGGTATCAAAAGATGGCATACGTTGGAAAAATAAAGGTGTCGTTTTAAAGCCAAGTAAACCGCCCAAGTGGGATTCATTATTGGTAGGTCGACCTAGTGTTTTGTATGAAAAGGGGCTCTTTCGTATGTGGTATGACGGACGTAAAGATTTGCCCTTAGGCTCTCCCGATGCAAAAGCACCAAAGTCAGCAAAATCACACCGCGATGTTGGTTATGCAGAGTCTAAAAATGGTGTGAAATGGAAAAAACGAGTGAAATTTGTTTTCGGGCGTGATGCAGGCGGCATACACGTATCTAAATTAGACGATGGTTACGCCATGTTATTCGAATCAAGAAAAGGAACGCAATGGGCGACAAGTCTTGATGGTATTAAATGGAACTATAAAGGCGTATTACTACAAAATGAAATGCAAACAGCACCTTATGGTCATGTAACGCCTTTTTTACTGCATGAGAAGGGTGGACTGAGCTTATATTATGGTGCGGCTAGAGCCAATAGTTGGGATAATAATTTTATTATGATGAAAAGTCTTGTTACTGAAAGTTTGCAATAAAAGAGCAAGAGTTTCTCTGAAATACTTTATTTAATACATGCTTTTACAAAGTTTAAATTATGACAACAAAAAATATAGAAAAAACACAGGTAAAAATAGGTATGAAGGAAGAAATCCCCTATGCCTCATTAAATGCTGTTGCTGGGCTTATAGGTAATAAGTTATGGATTATGGCAGATAAAATCCCCGAAGAAGTTAAAGAGGGGCTAAAGATAGATGGATTAGATAGAAGTTTTCCTTTGCATTGGGTTAAAGATAAAGAAGCGTTTATTCTGGAGTTTTTGCAAAAATTTAATTTATTGTCTAACCCTAGTTTCTATCAAAATAACGGTAAAACCTTAACCGGCTGGCAGTTAAATACAACGGAAACATGGATGGCTGGAGTCGATTTAGCGGATGACTGGCGATTAACAGGCGAGCATACTGCATTTTTGCGTGCAGCAGAAACAGACCTCAGGCCCAGTATTACTAGCCTACAAAAGATTCCTTGTTTTGAGGGTGTTAAATATCAGTTTTCTGGGCTGTTTGCCACGCACCGAGCGAATGGCAGTGTTGTATTTGAATTTTTTAATCAGCAAGATGAGAAAGTTGCGACACAAACGGTTAATGTCTTAAATAGCCCTGAATATGGTGGAGGTACATCGCTAGCTGGCTACCAAGAAGTTTTGTATATCTTGACTCCCGTTAATGACGCAACTTATTTGCGCATAAAGATTCAATTGGAAGAGCAAGCTGAGGCTGACCCTCAGGGAGCCTTTATGTTTTTTAGCCGCTTATTTATAGGCACTTATTCAGAAAAAAATGATACTCAACGTTTGCCTTATTCTTCTGAACTAGAAAAATTTAGCCTGGAGGTATTACAAGATAAATGGCAATACTTTGCTAAATTAACCGTCCCTAAGTGCGGAACGTTACAGGAAATGACGTTTTATCTAAATCAAGTCAAATACCAGTTTAAGGTAAATCCAGCGAGTGAAGCGGAGCAGTTGTCAGCAGTCACGCATAATGCATTTGATGATTCAGATATTGGAGTCTTTGCTATAGATCATGCTGTCACTATTGGCTCGGAAGGTTTATTGCTTTATGGTTGGTGTTATTTTATAGAAACTAAAGTCAATGCCATTTATTTGTATGATGGAGGTCGGCAGACTATCGATATAACTGATATGCTGTTTAAGCTATCCAGACAAGATTTGATTGCGCCATTGCAGAAGCGTTATCCTAATATCAATGAATTTTCTGGGTTTATTAGTTTTATAGCGGTTAAGGTTAAGCCTAGCCAGAATTGGTTAATCGAAATTGAAATGGTAAATGGCGAGAGCAAATGGCTAAAGGTGCCGATTGTTGAGCATCAAAAAGAAGGCGTCGCCTTAATTAAAGACCTATTAACTTGGATTTCAGGAGCAGGTAGAATGAGACCTTTGCTCTATGATTTATTTGATCAACACTTAGGGCCTGCAATCGATTTAATCAGCAAAAATAGACCGCAGCCTCAAATAGACATTCAGCAACGTAGCTTTGGTACCCCTCCCACTTCGCCTCAAGTGTCGATTATTGTGCCGATATACGGCCGCTATGATTTTATTCGCTATCAACTGGCGCATTTTGCAGATGATTCTGAGTTTAAAGCGAATATTGACCTTATCTATGTCATTGATGATCCATCAATTATTGTCGAGGCAACTGAGTTAGCGGCTGTTTATGCACCAGTATTCAATATACCCTTTCGCATTGTATGGTATGGGCGTAATTTAGGGTTTGCCGGTGCTAATAATATTGGTGCTAGTGTGGCATGTGCTGAAACATTGGTATTACTTAACTCTGATGTGTTACCCGAACATTCAGGATGGGTCAGTGGTTTAAAAGAAGCATTGGAAAATCTGCCACAGGCTGGCATGGTAGGTCCTCTATTACGGTTTGCCGATAATACAGTACAGCACGCAGGTATGATTGCTAAACAGGATGAACGTTTGCCGGGCTTTTTATTAAATACTCATCCTGGCAAAGGTCAGCCTTGGTTGCGAGATAATCAAGCTCAAGAATTTAACATGCTAACAGCTGCCTGTGTCATGTTGAGGAAACGTGATTACTTGGGTGTTAATGGTTTAGATGAAGGCTATATTATTGGCGATTTTGAAGATAGTGATTTATGTTTGGCTTTGCGAAAATTAGGCAAAAAACTCTGGCTAGTACCTGAGGTAAAATTATGGCATTTAGAAAGGCAGTCACAAAACCTTGATAATATCAGTAGTTATCGCCACTTACTCACACTGTATAATGGTTGGCGTTTTAAAAGAAAAATACAACAAGGGCATATTGCTTCACCATTACCAAGCAAAGCACAGGAATATTAAAATGCGTGTACTTATCTTCAGTCATGAGCACCCAACTTTTAGCAAAGGTGGTGGAGAGTTTGCCGCTTATTACCTTTATCAAGGGTTTAATGAAAGCAGCGAGCATGAAGCTTGGTTTGTAGGACGTGCAGAAGATAAAATGCTGCACCCTGGGGTGCCCATCGCTGCATTGAATGAACGCGAATATCTTATTGCTGGTCAAGCCGGTATTCCGCAATTAACAACCTGTTTAGAACTGGGTGAGCAAAGCGATTTTGCATATATGCTAAAAACGATCCAGCCCGATGTTATTCATTTCCATCATTATGTCAATTTAGGCTTAGAGCTTATTCGCGCGGTAAAAAATCTTTGTCCTAAAGCTAAGGTTGTCTTAACTTTGCATGAATACATTGCTATTTGTATGAATAACGGGCAAATGATTAAAACGGATGGTCGATTATGTTACCGATATAGCCTGCGCGAGTGCATACAATGTTTTCCCGAAAAGACAGCCGAGGATTTTTTTCTGCGCGAACGGTATATCAAGTCCTTTTTTGATATTGTCGATCACTTTATTTCTCCAAGCGAATTTCTAAAAGATCGCTATATTAATTGGGGCATTGATGCGGAGCGTATTGCAGTTATCGAAAACGGCTTACCTGCTGCAGAAAAGCACCCGCCTAGAGCATTACAATCTAATGAAATACATGGGCGTTTTGCATATTTTGGCCAGATAAATCCATACAAAGGAGTGAATGTTTTATTAGACGCCTTTACAAAATTACCTAAATCGATAAAAAAGCGTATTACCTTGGATATATTTGGTTCAGGATTGGAAAAACAGAGCCCAGAATACCAGAAGAAATTTCATACCTTATTACAAGAAAACTCCAAATTTATTCGCTTTCATGGCGCCTATGAAGCGATAGAACAAGCGCGCCTAATGGCAGAAATAGATTGGGTTGTTATGAGCTCCATGTGGTGGGAGAATTCACCTTTAGTGATTCAAGAAGCGTTTAAGTATGGGCGTCCAGTAATTTGTCCTGATATTGGCGGTATGGCTGAAAAAGTAACTCATGGTGTTAATGGTATGCATTTTCGTGCCAGAGATGCTGTATCTTTGTCCCAAGCAATAGAAAGCATTAGCAATGATACTGAGATATATAATAAGTTAAGCAGTAATATCCCAAAGATAACCACAATTGAACAATGTGTAGAGAAGCATATGCAAATCTACGCTACTTAGATTTTTATAAACACCTTAGGAATGAGCATGAAATAAAATCGACACTTTGGGGGGAATTGCTTAGCTCAGGTAATGATTTTGCATAAAAGAAAGGTGTCATCTCGATGTAGGAGAGATCTTGCTTTTTGTGCTTTGACTACTAACAAGATTCCTCCTAAGGTCGGAATGACACTCTAAAATAAAGACCTTCCCTAAAGATAGTTGTCTAAGTTATTTCATGTGCGTTCCTTACTCCATATGTAGGTTCATGGTGTTATAAATAAAATAATTGAAAAAGGACTTAAAATTTAGAAGGGTTGTATTTATTTAGCAACCACAATTAAACTAAAGCATTATTGAATGCTGAGAAACCTGGTATTGTATTGCATCAGATTGTGGATAGGTTTTTATTACGGCTTCCAGAGTGCTGAGCTCTTTCACTATTATTTTGATGTAAACATTTCCCTTAAATCCTTAAAATGAGTGATTGAATAATGATGGCACTTTTACAGACTCTTGTTTAACATTGTAATTTATTAACTAGACTATGACAGACAAAAAACCAACTACTCGTGTAAGAAAAAAAAACATAACACAAACAAAAGTGACTGAAAAATCGAATGATTTAGTCACTAGTGCCACTAAAATAGATCAAGAACCAAATTTACAAGGATTTATTGAAAACTATACAGGCGGTAAGTTGTATGGATGGGTGTACGATGCGAGTCAGCCTGATCAAGTCTTAGCGATTAAAGTCTATTGTGGTGACACTCTAGTCGCTGAAGCTCTAGCCGATGTGTTTCGTGGAGATTTAAAGGATGCGGGATTTGGGAATGGGAAGCATGGGTTTGTTGTGGCTATGAATAATCAGACAATGCTAGACATAGAAAGCTACTCGGTACGACTTATTAGTTCAGATGATGTGGCAATAGAAACGAACGAGTTTTTTATTGATTTTGATCCGCAATCGATAGTGGATATTGATATTGCGCCAACAGATACTAAAGATGAGCTTGTTGGTTCTGTGCGTGGATATATTGAAGCATTTGAAAATGGTAAGTTGTCTGGGTGGGTGTTTGACTCAAAGCAACCGGATGATGCATTAGCCATTAAGGTTTATTATGGTGATGTGCAAGTGGCGAGGGGCGTAGCTGATATATATAGAAAGGATTTAAAAGAGGCTGATTTTGGCAATGGTCGCCATGGGTTTTCTGTTGAATTATTAATGCCTACCTTATTTGATAATAAATCTTACCCTATTATATTGTCATTAGATGATGATCAACTTATAACGGTTAATAAATTTGAGATTAAAGCTAGTTGTTTAATATTTGATGTTGAATTTGTGGCGGATCAACTTTTATGTACAAAGGAAACCGCATTTGACAATTTCATGGCGGAGTTGGAAAAAAAGTCTGATTTGTCCTGTCATCCGTTATTTGATCCAACCTTCTATAAAAAACAACTAGATTATTTAAATATAAGTACAACAGACCCTTTGATTGTACATTATCTGACAGAAGGCTGGAAATTTGGTGTTGACCCACACCCATTATTTGATACCGAATATTATCGAAATTGTCTTGGTATAGGAGGATTTAAAATTTCTCCATTACAGCACTATTTAATGAATGCCAGCAAGTTATTAGCTGATCCAACGCCTTTTTTTGATGAAAAATATTATAACCATCACTGCGCGTTAGAAAAGCTAAACGTTAAATATGATAGCCGTCTTCAAGACTTTCTTGCTAGAGAAAAATGGTGCAATTTTCATCCTGATATTACGCCTCAATCTATCGGGCCTATGCGAGATGATGTTCAGTTAATTGATATCATTGAACGTGATAAACGGATAACGCCCCAAGATTTTGTAGAAGTTATTAATAATCTACGCTGCGCGAAGTTTTTAGATAAGTCTCCCACTGCAAATAAAATAAAATTATCAGTTATTATTCTAAACTACAATAAGCTTGTACATACTATTTTATCAGCTTATTGTGCGCATTTAGCACTACAAGACATAGAGCATGAGCTTATAGTGGTTGATAATGGAAGTGACTTTTTTTGTTATCAAAATATTGCTCATTATGTAAACTATATACCTAACTGTCGCGTATTGCGCATAGAGCGTAATCGCTTTTTTGGCGAGGGCAATAATATTGCACTCGACCAAGCCAAAGGTGACTTTATTTCATTCTTAAATAATGACGCCTATGTTAATAAAAGCACCTTTACAAAATTACTGCATGCATTTCAAAAAGATACACGCATTGGCGCAACTGGCCCAGTATTTATGCAGCATAACTATACGTTACAAGAATTTGGTGGCAAAGTCAGTGGTTGTGGACAAATTATCCAAATTGGCAAACATGCACCGCTGAATCAATCATTAATATCAACTTTAGAATCCCTACCTAAATTTGTTGATTATTGCTCCGCAGCCTGTTGTGTGATTTCTCGCTCAGTATTGGAGCAAGTAGGTGGATTTGATTATATTTTTGAGCCCTTTTATTATGAGGATACGGATTTATTTTCCCGTATTCGCTGTGCAGGCCACGAGCTTTATATCGAATCTGACGCTCATGTCATGCACTTTGAAAACACCTCAACCAAGTCATATCTTAACAACGATGAATTCCACTCCCTAATCGCCACGAATAAGCGTAAGTTTGCCAATCGTTGGTTCGGTAAATTAGAGCAAGGGGTTGATTTGGGCGACAAAACGCCACGGCTACCTTTATTTTCTGAAACGACTAAGCCTATTGAAACCACGCAACGTGCTTTTGTGTATAGTCCATTTCCATTAGGTCCAGGTGGTGGCGAGAAATATATATTAACGCTAGCGTCCGTTTTGGCTGAAACGTATCAAACCACCATTATTTTTCCAGAAATCTATAGTCAACATCGCCTTAAAATGGTCGCTGAAGATTTAGGTGTTTCAGTGACACATTTAAAGATGGCGACATGGAATGAAGCGCTTAAGGAAGATAAACCCGATATATTCGTTGTTATGGGTAATGAAGTCATCCCATCTGTTCCTGCGATTGGGCGGCGTAATTTTTATCACTGCCAATTTCCTTTTCCTTTACAATATATGCCTAGACCCGATGCATTAGAGTCGTTATATGGGTATGAAGGCTTTATTGTTAATTCTGAATTTACTCAGAAAGAAATTAGTAAACAGCTTCGCGAATATGGCTTACCTAACTTGCCAATTCATATTGTCTATCCGCCCTGCTGGGATGGTGATGTTGAACGCCAATTAGAGCGTATTGAGAATAAAAAGTATAATGAAAAAACGATCTCGATTGTTAATGTTGGCCGTTTTTTCCGACATGGCCACAATAAGCGTCAGGATGTTGTACTCGATATTATCAAGCAATTAAAAATGTCAGTCAAAGCTAAAGACTGGACGGTCACAGGCACGTTATTAGGCGGGGTTTCTAAGAGCGAAGAAAGTTATTATCAAACATTACTTAATCAAGCCACTCAAATGGGTGTAGCTATGGCTGTTAACGTGGAACGGTCGGAGATCGAAGCTGCTTATCAAGGGGCTGATATTTATATCCATGCAGCAGGATTTGGTAAGCAAGAGGGTTATTCACCTCATGAACTAGAGCATTTTGGTATTGCCGTGGTTGAGGCTATGATTAATGGCGTAATTCCTTTGGTTTATAAAGCGGCTGGACCTTTAGAAATTGTTAATAAAGTGGGTGTGGGTGAAGTTTTTGGTGATGTGGATGAGGCGGTAGAGAAAGTTTGGGAGCTAATAGAAATGCCTTTAGATAAAAAGCGTTTGATTCAAGAAGAAATGCTACAGGCTTGCCAAGAGTTTAGTTCTCTATCGTTTTGTGTCAAGCTAAATAATATTGTTAATTTATAATAATAAATTATATTAATTTTGTTTATTTTTAATTAAAAAATTGTATCAATATATACAAACCACACTATGGCAGAGATATTTGAATGAAATCAAAAATTTTTTTTATACACATCAGAAAAACGGCTGGTACCTCAGCGCGAAAAGCATTAAAGGATATATTTCAAATCGAAAATGAGTGTATCATTCGGTCTGAATGGGAATTAAAAGCCAAGATTCCTGCTGAGGATAGGGTTAAATATTTAGAGTCTTTCGACTTTATATCGGGGCATTTTACGTCTTCTTATTCAAATTTTATAAATATTATGAAGTCGGTTCTATTTATAAGGGATCCTGTCGCAAGAGTTATTTCTGCTTATAACCATATTCAAGCAGATAGTACGGACCCTCTTCATCAGTTTTCTATAGGGAAATCTTTGGAGGAATGCCTGGAAACTGAAGAGCTTATCGAGGAGATGTCGAACTCACAGACTCGATATTTAGTTGGAAACTCTGGTTATGATTATAATGAATTAGATGATAATGCACGAATTCAAATAGCTAAAGATTTTTTAGGTAAAGTTGATTTTTTAGGTTTAACAGAGGCATTTAGTACATCAATATCCTTATTTGCTATTATGGCAGGTAAAGATATACCAGATAGTTTTCCTGTTTTAAATAAAAAAATTACTGAAAAAGGTTCTAAAAAAAGTGATCTTATTGGTTATAGTCAATTGATTTTATCAAAAAATAGATTGGATCTAGAGGTGTATGAGGCTGCAAAGGAAATATTTAATGAGAGAGTGGCGGATGTTTTATCGACGTATGCTTTTTATAAATCTATTAATATAGACCCTTTAGATTTTGATAAGGTAAATGATCAGTTAGTGTCGTTGAGTATTAATGATAATATTAAATCATATCTTTTGGCTAGTTTGAACTTTTACGGAACTAAGGTTCATCCAGATATTGCCCGTTTTTTCTATAGGCTTGGCGTTGAGTGTGAGTCAGCAGGGTTGGCTAAACAAGCGGGCTTAAATTTTAAAAAAGCAGTTGTTAGAAATCCAAGCAATGAGATATTCAAAAAAAAATTAGCACTGTACACAATGAAAAATATATGTAATGGAAAATAAAGCCACATACCCATATTATATTACCGTTCAGTGTATCAGTATTAGGGTTAGCCCCTATAATGTTGTTGGTATCAAAAATTAGTAGGAGTTTCCTAATGACTTATTCTCTAAGTAAAGCAAAAAATGCAGTGACAAGATATTATGATTGCTTCGTTGAAAAAAAAATACATGATATAGCCATTATTCTAAATAGTTCTCAAAGATATAAGGGTTTTTATAAAGATGTTTCGGTTGGTATTTTTTATGATAAAAAAATCGTTCTAGAGGGTGAAGCTATTTTTTTTCCGCACACAGCCCCTGATATAATTACTTGTAAAATAAAAGAACATGTTGCATATGATGATTGTTTAAACCCTATATACGATGCAAATTTTTTAAGGCCTGATAGAATAGGGTATACAGACCACAGTGCCCTACCTTGTTATCCAGATTTTTCTAATAGTATAAGTAAAATTAGAGTTATAGACGGTACTGTTATTTACTTAGGCACATTCATTTTTCATTATGGACATTTTATTTTAGAATCTATTTCAAGAATAAAAGAGGGTTTATCAGTAAATGGCGTGAAATTTGCTTTTCATATCCAATCTCATTTTAACCGTGAAAAAGTACTTTTAAGATTAAAATCAGGGTATTGGATGGATTATTTTAATGCTCTTAATATAGATATAAATGAAATTATTTTTATAGATGAGCCTATTTTGTTTGAAAACATTAAAATTTCCAGTCAGTCACTCATATTATCATATAAAAACTGTTATATATCAAATGAAGCCAGGTTATCAGGTAGATATATAAATGATATAATGAAAAATAATTATAATGGTGATTTTAAAATATCTTCAGAAAAAATATATTTATCTAGGGCATCAACACCAACATCAAAAAGAAAGTTAATTAATGAGGTTATAGTTGAAAATTATTTTTTTCAAAAAGGATTTAAAATAGTAAGACCAGAGGAGTTGAGTTCAGAATATGAAAAGCATTTTATATTATCAAATGCTAAAATTATCGCTGGAGTTCCAGGGTCCGGTTTATTAAATACGTTTTTTGTTCCCGAAGGTTCTATTACTATTGCATTGGAACAATCTGAAATACCCAGCGTTGCTTTAAATCATCAAATTCAAGTTGATTTTTCATGTGGACATTCAACTTATGTATATTTTTCGGATAAGAAAGAAAATATTGAAGGGGTAGTTCATTGGTCAATTGATGTTCAGGACTTAGATGATAAGTTGCAGAGTAATAAAATTTTATCAAAAGCGATAGGTTTTTAATTTTATTAGTTCTTCCCGATTTCGTGGGGTGATCACTACATCTAGTGTTAGTAGGTATTTTTGCAAATTCACAACCTACAAAATTATTTATTAAATTAATAGATTAAAAAAATTTTTATACTTGTAATGTTGCATGCAAAACTACATGTTGATTTTATCCCGGGAAATTGGGAAGAACCATTTTATTTAGAGAATTTGTTATGAAAGCAATAATATTAGCAGGAGGTCTCGGCACTCGTCTAAGTGAAGAAACCGAATCAAAGCCTAAACCCATGGTTGAAGTGGCAGGTAAACCCATACTTTGGCATGTGATGAAAATTTATTCGGCACATGGCATCAATGATTTTATTATTTGTTGTGGCTATAAAGGCTATGTGATTAAAGAATATTTTGCTAATTATTTTTTGCATACATCCGATGTGACTTTTGATATGCAGGCTAATCAAATGCATGTGCATAATAGTAAAGCCGAACCGTGGAAAGTGACGCTAGTTGATACTGGTGATAAAAGTATGACCGGTGGGCGCTTAAAGCGCGTAAAAGAATATGTGCAGGAGGATGAAGCCTTTTGTTTTACTTATGGGGATGGTGTTGGCGATATCAATATTACAGAGTTGATTGCATTTCACCAGCAGCAAAAGGTGTTAGCAACATTGACGGCCACCCAGCCACCGGGGCGTTTTGGGGCTTTAGCCATGCAAGGCACTAAAGTGTCGGGGTTTCAGGAAAAACCTCAAGGTGACGGTGGCTGGATTAATGGCGGTTTTTTTGTGCTGTCGCCTAAGGTTATTGATTATATTGATGATGATGCGAGTGTTTGGGAGCAGGCACCGATGGAGCAATTAGCTAAAGCAGGACAATTAGCGGCGTATCAACATCAGGGTTTTTGGCAACCAATGGATACTTTGCGCGATAAACATCATCTAGAGTCTTTATGGCAGGCCGGTAAAGCGCCGTGGAAGGTTTGGTAATGGAACAGGTATTTTGGCAAGGCAAAAAGGTTTTATTAACGGGGCATACGGGCTTTAAAGGAAGTTGGTTGGCTTTATGGTTGCAGAGTCTAGGCGCGGAAGTGATTGGTATGGCTTTAGATCCACCGACACAGCCGTCTTTGTTTGAGCGTGCGAATGTTGCCGGTAATATGCGTTCGCTTATTGGTGATATACGTGACTTACAATGGGTTAGGCAGGTTTTTAGTGAGATTCAACCGGATATTGTGTTGCATTTGGCAGCCCAGCCTTTAGTGAGGTATTCGTATCAAGAGCCAGTAGAAACCTATGCAACTAATGTGATGGGAACGTTGCATGTATTGGAAGGCATCCGTAGTGTTGATTCGGTGCGCGCTGCGCTGATGATTACCACGGATAAGTGCTATGAGAATAAAGAATGGCATTGGGGCTATCGAGAAAATGAACCGATGGGTGGCTTTGATCCGTACAGTAGTAGTAAAGGTTGTGCTGAGATATTAATTGCGTCTTATCGCAATTCGTATTTTCCAGTATCACAGTATACTCAACATCGAACAGCGTTGGCGAGCGCCCGTGCCGGTAATGTTATTGGCGGAGGGGATTGGGCAGAAGATCGTTTAATTCCTGATATGTTACGTGCTTTTAGTCAAAATCAGCCGGTATTAATTCGTAATCCTTATGCGATTCGACCTTGGCAGCATGTATTAGAGCCTTTGTCAGGTTATTTGCAATTAGCCGAAAAGCTTTATACTGTCGGTGCGCCGTTTGCTGAAGCATGGAATTTTGGTCCTGAACATCAGGATGCTCAGCCAGTGGAGTGGATTGTTAAGCGTATGGCCAGTTTATGGAGTGAGCAGGCTGAGTGGCTTATTGATGTGGGTGATCATCCTCATGAAGCGCATTATTTAAAGCTGGATTGTTCTAAAGCGCATGCAGAATTAGCTTGGTCGCCACGCTGGTCTTTGGCGATGGCACTGGAAAAAATTGTGGCTTGGCATCAAGCAGAGCAGTTAGGTGAAGATATGCAGCAATTGAGTTTAGCGCAAATTGCAGAGTACCAGTCTGTTTACGGTTAGGGCACTAATAAATCAAATACTATTTTGAGTAAAAATCTTATGATAAATGCAACACGATTAATAAAAACACTCGATGAAAAGGGCTGCTTGCAACTGAATTTGCCTGAATTTTCTGCGCAGCAGGTTGAAATTGTTATTTTACCGATTAAGCAAGATGATACTGCAGAAGCTATGCAGTTAGCAGTTTTGCAATCGCAATGAGGTTTTGCGCAAACGGTTTTAGCGGATGCCGCTGAGGATGTATGGAATGACTTGTAATATTGAACGTGGTGATATTTGTTTATTACCCTTCCCTTTTACAGATCTCAGTGGTCAGAAAAAACGCCCTGCTTTAGCCTTGTCTTCTGCTGATGCGTATGGCGATGTGGTGTTTGCTTTTATCACCACTAATGATGGCGCATCTGAGCAAGCGGTGTCTTTATTGACTGAACATTATGCTGATGGTTGTCAACCATTACCTCGAGCGAGTTATTTGCGCCTGGAAAAACAATATCGACTCAGTGCAAGCATTATATTGAAAAAGTTATCACGCTTAAGTGATTCTTTTTTAGAGACTGTTTTACGGATGAATGTCATTCAACAGGTGGCACCTTTTAGTGAAGTCAAATATAAGCCAAAAGAATTTATTGCAGGTAAAACTCATGTGCCCGTATCGGGAAAGGTATTGGGTGAGCGTGAGTTGTCCTTATTGGTTGAATCTTCTTTGGATGGTTGGTTAACGACTGGACGTTTTAATGATGCGTTTGAAAAAAAGTTAGCGGATTTTATCGGTATTAAGCATCTATTAACCACTAATTCAGGATCCTCAGCTAATTTGTTAGCTTTGGCTGCGTTAACATCCGATAAATTAGGTGCTAAGGCACTAAAATCAGGGGATGAAATTATTACGGTGGCTGCAGGATTCCCAACGACTGTTAATCCAGCCCTGCAATATGGTTTAGTGCCAGTATTCGTGGATATTGAGCTAGAAACTTATAATATTGATGCGCAAAAAATTGCAGCCGCTATTACAGATAAAACGCGGGCAATTATGTTAGCGCATACTTTGGGTAATGCCTTTAATTTAGATGAAGTTATTCGCTTGGCTAGGAAATATGATTTATGGGTTATTGAAGATTGTTGTGATGCATTAGGAACAACCTATGCGCCTGCAATGGCAATGACTGATTATAAGGGTCAGGTTATTGAATCAGGTGTGGCTCGGCATGTGGGCACGTTTGGCGATATTGCGACTTTAAGTTTTTATCCTGCGCATCATATTACTATGGGTGAGGGCGGCGCGGTATTTACCAATCATGGTAAGTTGCGCCCTATCATTGAGTCATTTAGAGATTGGGGGAGAGATTGCTTTTGTCCACCCGGGCAGGATAACACCTGTAAAAAACGTTTCTGTCAGCAGTTAGGTAGTTTACCTGAGGGTTATGATCATAAATATACCTATTCGCATGTGGGTTATAATTTAAAAATTACCGATATGCAGGCGGCAGTTGGTTTGGCGCAAATGGAACGGTTGGAAGGGTTTATTGCTCAGCGTCGTGCTAATTTTGATTATCTGTCGAAAGCTTTAGTTGATTTACAGGATAAATTAATTTTACCGAAAGCGACCAGTAACAGTGTCCCTTCATGGTTTGGTTACCCCATTACGATCAGAGAAGAGGCGAATGTTGACAGGGTGAAATTGTTGCAGTACCTAGATAGTAAAAATATTGGTTCACGTTTATTATTTGCGGGTAATTTAACGAGACAACCTTATTTTCAAGATCAGGTGTATCGTGTATCAGGTGAACTCACTAATACTGATGCCGTGATGAACAATGGGCTTTGGTTAGGGGTGTGTCCAATGCTAACTACAGAAATGCTGGACTTTGTGGTGAGTGAATTAAAAGCATTTTTTGCGCAATGAAAACGGTTCTTTTAACAGGTGCGACTGGTTTTTTAGGAAGTCATATCGCTAAAGCACTGTTGGATAATAACTTTAAGGTATTGGCTTATTGCCGTGAGCAAAGTGATTTCTCACGGCTTGAGTCAGTTAAGTCGGATATTACTTGGTTTAAAATAGGTGATGGTTTGGATGCTCCTTTTAAGGCTGCAAAAATTGACCATATCATTCAAACGGCGACTAACTATGGACGTAGTCAGGAGCAAAGTACTTTACTGGTTGAAACTAACTTATCATTTCCGCTTAAACTATTTGAGTTGGCTGAGTTATATAGCATAAATACTTTTTTTAATACTGACACAGTTCTACATAAATATGTAAATGCTTATGCTTTATCTAAAAAGCAGTTATGTGAATGG
>JAIPFI010000070.1 GCA_021736705.1 Methylococcaceae bacterium | reverse complement strand
ATCCGGCATATTTGTTTAAATTTATTTCAAAATGAGCCTTCCAAAATGAGTGTTAAGAAGAAAATGAACAAAGCGGCATGGAGTGATGACTATAGAGCTAAGTTATTGTTGGGGAAATAATTTTAATGCGTTTACCCTGCGTGTAGATGGCATAACCATTGATGAAACAAAAATCTATGCTATTAGTGAATTGCATTCAATAGCTTCTGTTGTTAAAGACTTTGAATTCTTTGTTGCTGAAAAATGGCAAATTGCAAGTGATAAAAGTGGTAGCGGGAATACAGCTAATATCGGAAGTATAAATAATATTGCTGATATTACTCAGGGGAAAGGTATGTTTTCCAAGCTGGGTGAGGCGTGGTTTGATGATTACTGGATGAACTATAATAAAATCATCATCCCGGATGGAAAGGGAGGAACAAAGAAGATTACAACATTAAAAGACTTTGTTGAATATAGAAAAGGAGATGTTTCGCTGATTGTTCCGAAACATAACTTGAATCCCAATAAGGTTAAGAAATGAAGGTTAATGTGCCTCCTATAAAGTCACAAGGAATTAAAACAAAACTTGTTCCTTGGATTGGCAGCATTATTCCACATGACTTTAACGGTAGGTGGATAGAACCTTTTATGGGGACTGGGGTAGTTGCTTTTAACTTGGCTCCCCAAAGAGCGCTTCTTTGTGATACTAATCCTCATCTAATTAATTTTTATCAAGCAATAGCAGAAGGTGAAATCACGGCTGAAATTACTAGGCAGTTTTTAAATCAAGAAGGTGCAAAATTACTAGAAAAAGGTGAGTCGCACTATTATGATTTAAGAGAAAGGTTTAATGAAAAGCATGAACCTTTGGATTTTTTGTTTCTTAATAGAGCTGGATTTAATGGCATGATTCGGTTTAATAGAAAAGGTGGGTTTAATATTCCCTTCTGCCGTAAGCCAACAAGGTTTGCACAGGCTTATGTAACTAAAATTGTGAATCAAATTTCTCATGTTAGCCGCTTACTAGAGGTAAAGGAATTTGAGTTTAAGTGTCAATCATTTCAGGAGACTTTAGCTCAAGTGCAATCCGATGATATTGTTTATTGTGATCCACCTTACATTGGTAGGCATGCTGATTATTATAATGGGTGGGATGAGACACATGAGAAAGAACTTTATAGCCGCCTTTTGCAAACTAAAAGCAGGTTTATTTTATCTACTTGGCATCATAACGACTACAGAGTAAATGAATATATTGAATTGCTATGGAAGAATTTCAATATATTAACGCGTGAACATTTTTATCATGTTGGTGGTAGTGAAAAAAATAGAAATCCAATGATAGAGGCTATTGTTACAAATTATGATGCATCACAGATGCTATATCCTGAGAGCAGGAAACCAGAGCAATTTTCTATCTTTGAAACTCAAACAGGGCATAGAAGCTAACTGAAAATAATACATTTTATTAAGGCGAGATAAAAAAAATGTATCTCGTTTTTTTATAATAGCGATTGTTTTTATGTAAGCTCTTACTGTTTAAGTTTTGTTATCATAGGGTGAATTAACAACACGTTAATTCACCCTTTTTTTGTGCACAATAAAACTAAAAAATTATGTTAACTTTTCCTGTTATAGACCCCGTAGCTATTAGCCTTGGCCCGATTAAAGTTCATTGGTATGGCCTTATGTATTTAATTGGTATCGCTGGAGCGTGGTACTTATTAAGTAAGCGAGTGAACAAACTCAATGCCCCTATCAAAGGTGAAGCACTGGAAGATTTAATTTTCTATGCTGCGATGGGTGTTGTTTTAGGCGGACGCTTTGGTTATGTGCTTTTTTATAATTTTGATAACTTTTTAGCTGATCCTCTTATGCTGTTTAAAGTATGGCAAGGCGGTATGTCATTTCATGGAGGTTTATTAGGTGTACTTATCGCCCTGTGGATTTTTGCCAGAAAGCAAAAATGTACGTTACTGGCATTGACTGATTTTATTGCACCGGTTGTTCCTGTTGGCTTATTTGCCGGCCGAATCGGGAACTTTATTAATGCCGAACTATGGGGTAAACCTACCGATGTTTACTGGTCATTTGTTTTTCCTGGCGGCGGCCCCTTGGCTAGGCATCCCTCCCAATTATATGAAGCCGCGTTAGAAGGTCTGGTGCTATTTTTGATTTTGTGGATTTACTCTAGTAAACCAAGGCCGGCTATGGCAGTCTCAGGGCTGTTTGCATTGTTTTATGGGCTGTTCCGCTTTATTGTCGAATTTTACCGCGTGCCGGATGCGCATTTAGGTTATTTAGCATTAGATTGGCTAACCATGGGGCAGATTTTATCTACTCCGCTGATTGTGATTGGTATTGTTTTGTTGGGTTTAGCCTATCGACAAAAATCTACCGGCTAATTAAAAAGTTATTTAATTTCAGAGGAAACTATTTACTTAAGAGCATTGAGTTCATTCAGTAAAAATATAGGCTAATCATTTAAAAGTGCGACATATGACAGGAGTGAAAGAGCTTTAGCTATTTCCGAAGCAGCAATAGCTAAAGCTATTGCGCTCTCTTTGTTCCGCTTTAAGTTCGTTGCAAAAACATACACACGGCACAAAACAATGAAACAATATCTTGAATTACTAGAAGAAACACTCACTACTGGTTGTTTAAAAGGCGACCGAACGGGAACGGGGACTAAATCACTTTTTGGACGACAGATACGTTTTAATTTACAAGATGGACTGCCTTTAGTTACAACCAAACGACTGCATACTAAATCCATTATTCATCAATTACTTTGGTTTCTAAAAGGCGATACCAATATAAAATATCTCAACGATCATGGCGTGAGCATTTGGAATGAATGGGCAACAGAGGCGGGCGAATTAGGGCCGGTTTATGGCGCTCAATGGCGACATTGGAAGGGCGTGGAAGGCGAAAGCTATGATCAAGTTAGTGCTTTAATTAAAGGTATTAAAAACAATCCGAACAGTCGTCGACATATTATCAGCGGTTGGAATGTTGCAGATTTACCCGATGAAAGTAAAACGCCACAAGAAAATGTAGCGAATGGCAAAATGGCTCTCCCTCCCTGTCATTTGCTTTATCAATGGTATGTTGCTGATGGCAAACTAAGTGGGTCTTTATATATACGTAGTAATGATCTGTTTTTGGGCAATCCTTATAACACGTGTAGCTTGGCAATTTTTACGCACATGATTGCGCAGCAATGTGATTTAGACGTGGGTGAAATCATTATTTCAATTGGTGATTGTCATTTGTATAGTAATCATTTTGAACAGGCGAAAATTCAATTACAACGTGAACCAAAGACCTTACCAAAATTGATTATCAAACGTAAGCCAGACAGTATTTTTGATTATCAGTTTGAGGATTTTGAAATCGTTGGCTATGAGCCTCATCCACATATTTCCGCGCCTATTGCTATATAAAAAATTAAGCGTTTTTTGTAAGTCGAGTTAAATTTTTTTTGCGTAGCATTAAAAAATATAACTCGACACTCCTCTCTTATTAAGGCTTAAAGTTCATGACCACCCAAACCGATATTATAAAAAAACGTTACGATCGCATCGCTCCTTACTTTGATCGAATAGAAGCCATGATGGAAAAAATGATGTTTGGTGATTTACGTGCGCGTATTTGGCAACAAGTCAGTGGCGAAAATATTCTTGAAGTGGGCGTTGGAACAGGAAAAAACTTTGCTTATTATCCAACCAATAAAACCATAACAGCGATTGACTTTAGTCCAGTGATGATACGAGAGGCAAAGAAAAAACGCGTAAGTTTAAGCCTAAATGTTGAGTTATTCGAGATGGATGTACAGGCACTAGATTTTCCTGATAATCATTTTGACTCTGTTATTGGGACTTTTTTATTCTGTTCAGTGCCTGATCCTGAACAGGGTTTACGAGAATTAAAAAGGGTATGTAAAGCAGGTGGTGAGGTTTTATTGCTGGAGCATGTGCTCAGTGCAAATAAATTAATCGCGCTAATCATGCATTTTTTTAACCCACTAACCGTGCGGTTAGTGGGAGCCAATATTAACAGGCAAACGGTTAAAACAGTCCAAGCCGCTGGTTTTAGTTCAGTAGAAGTATTGGCTGCAAGTTCACATCTAGTCAAACTGATTAAAGCCCTTAAATAATATTTATTGGTACGACTCAAATACTAAGCTAGTTTTTTATAATTTTACGAACTAGAGGTAAAATTAAACGAACGACGAGTAATTGCAGATTACTTCAGATGGCTAAGTCCTGAAATAATAATCAACGACTCTTTAATTCTAAAAGAAAAGCCATAGTCAAAGCACTTATAATTAACAATGCTGTATTGATAAATAACAGCAATGTCCCAATCTTATTGGCTATACCTTACTTAACTTATGTATTTTTATACATTTCTACCCATAGTAATTAAACAATGAAAACAAATAAAATAGGATTTATCGGCGGTGGCAACATGGCGACTAGCTTAATCAGTGGACTTATTGCCAGCGGTCACTCACCTCAACAAATTTGGGTGACAGATACAGATCAAAACAAACTATCGAGCTTAGCGACTAGCTTGCAAATTAATACTTCAGCCACCAATGATGCATTAATTACTGAGGTTGATGTTGTCGTATTAGCGGTTAAACCACAAGCAATTGCTCTGGTTATTAAAAATTCATTAGCTGCATTCAAGCAATCTAATGCCTTAATTGTTTCCATTGCTGCGGGTATTAACCAAGCCAGTTTAAGCAAATGGTTAGGTGAAAAGGCCGCGATTGTCCGTTGCATGCCAAATACACCCGCCTTAGTGCAAACGGGTGCTTCTGGCCTGCATGCCAATGCCAATGTGAGCGAAGATCAACGTGATTTAGCGGAAAATATTATGCGTTCAGTGGGCATCTCCGTTTGGGTTGAAAAGGAAAGTGAAATAGATGCCGTTACCGCCGTATCAGGCAGTGGCCCTGCGTATTTCTTTTTATTGATGGAAGCCATGGAAAAAGCGGCGGTTGATTTAGGTCTAAGCAAACATACGGCACAGTTATTAATTGAGCAAACGGCTTTAGGTGCAGCAAAAATAGCCTTAGAATCTAACGAATCACCCGGAAAACTAAGAGCACGAGTAACGTCTCCGGGCGGCACAACGGAGCAAGCGATTAAAACCTTTAATGAAGGTAACTTTAGCGCTTTAGTTAAACAAGCAATACAAGCGGCATATGACCGCTCCATTGAATTATCTAAAGAATTAGGAGCAGATTAATGGGGGCTAACTATTTGAGCGATCCGATAATTTTTTTATTGGATACCGTTTTTTCATTTTATATTTTAGCGGTACTCATTCGCTTTCTTTTACAATGGGTAGGCGGGGATTTTTATAATCCTATTTCACAATTTTTAGTCAAAATCACTCACCCAATACTGCGTGTTTTACGCCGTTATATACCAGCCATAGCTAAAGTAGATACCTCTTCCATCGTATTGCTATTAGTACTACAAATGATTTCTGACTCAATTGTCTTAACGTTGAAAGGTTTAAGTTTTAGTTTTGCAGCATTGGCTTTATTATCTTTTAGTCAATTGATCTCGTTACTGATTAATGTTTTTGTTTTTGCTATCTTTGCACGCGCTATTTTAAGTTGGTTAAATCCGGGAGCTTTTAATGCCGCTTCAAATTTACTTTATAGCTTAACTGAGCCACTATTAGTCACTTGTAGACGTATAGTTCCTGATTTAGGCGGAATCGATTTATCACCGCTCATCGTGCTAGTCGGTTTACAACTAGCTAAAATGCTTATTATTCCACCTCTACAACAATTAGTTAGCCTTGTAGGGTAATATTTGAACAAAAATAGCGGTATTTTTTAGTAAATACTGCTATTCTCTGATCTGTAGCTCCTCTAACTATCATGGTTGCTTATGAATTATCTTCATCTCCTTTTTTGTTCAATAGCGCTTACCAGCTTCATTGTTGTACCGTCACCTGTTGCTGCAAAAATGTACCGCTGGGTAGATAACCAAGGCAATATTTATTATTCAGATACAGTTCCACCACAACAGTCAAAATTAGAACGAAAAGTGCTTAATGAGCATGGTCGTGTTATTGATACAATTAACGCTGCAAAAACGCAAGAGCAATTCGCTTTAGAGAAAAGACTGGAATTATTAAGACAAGAACAAGAACAAATTATTGCCAAACAAAAATCCAATGACAAAGTACTACTCAGTACTTTTCGTAATATTGATGACTTACGCCTAACCTTAGATGGCAAATTAAATTCAGTGAAAGCGCACAAACGTATGCAGGAAGGCGCACTGGAAAGTTTAAATGACAATTTAGCCCGTGCTCGAAGTAAAGCCGCCGAAGAAGAAAGAAAAGGATTGCGTGTTTCACCGACTATTTTAAAAGAAATAGCGGATATTGAAGGCGAAATTAATTCTATCTATAGACAGCTAGCTAAAATTGAAGAGCAATACCAAGAAATACAAAAAAAGTTTGATAAAGATATAGAACGTTTTATATTTTTAACTCAAGGAAATAGATCCGAGACACAAACATTAATCAACGAGACCGCTGAAACTGAAGCGGCTAATCACTTAGGTTTATTTAATTGTATTGACCAAAAAACCTGTACTCAAGCGTGGGAAATAGCACGGCAATTTGTTCTATTGCATTCAACAACAGCGATCAACTTTAATACTGAAACGCTTATTATGAGTGGCGACCCTATGATTGGCTCAGATTTAAGTTTATCGGTCTCCAAATCTAAACGATCTGATGATAAAACGAGTATCTTTTTAGATATTCGCTGCCATAACTCAACCATGGGCAACGAGTTATGTCGAAGTCAAGGTGTCAATACGATTCGTCAATCTTTTATGCCGTATATTCGGGGAAAATTACTTCAATAGCTATATTTGAATAAGCTTGCTGAATAACTAAAGGGGATTATTGATATAATGACAATTCACTTTAGCTCAGCTTCTATTTTTTTATGCACAGCACTCCTGATATAACATTTGTTGGCGGCGGCATTACCGGTCTATTATGTGCGCGCCTGTTTGCTCTAGCTGGAGCCAGCGTAACACTGATTGATAAGAATCAGATAGGTCAAGAGTCGTCTTGGGCTGGTGGGGGTATTTTATTGCCTTTACATCCTTGGCGTCAGGCAAATGCAATTAGCCAGTTGGTCATTCCGAGTATTGAAACTTACCCTGAATTAGCACAATCTTTAATTGACGCGACTGGAATAGATCCAGAATATATGGTCAGTGGTTTATTAATGAGTCCATTGCCTGATTTAGATAATGCGCTCGCTTGGTGTAAAAAATACAATATTAAGACGGAATCCATTAGTCCAAAACAACACACGTTATTTCCGCATATACAAACCCCTGCTTTATCTTTACCCAGTATTGCCCAAGTTCGCAACCCACGTTTACTAAAATCGCTTAAACAAGATTTGTTACAGCGTGGCGTTAATATTATCGAAAACTGTGCTATTGAAAAAGTAACAATTAAAGATAAGCGCATTACTCAAATAGCCAGCCATACGAAGACTTTACCCGTTAAGCAATTGGTAATTAGTGCAGGCGCTTGGACAAGTAATTTATGGACTCAGTTATCAGGTAACACCGAACCAACATCAGTTAAAGTTTTTCCGGTAAAAGGGCAAATGCTCATTTTTGATACCCCCATAAATACCTTAGATACCATGGTACTGGAAAATGATCGCTATTTAATACCGCGTTGCGATGGCAAAATATTATGCGGTAGCACGGTTGAATATGCTGATTTTGATAAAACAGCGTCAACACAAGCCAAACAATCATTAGTTAATTTTGCACATCACTTATTTCCAACGCTACAATCCGCGCCAGTTATTCATCATTGGGCAGGCTTACGTCCCGGCACTGAGCAAGGCATACCCTATATTGATCAACACCCTGAAATACAAAATTTAGCCATCAATGCAGGCCATTTTAGAAATGGTTTTGCTATGGGGCCAGCATCAGCCCAGTTGCTTTATGATCTGGTAACGGAACAAGCTCCCCAAATTGATCCTACTCCCTATCAACTTTCCGCTCAGCATTGAGAACCTAAGCCTTATGAATTATTACCCTCTAGTAAAGCCCTTCCTTTTTCAATTGGATGCAGAAAAGGCACATTACCTAACTTTAAAATTGCTTAAACTTGCACATAACAGCGGCGTAGATCGTTTATTAAACCCAGCCATCATTGAAAAACCCGTTACCGTGATGGGCTTAAATTTTAAAAATCCAGTCGGTTTAGCCGCAGGATTAGATAAAAATGGCGATTATATCGATGCTTTAGCAGCAATAGGCTTCGGCTCAGTAGAAATAGGCACTGTCACGCCACGTCCACAACCGGGTAATCCTAAACCGCGTTTATTTAGATTGCCCGAACATCAGGCGATTATTAATCGTATGGGCTTTAATAATCAAGGTGTAGATTATTTGTTAAAGCAAGTTGAGCATAGTCAATATAAAGGTATTTTAGGTATTAATATTGGCAAAAATTTTGATACGCCGATTGACCAAGCGACCCAAGATTACTTAATTAGTTTACGTAAAGCTTATGTCGCAGCAAGTTATATTACAATTAATATTTCCTCACCGAACACGAAAAATCTGCGTCAATTACAGCAAGGCGATGAAATTAAAAAGCTCTTGTCAGCCTTAAAAGAAGAGCAAGAAAAGCTACAGAAAAAGCACAATAAATATACGCCTATCGTCGTAAAAATAGCGCCTGATTTGAATGATGAAGAAATTCAACATATTGCTAAGCTATTAGTTGAATTTTCAATGGATGGTGTTATTGCCACCAACACCACGATAGATCGTAGCGCAGTACAAGACCACCCCCTCGCTGGTGAAGCAGGCGGTTTAAGCGGTACGCCAGTTAAACAAAAATCAACTTATGTAGTGTCTCGCTTAGCGGATGAATTACAAGGCCGACTGCCTATTATCGCTGCGGGTGGAATTTTATGTTATGCCGATGCGCAAGAAAAGCTAGATGCAGGAGCCAGTTTAGTACAAGTTTACAGCGGCTTAATTTATACCGGTCCACAATTAGTACACGATATTATGCAAGGTTTATCAAAATAGCTCTAAAGTTTTCAGGCCGGCTATAAAAAAGGGCTTTTAGAGCATCCTCTAAAAGCCCTTTTTATTTTCCAACGGATGATGAATTAATTTAATTCGTCATCTTTCCAGTATTTTGTGCCTTGAATAGTTGCTTGAGCAGCTATTCCACTTTCTGTCATTTGATATAAGTGAATACCAGGCGCAACTTCTATCGCTAAAGCAGCAGCTAAGCCTTTTTCTTTATATTTTGCCGCCGCATCCGCTTGTCCTTCAACACTCCATCCTTGCTCAACAAAGCGATCAAACACCGTTTTGCTATCAAAAACAAAAACTCCACGGAAATCCTTAATCCCTAAGCCTACACCAACCCCAGCAGAAAACATTTTCATATAAGTGTCTTTTCCGGTTTTATTATTATGTGCTACGCCATAACCTTGACCAGTAGAAACCATTAATAAATGAATTCCCTTATTATCAAAAACCGCATAACCATAAGCTCCCATCACATGACCTTTAGCACTAGGTACTAACTTATACAATTCAGCTATATCAGTACGGCGCATTTTATGGATACTGCTAATTTTATCCGATTTAGTGTGCCCTTTAGCACCAGCACACCCATTTAAGATAAGTGGCATAGACACCATCGCAATTAATGCCACAAAAGATTTTAATTTATTCATGTATTGCTCCAAAAAGCATAAATTTAATGTTAGATTGTTCAGTTTACAGCCACTAAATGGCTAATGCTAGATTTATGATCTATCAAGACTAGCCGATAGAAATACAAAATTAAGATTGTATTTCTAGCACTACGCTTAACTAATAATTTTTAAAACAAGAGATAATCTAATGAATCTAAGCAAGCAGAAAGAAGATAAGATATTAACCAATAGAGTAATAGAAATCGTCATTCGACTGACTCTGATTTTTCTAATTATTACGTTGTGCTTTCAGATTATTAAGCCGTTTATAATCATCGTACTCTGGGGCATTATTATTGCGGTAGCAGTTTTTCCACTGTATAAGAAATTGCCCCTTGAGCTTAGTAGACGCAATAATTTAGCCGCAATATTTTATACGCTCTTTGCCTTATCTTTATTAATTGGCCCATTGTTAATGGTTTCAGGCTCATTAGTAGAAACATCCTCCCATCTTGCGCAAAGCTTTAAAGCAGGAAACTTAGTTATTCCTCCACCGAATAAAAGTGTGAGTGAATGGCCTTTAGTCGGTGAAAAAATTTATGATTCCTGGAATCAAGCTTCAAGTAATATTAAAGTAACACTACAGCAATATTTTCCAGAAATTAAACAAGTGGGAGAAGCCATTTTCTCAGCAATCGCTGGGATAGGCGGAAGTATCTTGCAATTTATTTTCTCCATTATTATTTCTGGTGTATTTTTGGCGAATGCTCAAGGATCTCATGCCACGACCGTAAAAATTATTTCACGCTTAACAACGAAAGAGCAGGAGCCGCATTTTACTGAATTAGCCACAGCAACGATTCGCAGTGTTACTCTCGGCGTATTAGGTGTTGCGGTTATTCAAGCAACTTTAGGCGGCATTGGTATGTCTATCATGAATGTACCGGGATGGGGTTTATGGACGCTTATTATTTTGGTGCTGGCTGTAGCACAACTACCCGTCTTAATTGTACTTCTCCCCGTTATCATTTATGTCTTTTCTGTTACCGCCACAATACCTGCCGTGATATTTACCCTTTGGAGTGTACTTATTGGTTTAAGTGATAACCTGTTAAAACCCTTATTGATGGGGCGTGGAATGGAAACGCCTACCTTGGTTATTTTACTTGGTGCTATTGGCGGTATGCTGCTTTTTGGTATTCTCGGCTTATTCGTTGGGGCAATTATTCTCGCGCTTGGTTATGAATTATTTATGGCTTGGCTTAATAGAGAAAGTGATCAAGAATTTAATAATAATGAATGAAGCAGAGTCCATGTGTTTAACTGTGTTTTATGAAATAACCCAGAAGTTTAGCAAATGAAGCACTGGCAGTCCTTAAACAGAGCCGGCAATAGTTTATATAGGTTAAAAATAATGAAAAAAATCGTAATTTGGTGCAGTTTTATTATATGTATCGCTGGTTGTACAGCGGCTTATCAAGTGAAGGATTATCAGCATCTCTACGGCTCATCACACCCTAGAGACAGAACAATCTCTCAACTTGCACAAGGACAAATATCTTATAACAACGATGTCAAGCCCATCCTCGATGCACGCTGCACTGCTTGCCATGCTTGTTACGATTCCCCTTGTCAGTTAAAACTCAGCTCTTTTACGGGACTAGAACGCGGCAGCAGTAAACAGCCGGTTTATGATGGTGGACGTTTAATCGTAGCCTCTCCTACCCGATTATTTGTTGATGCAACGAACACTCAAGAATGGCGCGATAAATACTTTTTTCCCGTCATTAATGAACGCGAGGAATCAGCTATTGCGAGTATTGATAATTCAGTATTAGCACAAATGCTACTGCAAAAACGTCGCTTTCCATTAACCGAGCGAAGCAAACTCGAAGAAGATCAATACCACTTCAGTCTGGATGACAAGTTTGAATGCCCTAACATAGATGAATATGCTGAGTTTGCTAATAAACATCCACAATGGGGAATGCCTTACGCCTTACCTGGTTTAAACTTAAGCCAAGAACACACGATTTTAACTTGGTTAGAACAGGGCGCTAAAAACGATCAAAAATTTAAGTTATCCACAGCGGCAAAGCAAGCCATTAAGCAATGGGAAAACTTTTTTAATGCAAACTCATTAAAGCAACAGTTAGTATCACGGTATATTTATGAACATTTATTTATTGGTCATATTCATTTCAAAAACCATGCTGACAATGAATTCTATCAATTAGTCCGCTCAAAAACTCCACCGGGACAAGCTATTGAAGAAATTAACACCGTCAGACCCTACGATGACCCACAAGTAGCCCGCTTTTATTATCGTCTGCGCCCTGTATTGCATACTATTGTGGATAAAACACATTTCATTTATGAGTTTAGCCCACAGCGCCGCCAACGCTATGAACAATTATTCTTTGCCCATAAGTTTACAGTGACAGAACTCCCCTCTTACAGTCCAGAAGCCGGGGCAAATCCACTTAACACTTTTGCCGCTATTCCCAATCCGATTAAATATCAATTTCTATTAGATGATGCGCAATATTTTGTATCTGGCTTTATTAAAGGACCTGTTTGTCGAGGACAACTGGCTTTAAATGTTATACAAGATCATTTCTGGGTATTATTTTTTAACCCCGTGCATCCTTATCAAGACATTGCTGACAAATACTACAGCGAAAATAATAAAATTTTATTTTTACCGGGAAAAGACGGCGACCAGATAAGCTTGCTGGGTTGGACGGATTATGATGCTTATGCCAAAGATTATCTCAACAAAAAATCTCAATTTCTTCAGGCGACTTTTCAGAATGACGGGGGATTTAGCTTAGAAAATATTTGGAATGGCGATGGCTCGAATAAAAATGCGGCACTTACCGTCTTTCGTCATTTTGATAGCGCGACGGTCGAACAAGGATTAATCGGCGATGTGCCCAAAACCGCTTGGGTTTTAGATTATCCTTTGTTTGAACGTATCCATTATTTATTGGTCGCAGGTTTTAATGTTTATGGATCGGCAGGACATCAATTAGCCTCGCGTACCTATATGGATTTTTTACGTCGTGATGGCGAATATAATTTTTTACGCTTTTTACCCCCCAATAAACGACTCGCAATTTATAACGATTGGTATCAGGGATTACTGAATGGTCGAATGAAGGAGGACTTATTGAATTTAGAATTTAAAACTGCGGTGCAATTCACTCAGACTGATACTAAAGCTGATTTCTTTAAGCAAGTTAAAAGCTATTTAAGCGAAGCATTAGTTCCTTCACGTTGGTCAGAGGAATGCCAGCAAGAAGCATGTATTAATTACGTTGATCAAATCATGCGTCAATTAGGCCAACTAAAAGGTAAACAAATTAGCACACTCCCTGAATTAGCCTTTTTAAGAGTAAAAATGCAACACTCAAACGACCGCGTTTATAGCTTAATTCACAATAAAGATCTCAGTAATGTTGCCTATATATTGGCCGAAGCTTATCGCGCAGCGCCAGAAAAAGACACACTCACTGTTGTGCCCGGGTTTATCGGCAGTTATCCTAATTTTTTCTTTAGTGTGGCAGAACAAGATTTAGATAAATTTATGAGTGCCTTAAGCAACGCACAAAGCAAAGAATCTCAAGCCGATTTTTATGCACAATTTGGTATACGCCGTAATAACCCCAAAATTTGGGAAACATTAGATTGGTTTAATGCCGAGCATAAAAAAATGCGCGGACTAGACGCCGGATTATTTGATATGAATCGTTATCAAAATTTATAGGACAAAATTTATGAATGATAAACAAGTTGTTGCTCAATATGCGCTGAATTATGTCCAAAATGGCATGACAATTGGCTTAGGTACAGGTTCTACGGCGAATTGCTTTATCGAAGCTCTAGCGCAACGTTATCAACAAGAAAACTTAAAAATAACCGTTGTCGCCAGCTCTCTCGTTAGTCAACTAAACGCGCAACACTTAGGACTGCCTCTTATTGCTATTGAACATATTGAGAAACTTGATATGTATGTCGATGGTGCCGATGAAGTTGCACCCGATATGACTTTACTCAAAGGTCGAGGCTCTGATTTAGTAAAAGAAAAATTATTAGTTGAAGCCGCTGAACAATTTATCGTATTAATTGATTCATCTAAGCAAGTTCAGCATATCGGGGATAACTTTCCAATTCCTGCAGAAGTACTACCTTTTGCATGGCAATTAGTACAACACAAAATGCGTAATGCAGGGGCACAAGTTAGCTTACGCGAGACAGGTTCTGGTCTCGCTGTCACGTCCTGCGGTAATCTGGTGCTTGATTTAGTCTTTAATGCTGAGTTATCAACAACAGCACTTAATAATTTACTTAATGCTACACCCGGTATTGTGGAACACGGTATTTTTCAAGGTTTAGCAGATATTATTTTACTGGCTGATAAAGGTAAAGTAACTCCAATAACGAGTGAAAAAAAATGAAGTAATTTCACGTTTTAGATTATTTATTGTTAATAAACAATCCGTTTCACATCGAATACTTTATTTATAATAACTAAGATATATAATACCCCTTACTTACTATATCACTTATGACTTATTCCCTTATGTACTCAAAATTCGGCTTCCTTAGCTACGAAATCAGTCATACCATCCGTCAGCGTTTTAATAAAAATGCAGAAAGCTTTGGTCTTACTCATGCTCAGTGGCGAGCCTTAGTACACCTTTCCGAAAATAAAAATTGTCGGCAAGTGGATTTGGCTGAAATTTTAGAAGTAAAACCTATTACCTTAGCAAGACAAATTGATTTACTAGAAACGGCTGGTTTAGTTAGGCGCAATAAAGATAGTGATGACAGGCGCGCTTATCGCCTAGAATTAATGCCTAAAGCACTTCCTATTATGGCTGCTTTATGGCAAATTACAGACACTATCGAAGATGAAATATTGGCTATTTTAAGCACAGAAGATAAAAGCTTTTTAATTAATAGCCTGGAAAATATAAAAAATAATCTTTCTGAAAAATTATTAGATACAGTGAAATAACAAACTCTTAACTTGAGCGTGTAATTTTTATTTACTTGGATAATTGACAATGACAATCAGTTTAAACAATGAGTCGAATAGCGAATTAACTCCCCCTAATCCGCCCGTCATAACTAAAAAACAAAATACTAAGAAAATCGAAACAGATGCAGAAATGCTGATTAGAATCAGTAAAAAATTTGTGATTATCTTTATTCTTATCTTAATGTTTGATTCGATTTTAGAT
>JAIPFI010000069.1 GCA_021736705.1 Methylococcaceae bacterium | reverse complement strand
CAGGTGCAGGAAGTTTTAAGGGTTTCTGAGATAGCTCCTGTCCCTGGCGCGCCGTCTTATGTTTTAGGTATCATTAATTTACGTGGCAATGTTGTTACTGTTATTGATACGCGTAATCGCTTTGGTTTGATGTCTAAAGATCAGGATGAGGCGACGCGCATTGTGATTATTGAAACAGATCAGCATATTATAGGCATTGTGGTGGATAGTGTAGCGGAAGTGGTTGATTTAAGAGCCTCTGATATTGAGACCGCACCGAATGTTGGCAATGATGAAAGTTCGAAATATATACAGGGTGTAACCAGCAGGGATAATGAATTATTGATTTTAGTTGATCTTAATAAATTTTTGAGTGATGAAGAAAACGAAGAATTAGATATGTTTTAAGGCAACGCAACTTATGATGGGGCGGATATTTTTTTATGCGATACTTGTTAAGGCAAGGGAGTAAGTCATGATTAATATTGAGCCGATTCCCTCGACAACTCCTATTGCCAAACCAGTTAAAAATCACCGTGATGAAGATCGGAAAAATAATCAGAACGCGAACTCCCAATCAGAAAAAAAACAAGAACAACTAGATGAAGATGCGGGTTATGTACAGCATATTGATGAGGTTGTTTGATGAATACTGATTTACTCATTATTGTTGCTTTGTGTTTTTCTTTGCTGGGTTTAGGTTTGTTATGGTTGGCATTGGAACAGCGAAAATTAAAAAAGGTTAATCAGGTTTTAACCGAACAAATCGACAGTATGACTAAAGATATTGCAGGGCTATGTTTGGCTGCCGTTAAGGTTGATTCGCGTATTGCTAACAGTGCTGAACAGCTAGCTGATTTACTTGATAAATTAGGTGATTACGAGCAGAAAGAGTCAGAAGTATCGCCTTATCATAGCGTGATTCAAAGAGTTCGAGCTGGCGCTAGTGCGCAAGAGTTAATTAAAGACTGTGGATTAAGTCGAGAAGAGGCCGCTTTATTAATCAAAGTGCATGGAAGTCGCTCCAATTAATGTGCCATTACATTCAATAAAAAATCTGCTAGGTCGATAACCTGACTATCTGATGAGGTTATTACTATGTTTAAATATCCACTTACTTTTCTTTTTGTCTGTTTATTTATTATGCAGCGGCCTCTTTTGGCGGTGGAATACTCGGCTGATATCTTAGATGCTTTCTGGGAAACTAAGTCGAGTAAGGCGGCGTGCGATTTAATCCAAGCAATCCCAAATTATGGTGAAGCGTTTTTTTCTCTACGTCCAGCAGAGCCTTTGCAATTTGGTGTTTATCAAGCGCGCAATCAAGGATTTGTTGTTAGTAAGGCTAGCTTATCTGCATTGCCCGCACCATGGCGTCATGAATTTACGCATTTAAAAAACTACCCTGTTTATATAGAGCAACGACCCCAGTCGCAATATCTCTCAGTTTTTGGTGTTGATGCTGAAGCGATGATTAATGTTTTGCTAAGCACAGACTTTCCTACTTTTACTTATGTAAATACTTATCAAGAAAAGCCTGTTGAGCAAGTAAAAGTGACTGTTTCTGCGGTTAATTTTCCTGCCGCGTATACTCAGTTTGTTGCTTGTAGGCAGCAGTTGTTACCTTATGCGATGGCCTCTTTACAAGATAAGGTATTTTATTTTTCTGAGACCAGTAGGCAAGTTAATAAGCAAGATTTTGCGCTAGTTGAGAAAATAGTTCAGTACATGCAGGTAATGCAAGATACCAACTTAGTGATAGTCAGTGATACGCAAAGTATAGGTAATGCAGATGCGAAATTATTTCAGCCTAGAGCGAAAAGTATTGTTGATTTACTGGTAAGGCAAGGGCTGAATAAATCACGCATCACTGTGCAGTCTGGAGTTTTAAGCACAGATTTGGGCAGTAATGACAAAATATTTCGTGTGCATGTGTTTGGTCCTGATGCTTTAAAAATGTTTTGGTTTAATAAAGGTAGTTTTCATTTAACAACTAAGGAAAAGCAGCGCTTAGACTTGGTAGCCCAATATATGCAGCATCAAACACAAGCATTGGTTATTAACAGTCACACCGATGCTATGGGGCAGAAGGTCATTAACCATGAGGTAACGCAAAAGCGAGGTGAAATAATTAAGCGTTATTTGCAGGCTCAAGGTGTGCCGGAAGATAAATTGATTGTACGGGCCTATGGAGCAAAGAAGCCTGTTGCAAGTAACCGAACGCGAGCAGGGCAAGCCAAAAACCGGCGTGTTGAATTGAGTTTTGCACGATGAGATGAGTTAAATGCCACAATATGCTGCACCAACCACGGTGTTTTTTTTGAGGATGTTAATCTATGTGCTTGTTAGTTTTGATGTTTTGTAATTAAAGAAATTTCTCCTTGAAATTCTAAAAAAGATAACTCATAATAGGCCTTCTTCAACGCTAGTGGTTGTCGACATTATGGTTACTGTGTCGGTCCTCTCGCAACGATATTCTGTTAACCCCGCCAGGCCCGGAAGGGAGCAACGGTAGCAGAAGATTCGTGTGCCGAGATGTGGCTGGCATGGTAGCCGCCCAATCTAAAAATCTACCACGCAGCCATGAATCATCAGGTTCTCGCTAGAAAATGGCGTCCACATAATTTCACTGAAATTGTTGGTCAAGAGCATGTTAGTCAATCACTGATTAATGCTTTACAACACAATCGTTTACACCATGCTTATTTATTTACAGGCACTCGCGGTGTAGGAAAAACCACTATTGCTAGAATCTTAGCAAAAGCAATCAACTGTGAAAATCTTCAAGATTATAATCCCTGTGGGGTTTGTGCTGTTTGCACAGCTCTGGATGAAGGGCGTTTTCTTGATTTAATTGAAGTTGATGCAGCCTCTCGTACTAAAGTCGAAGATACGCGTGATTTATTAGATAACGCGCAATACGCGCCGAATAGTGGAAAATACAAAGTTTATTTAATTGATGAAGTACATATGCTCTCAGGGCATAGTTTTAATGCTTTACTCAAAACCTTGGAAGAGCCTCCCGAGCATGTTAAGTTCCTGTTGGCGACGACTGACCCACAAAAAATCCCCGTCACTGTTTTATCCCGTTGTTTGCAATTTAATCTAAAGCGTCTGTCAATCAGTCAAATTAGTGAGCAAATGGCTTATATTCTTGGTGAGGAAAAAATCGAATTTGAAACAAGTGCTTTGCGTTTATTGGCGCGTGCAGCTGACGGCAGTATGCGTGATGGTTTGAGTCTATTAGATCAAGCTATTGTCTATGGTAATGATGTGATCAGTACGGAAACGGTCAGTCATATGCTAGGTACGATTGCTCAGCAACCCGTGGAGGATTTACTGCGTAGCTTAGCGGAAAATAATGCCGAAAGCGTACTGCATAAGGTCAAAGAAATGGCTGAATTAACGCCTGATTTTGCCAGTGTATTGCAGCAACTATTACATGTTTTACACCGTTTAGCGCTAGTTCAGGTAGCGCCTGCTATAGCAGAATCCGATGATGATGCGGATATGTTACGAGAGCTAAGCCAATTGTTTTCGGCTGAGGAATTACAGCTTTATTATCAAATTGCCTTAATGGGGCAAAAAGATTTAGACTTATCGCCGGATCCGAGATCTGGCTTTGAGATGATTTTGCTAAGAATGCTTGCGTTTAACCCGCAAAAGAATAGTGCAAGCGTGAAACAAATCGCTCCAACTATTGTGCAAAAGCCATCTTTAGCTATGGTGCCAGGGGTAGTGGTTAGGCCTGCAGCAAAAGCTATTGAATCAGCAGTCATGCCGTCCAAGCCAGAGCCATTAGTTACTCAGGATCAAGCCATAGCGCCTAGAGAAGGGCAATCGTGGCATGAAATTGTTGCAGCGATGAATATTGTTGGACTAACTCGAGAATTGGCGAATAATTGTATTTTAGAGGGCGTTGATGAGCAACAATGCCGCTTGATTCTAGATCCTAGGCAGGCGCAAATTAAAAGTATTCGTTCAGAAGAAAAATTACAAGCCGCTGTGCAAGCTTATTATGCTCGACCGCTCAAATTAGTGATTAAAACAGAAGTGGTTGTTGCCGACACCCCAGCCGTGCAAATACAAAAAGATAAAATTAATCGTCAACAGGAAGCTGTTGATGCTATTGATAACGATAAAAATATACAGGCATTAAAAGCAAATTTTGATGCTCGTGTCATTCCTGGTTCAATCGAGCCAATTCAAAATAATGATTAGGAGAACTCAATGAAGGGTGCACTCGGCAATATTATGCAACAAGCTCAGAAGATGCAAGAAGACATGCAGAAAGCTCAAGCTGAGCTTGAGGGATTAGAAGTAACGGGAGAGTCTGGTGGTGGCATGGTTAGTATTCTGATGACGGGCAAAAGGGAAGTGCGTAAAGTCTCTATTGATGATGCTTTAGTGGGTGATGACAAAGAAATGCTAGAGGATTTAGTCGCTGCTGCGATTAATGACGCTGTACGTAAGGTTGCTAAATTAAAAAAAGAGAAAATGAGTGATGTCACTGCTGGCATGCCTCTTCCTCCTGGATTTAAAATGCCATTCTAAGTATGCAAAAACAAGGCTTATTAACTGAAGTCATTGATGCCTTGTGTTGTTTGCCAGGAGTTGGTCCCAAGTCCGCACAGCGTATGGCATTGCACTTATTTCAGCGTGACCGTGGTGGAGCAGAAAATTTAGCCAAAGCATTACAATTAGCGGTCGTTAAATTAGGCAATTGCAAAAAGTGTCGTACTTTAACGGAGCATGAATTATGCAGTATTTGTGCTAGCGCTACACGTGATCAGCATGTGGTTTGTGTGGTGGAAAGTCCGGCAGATGTTTGGGTGATTAATCAAGCGACCGATTATCAAGGTGTATTTTTTGTTTTAAATGGTCGATTATCACCTTTAGATGGTATTGGTCCTGACGAAATTGGCATAGATCAGCTTGAACAGCAATTAGCGAGCCAGCAAATAACGGAGCTGATTCTTGCAACTAACTCTACAGTTGAGGGGGAGGCAACGGCACATTTTATTGCTCAGATGGCTTTAGCTAATCATATAAAAGTCAGTCGTCTTGCGCATGGTGTGCCTGTTGGTGGTGAGCTTGAATTTATTGATAGCAGTACTTTAGCGCATGCTTTTAGTGGGCGTCGTGAAATTGAATAGGATGGAGTTATGAATGATTGTTTGTTTTGTAAAATGGTTGTAGGCGAAATTCAGCCTGATGTAGTTTACGAAGATGAGCAAGTGCTTGCCTTTAGGGATATTCATCCCAAAGCACCGACTCATATCTTGGTCATTCCTAAGCAGCATGTAGCGACCTTAAATGATTTGCAGGACACAAAACTTGCGGGGCATTTATTGCAAACTGTTACGCAGATTGCAGCAGCAGAGGGCATAGCTGAAGCAGGTTATCGCACTGTGATTAATTGCAATAATGCAGGCGGACAAGAGGTCTATCATTTGCATTTGCACTTATTAGGTGGTCGTACTATGACCTGGCCAGCAGGGTAATGGAATACTGAGCAATATGACTGCAGCGCGCAGGCTTGAGCGTTTTTAGCGCGACAAGGCGATTTTTAGCTCCTTAACCAATGGCATGGTTACTATTTAGAATAATTACTTGGCGTGCAACTGCTTGCTGTTTATCAGGTTTTTGAGTGTTTTAGAGAAACCATTGCCCAATTCAAATTCCCAGCCGTGGAGCGGGGTACTGTGAGTATCGGCGTGACGCATATTGACAGTCATGCCTTGCCAGCAAGTTTATTAGATCGTGCAGGCAAGGCTTTATATCATGCCAAAGGATCAGGTGTCGTAATCAGCTGGTTTTTTATGAAGATATGGATGTAGAAACGTCGGTTGAAGACGATTCAGATATTGAGTTATTTTAACGCTACATTTTTTCGCGTAACTTTAGAAAGCGCTGATAACGTACTTCAGAAATAGTGCCGCTTTCTACTGCTGCACGTACTGCACAGCCTTTATCTTGTGCATGGCTGCAGTCATTAAATTGACATTCATCTAAATAGGCTTGGAATTCTCTAAAGCCATAAGCTAATTGCCCTTCGGAAAGTCCCGCTAAGCCAAAAATCGCTACGCCTGGACTATCAATTAAATCCCCACCATCTGGTAAGTGATATAGCGTCGCTGCGGTTGTCGTATGTCTGCCGTGTTTGGTTATTTCAGAAACCGTATTGGTTTTGAGATTTTTATCTGGAATAAGTGAATTGGTTAGCGATGATTTTCCTACCCCTGACTGGCCGGTGAAGATATTAATTTTATCGGTTAATGCCTGCTTTAATTGATCGATACCGATATTATCTAGCGCACTTACACGAAATAACGGGTAACCAAGCTTGGTATACGTTTCGAGTTCGTTTTCCATTCTTGTCGATGCGCTTAAATCTGCTTTGTTATAAATCAGTAGAGCATCAATATTGCGGTTTTCACAGATAGCCAAATACTGATCAATGAGCAAGAAGTCACAATAGGGTTCTGTAGCAAAAACCACAAAAACCTGGTCGATATTCGCAGCAACAGGGCGCGTTTTATTGCCTTTGTTCGGCCGTTCTAAGAGTGAATGGCGCGGGAGAAGTTCTTCGATCCGGCCTTGTTCTGGCGCGACAATAATAAGCTTAACTTTATCCCCAGCGGCAACGGTTTCTAGTTTTCTACGTGTTTGGCACAGGATGATTTCGTTATTGACTTCAACTGCGATACCTTGGCCTAGGTGAGAAATAACGAGGCCTGAATAAAGTTCTGTCATGTGAATAGGTAAGTGGGTTTACTGCATTATAGAAAGCACAAAGGCCGCAGAGAAAAGATACAATGAATTCTCTGTGGCCTTTGTGTTGTAAGTTTAACTTGTGATTATAATTTAGGATCTAAATGCGCAATTCGAATCGCGGCAGGTGGATGACTATAATGAAAAGCAGAAAATAAAGGATCCGGTGTTAAAGTGCTGGCATTTTCTTTATATAGTTTCACTAGGCCACTGATTAATTTACTTGCTTGCGCATGTTCGGCCGCAAAATCATCGGCTTCAAATTCAAATTTACGCTGAAAATAAGCGCTAATCGGTGTCATAAACGTAGTAAATACGGGTGAAACCAACATAAATAGCAATAAAGCTGCGGCATTAGATGCTGTGTTGACGCCTAAGCCGGAAAAGAACCAATCCTGAGTAATTAACCAACCTAAAACGCCTAAACTAATCAGGCTCATAATCGAGCTAGCAACTAGCATTTTAATAACATGTTTGCGCTTAAAGTGACCGAGTTCATGCGCAAGTACGGCTTCCATTTCATCATCATCTAATGATTCAGCAAGCGTATCAAAAAATACGATACGTTTATTGCTGCCCATGCCAGTAAAATAAGCATTGCCATGACCTGAGCGTTTTGAGCCGTCCATAATGAAAATACCATTGCTACTGAAGCCGCAGCGGTCGAGCAACTGATTAATGCGCTCTTTTAATGTGCCATCTTCTAAGGGTGTAAATTTATTAAATAAAGGCGCAATAACGGTGGGATAAAGCCAGCTCATAAGTAATGAGAAGCTCATTAAAATAGCCCATGTCCAGACCCACCAAGTGTCACCTATGGCTTGCATGACCCATAAAATTAAAGCTAATAAAGGCAGGCCAATGAGAGCAACTAAAGCAAGTTGCATGAGTTGATCTTTGATGAATTGATTCATAGTGCTTTTGTTAAAGCCATATTTTTCTTCGATAACGAAAGTTTGATACAGTGTCGTCGGTAGCTCAAATAAGGACATTAGCAAAAAAATGGTCGCTAATGAGGCTATTCCGGTAGCAATGGTTGAGAATTCGAAGCTCGTCCAGAAGTTAAAAATCAAGCTAATACCGCCACCCAGTGTGAGTAGTAATAAAAAAACAATACCGACAACGCTATCTATGTCGCCTAACCTGCCTTTTTCTACGGTGTAATCTGCAGCTTTTTGATGTGCTTCTAAAGTGACCGATTCTGTGAATGCTTCGGGCACTTGATTACGATGTCTGAGTACATAATTAGCTTGACGTTTAGAGAGCCAGAATTGTAGGGAATAAGAGAGTACCAGTGCGATTAAAAATATATAGGTAAAAGTATTCATTTATAGATAAATTTGAAGAGTTAAAAAAGGGCTTAGTTGAGCATTAGCTATACAGATTAGCCAATGCTACAATTTACCGCAACTTTAAATGATTATATGGACTGAGTAAATGACTCAAAATGCGGAAAATCTTATCTGGATTGATTTGGAAATGACGGGCTTAGACTCAGATAACGATTTAATTATTGAAATAGCCACCGTGGTAACTGATAAAAACTTAAATGTGTTAGCGACAGGCCCTGTGCTGGCTGTGCATCAAAGTGATGCAGCACTTGCGGCTATGGATGACTGGAATCAAGAACATCATGGTAAATCCGGACTGATTGATCGCGTTAAAGCTTCAGTGGTTAATGATGTGCAAGCAGAACTGGAAACCATTGAATTTTTAAAGCAATGGGTGCCTGCGGGTACCTCACCTATGTGCGGTAATAGTATTGGTCAAGATCGACGTTTTTTATATCGACGCATGCGCCAGTTAGAAGAATTTTTCCATTATCGTAATATTGATGTTTCGACAATTAAGGAATTGGCGGCACGTTGGGCACCAGAAGTAAAAGAGTCATTCAAGAAAAAAGAAACTCATGAAGCCTTACAAGATGTTATTGAGTCGATTGAAGAGTTAAAACATTATCGTGAGCATTTTATTAAAATCTAATCTGGGCTTAGCATGAACTCATTAATTGCTATTGCTTTTGGAGGGGCGGGTGGCGCAGTTCTGCGTTTTTTAGTTTCGTCCGGAGTGTATCAGTGGCTAGGTCGAGGGTTTCCTTATGGGACGTTGGCTGTTAATATTATCGGCTCTTTTTTTATTGGTTTATTGACTGAAGCTTTAATTTTACAGCGTATTCCGGTTAGTCTTGAATATCGTGCTGCTATTTTGGTTGGCTTTTTAGGTGCGTTTACCACATTCTCTACTTTTTCATTAGAAACCATTTATTTGCTTGAGCAGGGCAATATATCTAAGGCGCTTTTAAATATAGCGATTAGCATTTTTGCTTGTTTATTTGCAGTCTGGATAGGTTTGCTAATGGCAAGGTCGCTATTTATGTATTCGGGTGGGGTTGCGCGCGGCACTGAATGGATGTTTCCTTATGCCTTGCTGGTGGTTAATGCGATAGGTATTTTTTTGATCGGTCTAATAGCGACTACTTTAATGCAGAAAGTTGATATTATTGAAGAATATAAAGTTGCTATTGCTGTCGTTTTAGTGGGTCTATTTATTACTTTATCAGGCTTGTACTTGATCCTGTATCTGATTGAAGGTGGATTTTCCATAAAAACGCATGTAAATTTAATGCTGGGCGTATTTTTAGCTAATACCTTGGTTTGTTTGTTTTCTTTGTGGATAAGTTTGTTGGTAGGTAAGCAATTATGAGTCAAAGGCAAGTCACAATAGCGCGTGTTTATACGTTAGAAGGTCATGACCATTTAAATCAAACCTTAGAAATTTTACAGCAAGGGAAAGTCGCTGGCGTCACGGTAATCAGAGGTATTGCAGGGATAGGTTCGACTGGGGAATTGCATACCTCATCGCTATTGAGTTTATCCTTGGCGCTACCGATTATTATTGAATTTCATGATGAGCCAGAAAAGATAGCAAGTATCATTACCATGCTTAAAGCTAAGTTAGATCTTAAGCATATTGTAAGCTGGCCTGCTACGGCGCATATTTAAAGCAAAAAGATTATTTCTTAATCCTAATTAAAAACTAAAAGGTAATAATTAACATGTTAGACCCGCAATTATTTAGATCAGATCTTGAGTCTGTACAAGTGCAATTAAAAAGACGAGCTATTGATTTTGATGCTGATTTTTATACTGATTTAGAAAATAAACGTAAAGCGATTCAAGTTAAAACGCAAGAATTACAAAATGAACGTAATTCTCGCTCGAAGGCGATTGGCCAAGCCAAAGCGAAAGGTGAAGATGTCCAGCCTTTACTTGATCAAGTGCAGGGTTTTGGTGATCAACTGAAAGAAGCTGAGAATGAGCTTGCTGGCGTGCAGGCGCAAATGCAGGCGTTAATGGAAAGTTTACCTAATATTCTGGATGCTTCCGTACCGGCCGGTAAAAGTGAAGATGATAATGTTGAAATCAGTCGTTGGGGTGAATTACCTAAATTTGATTTTGAAGTCAGAGATCATGTTGATTTGGGTGCATTGCACAAAGGCATGGACTTTGAAGTCGCGGCAAAAATTACCAGTGCGCGTTTTGTTGCATTGAAAGGTAGTATTGCTCGTTTACAAAGAGCTTTGATTCAATTTATGTTAGATACGCACTCAACTGAGCATGGTTACGAAGAAACTTATGTGCCTTATATTGTTAATGCCGATAGTTTGTATGGCACAGGTCAGTTACCTAAATTTGCTGATGATTTGTTTAAAGTAAGCTCTGATCCGGATTTATATTTAATTCCAACCGCTGAAGTGCCGGTGACAAATATCGTGCGTAATGAGATTATTGATAATGCCGATATGCCCATGAAGATGGTCGCGCATACGCCGTGTTTTCGCAGTGAGGCGGGTGCTTACGGTCGCGATGTGCGCGGTTTAATTCGTCAGCATCAGTTTGAAAAAGTTGAATTAGTGCAAGTGGTTAAAGCAAGCGAGTCTGAGCAAGCGCATGAAGACTTAACAGCACACGCAGAAGCTATATTGCAAAAGTTAAACTTACCGTATCGTAAAGTTTTATTGTGCGCGGGTGATACGGGTTTTTCTTCGGCTAAAACCTATGATTTAGAAGTTTGGTTGCCGGGGCAAGATGCATTTAGAGAAATTTCCTCATGCAGTAACTTTAAAGATTTTCAAGCACGGCGATTAATGGCACGCTGGCGTAACCCTGAAACAGCTAAGCCAGAGTTAGTGCATACTTTAAATGGTTCGGGTTTGGCGGCAGGTCGTACTTTAGTTGCGGTAATGGAAAATAATCAAACCGCTGAAGGGAATATAAATATTCCTGAAGTATTGCAGCCTTATATGGGGGGGGTAACCGTGATTAAAGTTAGAAGTTGAGTTAACGTAAAAGATAATGAAGCAAGTAAGGTCTTGTATTTTTCTTGGCATTAAACGGTGAGAAGGCACGCGTTCTCTATTGGTAAATAAAAATAAATTAGATATTCGGGGGCTTTTTCGGTCTAAATGATAGAAATAAAATATAGATAAGATGCTCATTTTGAACGGCGGCATAAGGAGCGAAACAGCCGAACATGATGCCAGATAAAGCAATCGTTAGTATTAAATTTGGGATTTAAGGCATAAAAAAGCCCCTCTTACTATTAAAAGAAAAGTAAGAGGGGCTTTTTGTTGTCGGCTAGTTGGTTTAATTATCTTCTGGTAACAGTGAAGTCTACGCGACGGTTTTCTGCGCGTCCAGCTTCTGTATCATTAGTTGCAATAGGTCTTGACTCACCAAAACTTTTGGTAGTTAAACGGTTAGACTTAATACCTTTGTTAACTAAAAGATTTTTAACTGCCAATGCTCTACGTTCTGATAAACCTTGGTTGTAAATTGCTGTGCCGCGGCTATCGGTATGGCCTTCAAGTAGTACTGTCATGCTTGGGTTATTTTGTAAAACTTGTACTGCATTGTCAAATAATGGGGCATATTGAGGTTGAATTTCTGCTTTGTTGAAAGCGAATTCAACATTATTAAATGACCAACAGCCTACTGAATTAACATGTGCGCCTTTAGGTGTATTGGGGCATTGATCTTTGCGATCAATAACGCCATCACCATCAGTATCAACATCAACTCTTGCGATAGGTCTCGGTCTAGGTGTTAGTGCTGATTTGTCAAATAATATACTTTCAACAAAGGAAGCAACTGCAGGACTAGAGTTTAGTTCCGTAGCACTTACGCCAGTTCCGCAGCCCGCAATACCAGATAAGCCTTGTAAGAAGTTTCTGCCTGCTTGCTCATCTTCGTTGCCGACCCAAACAGAGTAGACACATAAGCGATCACCAAATTTATCTTCTAGTTCTTGTGCCGCTGTTAATGCTCGTGACGATATTTGATGACCATCACTAACAACTAATAAAGCAATGTTGCCAGGAGCGTTCTCAAGATCGGTCGCTGCATCAGATAGCGCGTTTTCCATTGGCGATCCACCAATAGCGCATTGCGCGTTATCAAGGCTAGCCTGAAATGCGCTAGGTGAATAACTGCTGACCTCTTGTTCAAGATTATTGGAACATGAATCAAAACTAAAACCAAAAGTACGTAGACCTGAAGACAGTTTAATGCCTTGTGGGATAGATTTATTGATGTTGTGTAAAATTTGTTTTTCTACATTGAATTTAGTGTCACCTGAAGAGTTTCCATCAAAAACTTCGGCAGTAGATGAAGACGCATCTAGGACAACAAACATGGTGTTGGTCTTTTGTTTGAAAGCCACTGTTGAGCTGTCTTGTCCAACAGGAGAGGCGCTAAAGCTCGGATATGAGGTTGCTTGAGTTGCACAACCTGACAGTAAAGCAACGCCCGTGATGGATATAGCAGGGATTATGATTTTCTTAAGCATATTTCTTCCTAAAAACATTAAAGTAAAGTTTAATTCTAACAGTTTTATTTTTTTTTGAAAGCAACATTATAAAATGTGTGTTCCGCATGGAATAATGGCTTGCGGAATTAGTTTAAGCGAGGAATGATAATAATCAACCGGTTGATTATTAATGATAAATTCAAATATCTATGGGGATGCTATTTTTAATATAAAAACTAAGGTAAACGCATTAAAATATAACGCTTTATAAATCAAGTTATTACAATTTGAAAATAAGTATAAGCTTTATACGTATTTTTGTAACTATTTGAATTTTATATTAAACAAAGAAATAAAATTAGTTCGCACTGATATAAGAAAGTAGAGGCGAGTGATTTTTGGATATAGGTCAAAATTAGGTTTTATGCATCAGTTAGGTTGGAATGACTAGGTAAAAATGGTATAGATTTTAATGATTAAAGAGCATGTGACTCAGTGTCATTGAAACAAATTCCTGTAGAATATTCCAAACGAATTTTAAGATAGATTTTAAGACAGAAATAAATAAGAGAACTATGAGTGTAAAAACACGATTTGCCCCTAGCCCGACAGGCTATTTGCACGTAGGCGGTGCACGTACTGCTTTATTTTCTTGGTTATATGCCAAAAAAAATAACGGAACCTTTGTTTTACGTATCGAAGATACTGATTTGGAGCGCTCAACACAAGCATCTGTCGATGCAATTTTGGAGGGTATGGCCTGGTTAGATTTAGACTATGACGAAGGGCCTTTTTATCAAACGCATCGCTTCGACCGCTATAAAGAAATTATTCAGCAATTATTAGATCAAGGTGATGCTTATTATTGTTACTGTTCTAAAGAAGAGCTGGATTCTTTGCGTGAACAGCAAATGGCGGATAAAGAAAAGCCACGCTATAACGGTAAATGCCGTGAACACTCTGAAGATAAGGCTGAATTAAATCGCGTGATTCGTTTCCGCAATCCTGAAGAAGGTGAAGTGGTTATTGATGATTTGGTTAAAGGTAAAATTGTTGTTGCCAATAAAGAGCTAGATGATTTGATTATTGCCCGTACAGACGGCACGCCAACTTATAACTTAACGGTTGTGGTTGATGATATGGATATGGGTATCACTCATGTGGTGCGTGGTGATGATCATGTGAATAATACGCCAAGACAAATAAATATTTTAAAAGCCCTTGGTGCAGAGTTGCCGCATTATGCACATTTACCTATGATACTGGGCAGTGATGGCGCGAGATTATCTAAACGACATGGCGCTGTTAGTGTTATGCAATATCGTGATGAAGGGTATTTGCCTGAAGCCCTATTAAATTATTTAGTCAGATTAGGTTGGTCGCATGGCGATCAAGAGATTTTTAGCAGGGCAGAAATGATTGAGCTGTTTGAATTGAGTCAGGTGAATGTTTCAGCTTCTGCATTCAATACTGAAAAATTATTATGGCTTAATCATCAATATATTATGAATAGTGAGCCTGAATTGGTTGCTAAGCATCTTGAATGGCATATGCAGCAACGCGGTATAGATGTGGCAACACAAGGTCCAGCTTTGGTGGAGCTAGTTAAAGCGCAACGCGAGCGTTGTAAAACATTGGTTGAGATGGCTGATGCTAGCTTGTATTTTTATCAAGATTTTACTGAATATGATGAAAAAGCAGCTAAGAAAAACTTTAAATCAGATACCGTTGAGGCATTGCAAGCTTTATTGAATGCATTTAATGCCCTAACTGAATGGCAAGGAGAGGTATTGCATGAAGCGGTCTTGCAAACAGCCGAAGATTTAGAGCTTAAATTAGGTAAAGTTGCACAGCCTTTGCGAGTGGCAGTTTGTGGTACAGCCATGTCACCATCAATAGATGTTACTTTGTCTTTATTGGGGCGAGAAAAGACGTTAAAACGTCTTGAGCGTGCAATAAATCACATAAAAGAGAAAAATAGCTAGACAGCCGCGAAAAACGGTATATAATGAGCGGACTTAACTAAGGGGCCATAGCTCAATTGGGAGAGCGCAACGCTGGCAGTGTTGAGGTCGGCGGTTCGATCCCGCCTGGCTCCACCAAGTTTTTTAGTTATAAACGTCTTAGTCCCCATCGTCTAGAGGCCTAGGACACCGCCCTTTCACGGCGGTAACGGGGGTTCGAACCCCCCTGGGGACGCCAATTTAAAACGCATAGGAATTGAGTTTTTCAGCTTGAAAAAGCTGTTTTATGTTACTTCGGAAAATGATAGCAATATCATTTGCATTAATAGTCTTAGTCCCCATCGTCTAGAGGCCTAGGACACCGCCCTTTCACGGCGGTAACGGGGGTTCGAACCCCCCTGGGGACGCCATACAAACAAAAGGGTTATCTATTTATTTAGATAGCCCTTTTTTGTTTCTGTAAAAAAATACATTAGATTTCTAATTCATGGATTTTTTT